>NZ_CP096199.1:1320805-1651006 GCF_023195835.1 Vibrio sinaloensis | reverse complement strand
AGTTTTCTTCGGCGACCATAGGAATGATGGTTTCACAAACGTGCGCGATATAGTCGTCGGCTCGCCCAGCAAACTCCGGAGGCAGTGCATGTGCGGCGAGCAAAGTGGTGGTGACGCGAATTTTTCGGTGCGCTTCTAGCGCTTTGGCGGCGCGTAGCATCTTAATCTCGTCGTTCAAGGTCAAACCATAGCCAGATTTCACCTCAACGGAGGTCACGCCTGTGCGGATTAAACCATCGAGCCTTGGCAAAGCTGACTCTGTTAGCTGCTGCTCACTGGCGAGACGAGTGGCACGCACTGTCGACAGAATGCCACCGCCTTGTTTGGCGATCTCTTGATAGGGCACCCCCTGTAAGCGCTTTTCAAACTCGTCGGCGCGACTACCGGCAAAAATTAGATGAGTGTGACAATCAATAAAGCCTGGGGTCACTAACTTGCCTTGACAGTCAAACTGCTGATGGGCCTCGATAGCCTTGGCGCTTATCTCAGTAATAACGCCTTCACGGATGCCGATATTGCACGGCTGTGAAACGGTATAACCAGCCTCGCCTGGTTGCATGGTGACCACTTTGGCGTTGGTCAAAACATGATCGCAAATCGCACTCATAACACTTGCTCAAAATTAAATGTATATACAATTATGAGTTCAGATAAACGATTTGTACAAGATTGATGTTGCTAAAATGTGATCAATGAAACTTTTGTCGGGCTATACGGGCACTAGAGGTACAATGTACCAGCCAGTGCACTTATGGCAGCCTGATTCAACTGTCCTAGTCGAGGAGTACTTTGGAGCTGAGCTTATAGCGAGTGCCAGGATGATAGAGCAGCGCGGTGCTGACCAGTTTATCTTCACTCCAAGTACGACGATTGAGTAGTAAGCAAGGCTCGTTGACGGCTAAGCGCAGTGCACTGCGCACTGCATCGCTAGCGACAATCGCCTCTACCGTATGTTCAATGGCGCTCAATGGGCAGTTTTCCGAAAGATATTGGTTAGGTGTGATTTCAGAGAAGTCTTGCTCCAGATAGTTGGGCGCATAGTTGGCGTTGACCCAGCGCATCTCAAGTTGAATTGGGGATTTGTCTTCAAAGTGTATGATTTCACTATAGAAAATTTGGCTGCCTAGCATGACGCCGAGTTTCATCGCTACCGAGTCATCTGCATTAAGGGCAATTTGCTTGATGACCTTACTGCTGTAGGTTTTACCGCGCTGAGCGACTTCACTGGCGATATTGCGAATGTCTAACAGCGGCGACTCTGCCTTGTCATCGGGCGCACAGACAAAGGTACCGAGGCGAGGACGACGCAACAGGCGACCCTCAGAGACCAGATCTCGTATCGCTTTATTAACTGTCATTCGGCTGACATTAAACTGTTCGGTTAACGCCAGTTCAGTGGTGATCCTGTGCCCAACGGGCCAGTGTCCACTGTCTATTTGGTCCACAATGTAGCGTTTTATCTGCAGATAAAGGGGAGAATCACTCATATTTCATATTTGTCTATAAATTGACTATACAAATGTTTAACTATTTCTGCTCATATTGCAACTGTTGACCTCTAAATTGCGATGTTTTTCTCCACCGGTAGGTGGAGGACAAAGCCGACAGCATTGAGCTATCGGCTTTTTTGTGGGTAATGAAATGAGTCGCTAAGCGGGCGCTAAGGTTACCTAAGCAGCGCTTAAGTGAGTGGTAATGTACGGTTGCCAAGCCTGTTGATAGAGCGATTTTGATTGAAGGCGCATGGTGCGCACTTGCGCTGTCTCGAACGCGTTCAATGGTCGATGTTCAAGCGCCGCTTGACGCTCAATCTTTTGCACTCTCTCGTAGATGTCATGTTCTGGACCACTTTTTACTTCAGCGATCGCTTGCAGATGAAGCTGCACTTCAGCAATAAGGCCTGTCTTTGGTAATTGCACCAACAGGTTTAAGTCACGGTAGCCGGATTCGGCAGGCTTTTTGAAGCGGTTCTTGACTTTGACTACCGTGGTTTCACGGTTGAGCACCTCGTAAGCCGCCATCAGACTTTCAATATCGTTAGCCACAAGCGTCGCGCGGGCAAGGTCAGTAATGCGTTCGACTTGACCGTCGAGTTCGAGAGCGATTTTTTCTTTGGCACGCTGGGAAGATTTGACTCCGGCAAAGTAGGCGTCGGTTGATGTGAGTAGCGCGGTACTAGAGCACAGGGTTTCTAGTTCCGCTTGGGCTTGGTGAGCCTTGCTGTAAAGGATGTCGAAGTCCGTGTAAGGTTGCAGCGGTCTGGTGTCGATGGACTGAATACCATACAACCCACTGAGGTTATGTTTGAAGGCTTTCGAGCAGACCTCGTTTTGATTGGTGGCGCGGTTTTCCTCATTCGCAGGCGGTGTGGGTATAGCGGCAAAAGCGGGTGCTCGGCTGAGCATCAGAAGCATTAATGCCGTAGTACGCAAGAACAAACTCATGCACTCTCCTTAGATGGTTAGGCTGGGCTAAACGGTGACGTAAAAGGTGTCCACTAGCGCTAATCATCTCTAATTATTAGGTGGGGGCAGAGTCAGCAATCCCAATCCTAATAACCCGATATAGTTGAAAAGTTTGAGCCATTTCTCGTTTTCATTGGTTAGAGTCATGAGACGAGATTTGGTTCCTTAGTTGTGAGTGATGGTTAATATAGCCGAAAAAAATGAACCTAATCTGAATGACGTTGGAGAGAGGGATACCAACACAAAATACTTTCCGCTAATCTATAGCGCTATCCGTCAGTTTTTAGAGAAGCGTAATGAAAGATCCAGAGTTTTGGCACGGTAAATGGGCCTCCAATCAAATTGGTTTTCACCTAGAAGACGTGAATCCACTGTTGATTGAGTTTTGGCCACACACGCAACCAAACTATGAAGATAAAGTGTTTGTTCCTTTATGTGGTAAGTCAGAAGACTTAGTCTGGCTGGCTAGTAAGCACGGTGATGTACAAGGTGTTGAACTAAGCAATATCGCGGTTAGAGCTTTCTTTGCTGAGCACTTTTATACCCCGATGGTGATACCGATAAATGGTCAACATGAGCTGTTTCAGTTTGACGAACTCTCTATTTATACGGGTGATTTCTTTACTGCGCCGATTAAACCTGTTGATGTTGTTTATGACCGAGCGTCAATGATAGCGCTCCCTGCAGAAATGCGGGTCGAGTATGTGCATAGAATTCAGTCGCTGCTTAACCCGGGTGGGCGAGTGCTACTGGTGTCACTCGACTATGATCAAAGTGAGATGGCAGGACCACCGTTTTCGGTACCAGAGCAAGAGATCCGCGAGTTGTACGCACAGTATAAGGTGACCAAGTTACATCGCGATGAGGCCGGTCCTGATCATCCTAAAATTGCGCAAAAGGGGTTATCACGCTTTGCTGAAGAAGTGTATCTGATAGAAAAATGAGCATTTCCTGACGAAACAGAAAGGCTTGGTTGTTGACCAAGCCTTTATTCATGGTGTTTGGCACAGATCAGTAGATCACTTTGACCGCTGCGGCGCTCGTCACTGCATCTTCTACGGCTTGCTCTACCGTGTCACGGCGTGTGATGGCAACGCCTAGGCGGCGACGTCCATCAATATCAGGCTTACCAAAAAGACGCAGTTGCGTGTTGGCTATAGAGAGTGCCTGACCGATGCCCTCAAACTGAATATTGTTGGAGCGGCCTTGGCCAAGGATAACAGCAGAGGCGCTTGGACCATGTTGAGCAATGTGATTAATCGGCAGTCCTGTAAAGGCGCGAACATGCAGTGCGAACTCTGAGTTGTCTTGAGACATTAAGGTGACTAGGCCGGTATCATGTGGACGAGGGGAGACCTCGTTAAAGATCACTTGATCGCCTTTCACAAACAGTTCTACGCCAAAGATGCCATAACCACCCAGCGCATTAACCACTTGCTGCGCTGCTTGCTGTGCGGCTTCGAGCGCGGCTTCTGACATCGCTTGAGGCTGCCAAGATTCGCGATAATCGCCGTCTTCTTGGCGATGGCCAATCGGCGCACAGAAATGCACCCCATCCACAGCGCGCACAGTCAGCAAAGTGATTTCGTAGTCGAAATCGATAAAGCCTTCAACGATCACCCGGCCTTCGCCTGTGCGTCCGCCTTGCTGTGCATATTGCCAAGCTTGCTCCACATCTTGTGCGGATTTGATGATGCTCTGACCTTTACCTGAGGAGCTCATCACTGGTTTACAAACACAAGGCAGACCCACCGCTTCCACAGCGGCACTGAACTCTTGATAGGTATCAGCAAAGCGGTACGGAGATGTGTTCAGTTCAAGTTGTTCTGCTGCTAGGCGACGAATACCTTCACGGTTCATGGTTAACTTGGTTGCTTTTGCACTCGGCACCACGTTTAAACCTTGCGCTTCCAACTCAACTAACTTATCCGTCGCGATCGCCTCAATCTCTGGGACGACGTAGTGCGGCTTCTCTTGTTCTATGATCGCCTGCAGCGCCTCTCCATCGAGCATATCTAAGGTGTAACTGCGATGAGCAACTTGCATCGCGGGTGCGTTTTCGTAGCGATCACAAGCGATGACCTCTAAACCCAGGCGCTGACATTCAATGGCGACCTCTTTGCCTAGCTCACCTGAACCCAATAATAAAACTCGTGTTGCACCTTGTGCTGTTGCTGTCCCGAACATAGTTAACCTTAGTAAGCGAAAGGAGATAAAACTGCGGTGAATAATACGGATTATGCAGAAAAAAGCAAACGTTTGCTTTTAATTGCGGCGAGAGGGAGATGTAGAAGGATTTAATGAGATTAGATGCGTATTCACTAGACCAAAAGCCCTTTTATAAGCTGAGGGAATAGGTTGTCTAGGTCTCATATTTAGGATCTTATCAGCAGTGGAGTGCAACACGAGGCGATGCAAATCACAATTTTGCTCCAGTTTGTCGCTATACTCATGGCAGTAGTTACATAGACAATTTTAAGACCGTCGTATCAATGCAGTTCGACCCAAATAACTCGATCAAAATTCCAATAGAAACTCTCGCCGTTGGCATGTTTGTCACCGCGATTGAAGATAGTCAACGCGTAAATTTAGCCAACGCAGGACGTGTCCCGTCCAAATCGGCGGTGCAGCAACTGATCAAAAATGGCATTAAGTACGCGTGGGTAGACAAGGATTTGTCGGTGAAAGGCGTGGTGTTCAAACCGGTGCCGCAAGTCAGTGAGCCCGTTGCAGATAGCGCTCCCACTGAGCCGCTGAAAAAGCAGAAAATTAGCCGTTACGCGCAGCAGAAGAAAGCCGAGAGTATTATCAAGCAGGCCAAGGGATTGGCACACAAGCTACTCAGTCAAACTTTTGATGGCAAGCCAATGGATATTGGTGAGCTTGATGCTGTCGCCGATGACCTAATTGAATCTGTGCTGCTCGACTCAGATGCGATGCAGTGCGTGTCGGCGCTGAGGAACAAGGATGAGTATCTGCTCGAACATTCCGTCAATGTTGCCACACTGTTGGTGACCTTTGGTAAACACCTTAATTTGCCCAAAGAGACACTCAAGCAGATGGCGATTGGCGGCATTATCCACGACGTGGGTAAAACCAAAGTAGATGACAAAGTGTTGCACAAACCTGCTCGATTAACCGCGGAAGAGTTTGAGCACATGAAGCTCCATCAAGTGTTCGCCAAAGAGATCATCAAGCCGATTCGAGGTTTGAGTGACGTCAGTCGGGATGTGTGCTTAATGCATCACGAAAAGCTGGATGGAACCGGCTATCCAAACGGTCTCAAAGCAGATCAAATTCCACTGCATGGCCGCATGAGCTGTATTGTCGATATCTATGATGCGCTAACGGCTGACCGCTGCTACAAGCAAGGAATGAGCTCTGCAGAAGCGTTTAAAATTTTACTCAGCTTAACTCCCAACCATCTCGACAAAGCATTGGTATACAAGTTTATTAACTGCATCGGCATTTTTCCGGTGGGTGCTCTGGTGGAGTTAAGCGATGGCAGGGTGGGCATTGTTTGGACATCGAACGGCAAGGATCCGCTTAAACCTCAAGTGAAGTGCTTCTACTCACGCAAGTTTCGTCGCTTTATTGATGTGGCGTTTGTCGACTTAAAAAATGCCGCTGTTAGTATCAGCAAAGGCATCGCTCCGACTCAGTTTGAAGTAGACGCCAAGCCGTTTTTTGCAGCATAGCCTCTAGAATATAAATTCTCGATAAAGAAAAAGGCGCATATTTGCGCCTTTTTGCTGGGTGTCGATTAGATCTCTAGGTAGGACATCGGAATGTCAGGGTTGATCGCTTCCAGGGTCGATTGTGTGTTGGCGAGGTGACTAATGGTACCCTCGCTAACCTCAACCAATGCTGCTGATTCGATGTCGCTGAGTTGCTGTCTATCGAGTAGCAACTGGATCAGAGCAACTTGTAATGGCGGTAAGCTTGGGTTGAAGGCGGCATTTTCAGCATACGCACCTTGATACACCTTGCCATTGGCCATTTTCAACGCCACACCACTGAGATTGTGGGTGTAAGGCGCATGGCTGCGGTTTAAGGCAGCAATCGCAAGTTGAACTAACGGGTCTTGGTCATCACTGGTTTTACCGTGATCCACATTAACCATGAGTCCTGACTTGATACCGAGATCCGCCGGACCAAACGATTCAGGAAGATACTCTTGCAACTGCTTGCTGTCACGCTGAGGTAATTGGATTTCCAACTTGTCTGCCGTTGACAGCTCATTCATAAATTGTCGGCAGTGACCGCAAGGACTGAAGTTAATAGTAATATCTGCCACACCTTGTTCGCCTTTCATCCAAGCGTGGCTGATCGCCGACTGCTCAGCGTGGACAGTTTGGCCCAACTGAACGCCCGAAAACTCCACATTGGCGCCAAAGTAAAGTCGTCCCGACAGTCCGCGCACAATGGCGCCAACATAGAAATTTGATAGAGGAGCGTAGGAGTATGCAGCAGCAAACGGCAACAATGCCACGCGCAGCTCGTCGTCTTTCAATCCTGAAATCGCAAGTAATTGCTCGAATTGCTCTGGAGATAGGGTCGCGTCAAAATCGTCAGCGAGTACGATAGGGGATAAAAAGTCAGCGACATTTTTCGGCACATCGGCTAGCGCCTGCTCAATTCGGCTTCTCATAGTGAATCCTTTAATCAATACGTTGATATCTTGAGTTTAATCGTTTTTGTCCGCTTTAAACTCCGATACTGGTATTTCATTTTATGTAAAGGAGAAATTAAAGAAGCGATCTATATCACATAGTTTGGTGTAACTAATATTAGTGTTACATAATTAGAGTGAGCTCACACATGATAACGATTGCAGTCGCAACTCTCGGTCGAGGCTCAATGAGAGAGCCAAACTGCAATGGCGAAGAAAGAGGGCGCTAAAATAGAAGTAATCACACCACATACTACCAGTGCTAGTGAGCTAAACGCCGCGTCTTGGGCATTCTTTTCCGCGCATGTTGCCGTGCCCAGTGCGTGAGATACGGTTCCCATCGTCAGCCCCCGAGCGATGGGGTGAGTAATATTCAACAGATTATAGATAGGGTAAGCCATAATCGCACCGAAAAGACCCACAATGAGTACCAAAATCGCTGCAATTGCGGGCTCACCGCCCAAATGACTTGAGACTTCCATCGCAATGGGGGTGGTCACCGACTTACCAAGTAAGCTGGCGATCAGCGCCATATCGGCCTGCATATAGACAGCGATTAAACTGGCGCTGAGCATCGACATGATGCTGCCGACACCACAGGCGAGCATAATGATTCGCCAGTTGGCACGGATTTGTGGCAGCTGTTCATAAAGAGGGTAAGCCAGCGCCACCACAGCAGGTTGCAGCAGATAGTTAAGCCAATCATTCTCGGCATAGTAGCGCTCGAACGGGACTTTCAAATAGGTGAGTAACGGTATAATTACCGCCAGACTAATTAGCAGAGGGTTCATGAACGGGCTTTTGAACTGTTGGCACAGCCAGCGTGCTGCGAAAAACACCGCGATAGTGACAAAAATCCACATTACTTTTGTCCCCCTTTCAACGTGCGATCCAACATTAGGCCAAGTAGAACCAGCACAATTAACGTCCCTCCCACCGCGCTCATGAGAATAGGCCAAGCATTGGCCAGCAGCATGTCAAAATGTTCCATTAATCCGACACTGATAGGAACAAACAGTAGCACCATATAGCGGATAAACAGGGACGCGCTCGGGCGCACCCAGTCTGAACGCACTAAGCCGCTAGCCATCAAGCTAAACAGAATCAGCATGCCGATAATGCTGCCAGGAATAGAGGTATTGATTAATTGTTGAATATTGATGCCAGCGATAAGGCATAACAGAATCAGTGCCATCGATACGAGGTACTGAAGCACGGTTTTTAGCATAATCTATCGTCGTCCAACTTCTCGCCCTTAAACGCGTCAAGGGCTTATGCCTCAACTCTTTATCGAGGCTTAATGGTATAACTCACTTCCAACCGCCGAGTTATTATTCGTTTGTGGCAGGGTGGACACTTTGTAGGGTGCAGGACTTAAGACAGTTTAGGATACTCGCTTTTGCACATATTGGTAGATGGATTTTAAAATAGCCATCTTTCCAGCGTCACTCTCATGTTCGTGAACTAAGTTTTCCAAATTTAACATGTACTCTTCAATACGACTTTCGAAGTAGTCACGGCAGTGGTTCGCCCAGCGTTGTTGCTCCGATTCATCCAGTGTCCACGGAAAGTTGCGCGCTCGGTATCTAAACAGGAGCGGTGCAATCCGCTCATCGTTGAAGGTGATATCCAGGGCGGCGAGATTGTTTGGATCAGTATCGCGAATGATGTTCATGGCCGCTTTGTCGGCGGGAGAGAAAAAGCCCTTGTATAGCTGACTATCGACATCATCGTCTTGTCCATAGTCGCGCTCAGTGCTAAACACACCGATCAGTTTTTCGCGTACCTGCGGGTGTTGGCGTAGGGTAGCTAGGTTGGCCAAGCACTGTTCTCTATCGATGCCGATCTTGGCGGCATTCTCTGCCGTTAGCGTTTTGGCTGGCGCGAGAATCGGGCACTTGTTAAGGTGTACCAGTTTCACCGGAACCGGCAGTTCATCGGCTCCGAGTTCGGTATGCTTGGTGTACAAACGCTCGGTGAGGGCGTCAACATCTAGGTCGAGCAGCGCTTGCGGATCTTTGGCTAAATCAACACAGATGACCGCATTTTGATTGGTTGGGTGCCACGCGACCGGCACTATCCAGCTAGTGTAGTGACACTCACGCCCGAGCATGCCGGAGACATGCATCAAGGGGGTCATGTTGACGATATCAATCAGCTCGTTGAGCTTTCGTTTGTGACGCATACTCAGAAAATAATCGAACAACTTAGGTTGCGCTGCCTTCACTTTTTTCGCCATCTCGATAGTGGCAATCACATCCGCCATCGCATCGTGGGCGTTTGCGTGTTCGATACCATTGGCAACCGACAGGTGTTCGAGCTTAAAACTGATGAAACCCTCGTCATTTTCTGGCCAGTTGATTCCTTCCGGGCGCAGGGCATAACAGGCGCGCATCACATCGAGCAAATCCCAGCGAGAGTTGCCGTTTTGCCAGCTCCACGCGTAGGGATCGATAAAATTGCGATAGCAGGTGTAACGGGTGACTTCATCATCAAAGCGGATGCTGTTGTAGCCCAAACTAATGGTATTGGGGGTGGCCAATTGCTCATGAATTTTGCCAATGAACTCAGGCTCAATCAGCCCTTTCGCTTCGGCAGTTTGTGGTGTGATACCCGTGATTAGCGCGGCCTCAGGTGACGGCAAATAGTCACTCGGTGGCTGGCAATAGATAACAAGAGGTTCGCCGATGATGTTGAAGTCCATGTCGGTGCGCACGCCTGCAAACTGGCAAGGACGATCTTTGGCGGGACTGATCCCCCACGTTTCGTAATCAAAGAAGAAAAACGTAGGTTGTTGCTCTTGTTGCATTATTTAGGTACCCGGGGTTGAGATTGACAGCGGTATTAGACCATTGCAGCCGAGCGATAGCAATCGATAGCGGCGAGCAAGTGATAGTAAGGGACCATTGAAATTAAGCTAATTTACATTCACATCGTGACAAACCCATACAATTTGCTGACAAACAAATGTCGATACGCCTTGTTACCATTGGTTGATTAAATAACAAAGTCGTCATTTATAGAAGGTGATGATAGCTATTGCAGAGGTAACAATGAACCGAACGATTAAGCTGGCGATCTTACCAGCACTGCTGCTGACACAGACTGCATGGGCGCAGGACTGGACACAGGGCTGGTACGCCGGGTTTGACTACACCAAGTCAACCATCAACTGGCATGGTAACCATGACCGCTTTACTGGCGTGACATTTACTAGTCAACTAGACGATAAAATGGACGGTGTGACGTTTAACCTTGGTAAGCGTTTCTACCCTTGGTTGTCTGTTGAGATCAACTATAGTCGCGTGTCATCAGATACGATGACAGCGAGTAAGTACACTGGTAGCACTGGTTTTGCTTTGGAATCCTACCTAGTACAGTTTGATCACGATACTTTTTCTATTGGCCCTAAGTTCGTTTATCAGTTGCCGCTGGATGTTGAACTCTATTTGAAGCCGTCGCTTGACTACACCAAGAGTCGCACTGACATCAACTATGACTTCACATCGGCACCTGTATCTGCCCGCGTTGATGATAATATAAAGAAAAACAAGACCACCTACGGGTTAGAGTTAGGCGGTGAATGGTTTTTCTACGATAACTATGCCTTGCACTTGGCCTATAAACGTCAGTATGACGGTTTTCAGGGCGAGGGATTCAAAAAAGAAGCACTTGAGTTTGATGTCGACACATTCAAGCTAGGGCTCAACTACTATTTTTAACTCCATTGCCAAACCAAGGACGGTTGGCAACCCAAGCTTAGCGGTATTGAGCGAGCAGCGCCCTCATCGCACGCGCGTTGAGTACGCAGTGAGATCTGTTTGAGGGACCGAACAACTGATACTGCATTGCTAACGCGACATCTGTGGCATCGATAGGGAGTAGATTCGCTAAAGGCCCTATCATTATTGGTCGAAACAGTGTGGCAATGGCTTGGACAACGCTCTCATCACGTCTTGGTTTTTCTCGCAGCCCTTTGAGTGGACCGGGGCGAGCAAACACGACGGTTTCGAAATCTAGACGTTCTATTGCCAATTCCATGCGTCCTTTACAGCGCAAGTAGTGCGACAGCGAACGTGTCGAAGCGCCATAACTAGAGACCACCGCCAATCGTTTCACCCCCAGCAGTTTCATCTCTTGGGCCACTTCACACACCAACTCAAAGTCTACTTTCTCAAGCGCTTGTTTTGATCCGGCCTGTTTTAGCGTGGTGCCTAAGCAGATAAACCCGTATTCGGGTCGAGGATCATCTTCTTGCCACTGCTGTACTCGCAATTGAGGGTGCTGGATGACATTGAGTTTAGAGTGGAAAAAAGGCAGCTCGCGTCGACTTAAGGCATAGATGCGGGTGACCGGGTCTTGATCAAGCAACTGTTTAATGAGTTCGTTTCCGATGAGGCCAGTACAACCAGCGGCAATAACGCAAAAATCTCTTGAAGTCGTCAAGGGCGTGTCCTTACGGGAAATCATCCAAAGTTAGCGCGCCGTTTAGTTAAACAAGGCGCACAGCAAACTCAATGTTTGCAATGTGACACGAGAATAGCAGAGGTGAGGATGTAGGACGTTGAGAAAGCTCAAATTAAGTACAATCTAGTGGCAGACTGCAGACCTCGCGTGGTGGCGAGGTCTGTTCCTCGACTAGGTTAATGAGAGCGGCACTTTTTTTTGCTCTCGTTGTTGTGGTTTATTCTGTTTTTGCTTTTGTGATTTTTGATTGGCAAACATACAACCTCCTTGCACGAATCAAATGGGAAGAAAACAGTCTTGCGATAAAAATGAATGCACGGTTTGTGCCGTTATATACGTTCTCCCTCAAGTAAATATACGAACAAATCGGCACATATTTCAATTCTGGACGCAATTTGATAGGTAAATTGAATCAAACGCTGAGAAAGTGAGTGGTGATAAGTCGCTGATTTCACGTTACACTCGAGCAAAAGGATGTCATAGACAGGAGGAATCATGAATATTGAGTTGAGTACACTGGCTCCGACCCAGATTTATCACTTGATGACGCAAACCATCATCCCGCGCCCGATTGCTTGGGTGCTCACTGACTCAGAGCAAGGAAATTATAATCTAGCGCCGTTTTCCTATTTTACTCCGATCGCCAGCAATCCTCCTTTATTGATGTTTTCGGTGGGGAAAAAGCCCTCTGGCGAGGTGAAAGACACGACGCGAAACGTGCTCGAAACCGGTCGTTTAGTGGTGCATATCGCTCAGCAATCGATGGCCGAGTCGGTGACCCAGACCGCGGCAACGCTTGACCATGGTGAATCGGAAGTTGAGGCCGCTGAACTTGAGCTTGTCGATTTTGAGGGTTTTGAACTGCCCCGCGTTAAAGACTGCCCCATTGCTTTTGGCTGCAAGCTGCACGAAGTAAAGGAGATTGGGGCGACGCCTCAAAGCCTCATCTTCGCCGAAATTGAAACTGTCTATCTTGACGATGCGGTGCTGGGCGATAGAAGCGACCGCTTGGTGGTTGAAGCCTTAAAAGTGAACCCACTCTCTCGTCTGGGGGGCAGTCAATACGCCACTTTAGACCAAGTTTTCTCAGTCGCACGGCCAGAATAAATGATGCTACCACAACACTTCTCCGATGCCATTTGGCATCAAATCAACAATAAAACCAAACCAGCAGGTGCGCTGGGTCAACTTGAACATGTGGCACACCAACTTGCTTTGATTCAAAGCATTAATCAAAGTGACGCTGTCACTAAGATTGAGCTAAACCATCCCACTGCCATTGTGTTTGCAGGGGATCATGGTATCGCTGAGCAAGGGATAAGTATTGCACCGAGTGCGGTGACTCAACAAATGGTGTTGAACTTTCTTGCCGGAGGTGCGGCGATTAACTGCTTTTGTCGCGCTAATCAGGTCCAGCTAAAAGTGGTCGATTGCGGTATTTTGCTCCCTGTCGAACAGGCACACCCGGATTTGATTGTTCAGCGCTTGGGTGATAGAACCGCAGATCTCTCCCTATCGGCTGCGATGAGCGACCAGCAGGTTGAACAGGGCATTGAACTCGGTCGTGAACTGGTGAAACGCATCATTGCTGAGGGTTCAAATCTGGTGATGTTTGGTGAAATGGGCATTGGCAATACCAGTAGCGCCTCTGCCTTGCTTGCTGCGCTATCGAATAGAACCGTGAGCGAATGCGTTGGCCGAGGAACGGGCATCAGCGACGAGCAGTTGGCACTCAAAACTGAGCTGATTGCCAAAGCGGTGGCTCGTTGCCAAGAGCTGTCTGCTAAGCAAGTGTTAGCGCAAGTCGGCGGGTTCGAAATCGTGCAGATGGTGGGCGGTTTTCTTGCCGCCGGTGAGACCAATACACCTGTAATCGTCGATGGCTTTATTGCCACTGCGGCGGCGTATGTGGCCACGCTGATTGAGCCAAGCTGTCGAGATGTGATGTTATTTGCTCATCAATCTCACGAAGCTGGGCATAAATACTTACTCGAAGCTTTGCAAGCAGAGCCGTTACTCGATCTTTCGCTGCGTTTAGGCGAGGGAACTGGCGCGGTATTAGCCGTGCCGCTGATTCGCTGCGCCGCAGAGTTCTACAACAATATGGCTAGCTTTGAACAAGCTGGTGTCACCGTTGATTGACGCGCGACATGAAATATCAGATTGAATTATTTCTGCTGGCATTGAGTTTTTTCTCTCGCATTCCCGTTCCAGCATCGACCCCTTACAGCGCAGAGCGTATGAATCAAGCGGGACGTTACTTTGCGTTGGTGGGAATGTTGCTTGGTCTGCTATGCGCACTGGTCTTTTACGTCGCATCGCTGCTGTTACCGCTCAATATTGCTCTGTTTGTGATGATGGCTTGGAGCTTGTTGCTCACAGGGGCATTTCATGAAGATGGCTTGACCGATATGGCAGACGGTATCGGCGGTGGAATGAGCGTAGAGAAGCGACTGAGTATCATGAAAGACAGTCGCATCGGCACCTACGGAGCCAGCGCACTGATCATGGCCCTGCTAGGTAAGTTTCTATTACTCAATGAAATGGCGGCTGAGCCACAATTTTGGCTGTTGATCGTGATTGGCTATACCTTAAGCCGTGCTGTGGCCGCATCACTCATTTATGATATGCCCTATGTTAGCGATAGCGATGCCAGTAAAAGCAAACCGCTGGCCGAGCGTCAGTCGACGCAGGAACTGGCCATTTTACTGTTGAGCGGGTTATTGCCGTGCTTGCTGCTGCCATTGTCGACAACTTTACTCATCGTCGGGGTGTTAGTGCTGTTTCGCTATGGCTTTAAGCACTGGCTGTTGAAGCGTATTGGCGGCTTTACCGGGGACTGCCTCGGCGCAGCGCAGCAACTGGCTGAGCTGCTTATCTATTTGCTACTGATTGCCCTTGGGGCCCATTCACTATGAGTATTCATCTGATTTTAGGTGGTGCCCGCTCGGGTAAATCAAGCCGCGCAGAAGCCGAGGTGCAGCAACTGAGTCCGGGGCGTAGCAAACACTATGTTGCGACCGCAATGGCCTTTGATAGTGAAATGGAAAAACGAATCGAGCGCCATCAGCAATCCCGAGACACCGAGTGGATTGAACACGAATGTCCGAGAAATCTGGTCGAAACCATTGCCCAATTTGGCTCGCAGGATGTGGTCTTAGTTGACTGCCTGACTCTATGGCTCAACAACATCATCTACTTTCAAGGCGAGTCACTTGATGCCACTGAAATTGAGGTAGAAGTGAACAAGCTAGTCGAGGCTTTGCAAACGAGCTCTGCGCGTATTGTATTGGTATCGAACGAAGTCGGCATGGGCGTCGTGCCGCTGGGCGAAGTGTCTCGTGTTTTTGTCGACCATGCAGGTTGGATGAATCAAGCGGTGGCCAGAGTTGCAAATAAGGTCACTTTGGTCAGTGCAGGCCTACCTCTGATACTCAAAGGGGGCTAAGGTGAAAACGTGGAACATCTATTTGCTGCGTCACGGTAAAACCGTTGGTGAACCGGCTTTGTATGGTCGCAGCGATGTCGAGGTAGCTGCTGCGACTCAAGCTAAAATCGCTCAAGCGCTCCAGGCGCAGGCTCTCCACTACCAGCGAATTCAAACCTCACCATTGAGTCGCTGCCATCAATTGGCGCAGACGTTACATCACGCTCAGCCGCACATTCCGCTTGATGTTGTGTCCAATTGGCAAGAGATGGCGTTTGGCAAGTTTGATGGGGTGCCTTTTGCCCAGTTGCAGCAAGAGTGGCCCCAGTTGGAGGCGTTTTGGCAAGCGCCTGCCAGCAATACCTTACCTCAAGCAGATAGCCTTGAGAGTTTCTATCAGCGAGTCAGTAAGCAATGGCAAGCCTTGATAGAGCAAAATGAACAAGATACCTTGATCGTCTGCCACGGCGGGACGATCAGAATGATACTGGCCCACGTATTGAAGTTAGACTGGCAAAATCCGTTGCTGTATTCATCGTTAGCTATCGGCCATCAAAGTATCACCCATATTCAAATCAGTTTGGCTGATCAGCACTACTTTCGGGTGTGCTGTATAGGCAAACCACTCGCTATATAGCAAAGGACAAATTATGACCGCACCGAGTTGGGACTTATCCATCGCTTACTTAGATGTTAGCGATGAGAGGATTGAGCAAGATATCGATTTGATTAAACAGTGCATCCAAGCACTGGGTGTTCACGTGGACAATCGTGATACGCCGTCTGTCACCCAAAATGCGATTCAAACCCGCGAGGCGGCGGGTAAATTGCTCGCTACCATTAACACCTTTGCCCAGTGTCATGCATCAATTAATGCCGCTGATGGTCAAGCGAAAGCGCTAATTGGGCGAGTGGCAAAACTGCAATCTGAGCTATCTCAAGCGTTTGCTCCTTATGAAAACACACTGTCGGTGGCGCCAGAGAGCTTTATTCAAGATGTGCTTAACCATCCAAGTGGCGATGTATCGGGCCAAGCGTTTCAGATTGAGTGTCTGCGTCAATTAGCACCAACCAAACTGTCCGTTGCAGAAGAGCAGCTGCTCACGGCAATGAAAGTGGACGGGCGCGATGCATGGAGCCGTTTATACGACAACATTACCGGCTCGCTTAAGGTGGAACTCGGTGATGACAAGCAAACCAAGCTGGGCCTTTCGCAAGCCGCGAGTCTGCTTTATGGCACTGAGTTTGATAAGCAAGAGGGCGTTTGGCGCGGTATTCAGCAAGCGATGCACACCCATCAAGAGTCGTTTGCCGCGATCCTTAACGCTCTGGCCGGTTGGCGTTTGACGGAGTATCAAAAACGCTCCAAGTTGAGCGATGTCCATTTTCTAGATCCAAGCTTGCATCAGAGCAGGATTGAAAGCGCCACCTTAGAGACCATGATGCTAGTGGCAAAGTCCAATCGCGCCATTGGCCAAAAAGCGGGTCAGTTGATGGCACGGGTGCATGGCCTGGATACAATGAAGCCCTGGAACCATCTGGCTGGTATGCCTAGCTTGAATGATAGTGAGCCGAAGGTGTACTCATTTGATGAAGCGATCGACATCATCAAAGCAGCATTTGCACAAGTCGACCCAGAGATGGCGCAGTTTGTCGAACTCATGGTAGAAAATGGTTGGATTGATGCCAATCCGAGCGAAAACAGGCGACTAGGTGCCTACTGCACCAAATTTGCTGCGACGCGTACACCATTAGTGTTTATGACTTGGGGTGGCAGCCGCTCTAACTTACTGACATTGGCGCACGAATTAGGCCATGCATTCCACAACTGGATTATGCGTGATATGCCCTTGTGTCAAACCCGTTACCCAATGACCTTAGCCGAAACAGCGTCGATATTTGCAGAAAATGTGGTTCGCGATTACCTACTGGAACACGCCGCCAGTCGCGAAGAAAAACTGGAGATGCTATGGGAAGAGCTCTCTAGCTGTTATGCGCTGATGATCAATATTCCAGTGCGCTTTGAATTTGAGCAGCGTTTCTATCGCCAGCGAAACGAGGGAGAACTGGCACCTAAGCAGCTGTGTCAGCTCATGACGGAGACTTGGCAAGAGTGGTATGGTGAGTCCATGCCTGAGGCCGATCCCTATTTTTGGGCCAGCAAACTGCACTTTTCAATCTCAGAAGTCAGCTTTTATAACTACCCATACTTGTTTGGCTATTTGTTCAGTATTGGTGTCTATGCTCAGCGTGAAAGCAAAGGGGAGCAGTTTTACTCAGACTACGTTCAACTATTGCGCGATACAGGCACTATGATGGCCGAAGAGGTAGTGAACAAGCATTTGGAAATGGATCTGACTCAGCCAGAGTTTTGGCAGCAAAGTATTCAGCATGTAAAAGCGAAAATTGATCAGTTTGAAATGTTGCTAGATCAAGAATAATTAACGCGAAATCATGATATTATCCTTTAGCCGAGCATTTGCTCGGCTAATTTGTACAGTGAGCTTCGCCACAGTCTTGGTGGCACATTGATAAATTACGATGAGGCACACATTTCGTGTTAATAAGTGAGATCCCCTCTACATAATTTGTCTGAACAATTCATTAACATACCCGCTGTGCAATAAAGGAGTAGCGCATGACGAAAACCCTCTTTCGCCAATCTTTTCTTTTTGACAGCCTAGATTTAGAACAAGAAATGACGCCCGGTCAAATGACGGTTGCTGGCGGAGCTGTCTTTACTCTACACCAACGTGGTGTACTTGAAGTGGTCCCAGAGCATCTCTCAGAAGAGAGTAAACACATTATCATTTCTTGCGGTATTCATGGCGACGAGACCGCCCCGATGGAGATCGTCGATAAAATCATCAATGACATCCAATCGGGTTTTCAACCGGTCAAGCACCGTTTGCTGTTTATTAACGCTCACCCAGAAGCGACCAATGCACACACTCGCTTTATCGAGACTAACCTTAACCGCCTGTTCGATGATAAAGCGTATCCAGAGACGAAAGAGCTGGCGATTGCTCAAAACCTTAAGCAGATCGTCAGTGACTTTTATCAAGGCACTCCCCAGCATCTGCGTTGGCATCTCGATTTGCACTGTGCGATTCGTCTCTCTAAACATTATTCGTTTGTTGTCAGCCCGAAAGTAAGGCATCCAGTCCGCAGTCAAGAGCTAATGGAGTTTGTGGCCAGCGCCCATTTAGAAGCGGTGATGTTTTCCAATGCGCCATCCAGTACCTTTAGCTGGTTCAGTGCTGAGAATTTTGCCGCACAGGCTTTGACGATTGAATTGGGTCGAGTGGCGAAAATCGGTGAAAACGACCTCGATAAGCTCGTCGCGTTTGATCTCGCACTGCGCGATCTTGTCGCTGATAGTCAAGCCGAGCATTTACCGAAGAAGCCGACCATGTACCGCGTTAGCCGCACCATAGTGCGTATCCACGATGACTTTGACTTCTTGTTTGATGATGATGTGCAAAACTTCACCGCCTTCAAACACGGCGAAGTATTTGGTCACGATGGCGACAAGCCGTTAATGGCCAAGAACGAGGGTGAAGCGATTGTTTTCCCCAACCGTCATGTTGAAGTGGGGCAGCGTGCTGCGTTGATGGTTTGCCCTGTGAAAACACGTTATGAAGACGGACAAGTGGTTTACGATTAAGATTCTCACCGAATGACTTTCTATTTTAGTGGCTTAACGGTATCGTTAAGCCACTTTTCTATTGTACAGACTCCCTTATTCGATGGCCTTTACCCAATTACTGCACCGTAGACATCAACGCTGGACGCGCGTTGCACTGTTTTTCAGTTTGCTGTTGCTGGTGACGAGTAGTGTGTACTTGATGGTGGGCGAGATATTTATCTCTCCGTTTCAAGCGCTCAGTGGGTTACAAGAGCAATTGATCGTGCAGCTACGTTTACCTCGCTTGTTGGCCGCGATGGCGGTTGGAGCGGCACTCGCCGTATCCGGGGCGGTGCTGCAAGTGCTGCTTGGCAATGTTCTGGCAGAGCCTGGGGTTATCGGCATTTCCGGCGGCGCCAGCGTGATGATGGTATTGGTGCTGTTCTTTATTCCTGCCTTTGCGACTCCGGTCGGTTTTATGCTCGCCGCTGTGCTCGGCTCATTACTGTTTACTCTGCTGTTGGTATCGATCGCCAAAAACATGCGTCTAACGACCACCAAGTTACTCTTGGTTGGGGTAGCGCTGGGCATTCTTTCTGGCGCTGTAGTCACTTGGGCATTTTATTTCAGCGATGACCTGAGTCTGCGTCAGCTGATGTACTGGCTGATGGGCAGTATCGGCGCGGCGAGTTGGTATCATCATCTACTTACTCTGGCGCTTATTCCGGTATTGCTGTGGTTATGTGGTCGCGGTGCTCTGTTGGATAGATTGATGATGGGCGAGTTGCATGCCAAGCAATTGGGTATTGATGTTGACAAGGTTCGTTGGCAATTGATTTTGTCGGTCTCTATTTTAGTTGGTGGAGCGGTAGCGCTTGGCGGTGTGATTGGCTTTGTTGGGCTGGTGGTTCCTCATTTGTTGCGACTTGCCTTTGGGGCGGAGAATCGCTACTTATTGCCGATGTCGGCGTTGGCAGGCGCAACTTTAGTGGTAATGGCTGATTTAGTCGCGCGCACCGCCCTAAACTCTGCCGAACTGCCGCTGGGTGTGGTGACCACCTCCATTGGAGCGCCGGTATTTATCTGGATGTTGGTGAGCAATCATGATTCGCGTTAACAGTATCAGCGTCGGATCGCGTTTGCTGCCGCTCTCGTTTGAGATGGCAGCGGGAGAGATCATTCATGTGATAGGTCCAAACGGCAGTGGCAAAAGTACATTGTTGTCGGCACTGTCTGGCTTGATTCCTTTTGCAGGCGAAGCATCGATCGGCACGTTGGATGTAGCATCGAGTTCGGTCGAATCGCTGGCTCAATATCGCGCTTTTCTCAGTCAGAATGATAGACCCGCGTTTAATCTCGATGTGGTGCACTACCTTTCTTTGTCGTTACCTTCATGGCTAAGGGTACAACGCGTCGAGATAGAGAAGGTGGTAGCGGAGCTGGCGGAGCTGCTAGATATCGCGGACAAGTTGCATCGCTCCATTCATCATCTTTCAGGCGGTGAGTGGCAACGCGTTAGGCTGTGCGCTATCTGTTTGCAAGTTTGGCCAACCCTTAACCCACAAGCACAGTTATTGGTTCTGGATGAACCTGCTGCCCCGCTTGATATCGGCCAAGAGAGCTTGCTCTATCAACTCATCGACCGCGTCGCGAGCATGGGCATCGCGGTATTGATGTCAAATCATGATCTCAATCGCACCCTAAAACACGCTGACAAAGTGTTATTGCTTGATAAAGGCGTGTTGCAGCATTACGGTTCAACGGAACATGTCCTTAATCCTGAATACCTCTCTGCGGTTTTCAACACTCAAGTGTCTAAAGTACGTGTTAATCAATCTTCAGTGTTGCTGTTTGATTAGAGCGGCGACAGCCAGCAAGTTCCCTTACCAAGAGTAATCATGGTGCGTGATGCACTTAAATTGATCAGCTTAGTCTGCGCTTGCGAAAGCTTAATTTTTCAACTCTATATAAATCAATAAGTTATAAAATTTTCAAGTTTGGCACGCTATTGGCAAAGGTATAAGGGATACATTCTCGTTCTTGTTAGGCGGATTTGGTCTTGGTAAGTATCTATTAGGTGGGTCGCTTGCCAATGATTGATGAAACCATGTTTATGTTTTGACTATGGCAGCTTACGCCACCTAAGGGTAACCGAAGGTGGCGTCTTTTTATCTAAAAATCAGAATAAATGGTCGGGTAACGCTTATTGCGTGAGTGATGCTAAGTCAGCTGGACGATAATAGACTGACTTCAGCACTTTACCTTGACGAATGGTTTTGCCTTGCGCGACAAAATCTTCTGCGCACTTAGCAATAATGTAATCGCCTTTTTGTACCGCCATTAGCTTAATGCCTTGCTCGGCATAATGCGCTTCTGTGTCTGCGTACTCTTGCTCGTTGCGGCACACTTTACTCATATTGCTGGAATGCACCTCATCCCAACACGGAACAAAGTCGATACCGCGGTTGACGGCCACGTTGAGTAGCAAGTCAATCAAATAGTTGATTGCTAAGTTATCTTCGATTTTGTCGTGGCCCAAATGGACTAGACGGCCCATTAACACATAAACACTGTCGACGATGGCATCAGCTTGCTCGGTTTTGCTGTCGGCTTCTGCCAGCTCAGTGAGCTCTTCAATGGCGAGGGATGTGTGCAATGTATCGGCTTTGTCATCCAAGCTCTCAGGTGAGGCGACAGGCAGGTCGAAAGTACTGCGAAACTCGGTAATATCGCGATAAAGGTGATCAAAAAGGTCAGTGGTGAGTTTAGATAAATGCATGTCTGTAAACCTGGAAAAACACAATAAGCGCTAAGTCTATCAAAGCGAATGCTCAGCGGCTATCGGCACGATTAAGAAAAGAGGTAGGGGAACAATTGACGACGTTGTTGCTCCGTTAATGACTCAACACGAGCGATATTGGTGTCGGGTATCGCCTCTGGGTTGGGATAGTGTTTGAGTACCTTTTCCATGCTCGCTTCTCGGATAAGATGAAAAACCGGATAGGGCGAGCGGTTGGTCAGGTTTTCGGCATCGTCTGGATGTGCACCGCCAAAACAGTACTCAGGGTGGAAGGTGGCCAGTTGGAATACGCCTTCCCATTCTTGTTGACGGATCAAGGCTTCAACCCAGTCAATGAATAGATTGTAGTCGTAGAAATCACTTAGCATATTTGGCACAGCGACTAAGGTGGTTTCCAACTGCTCAGCAGGCGTCGCTTCGAGTTCAAACAACTCGGTCAAAATGTCTTCCAGCAGTGTCTCTTCAGTCGTGGCTTGGCTGACAGCGATCTTAATTTGTCTGTTGCGTTGTGGCTTGGCCGCAAAAGGGCACAGGTTAAGGCCAATCACAACATCGTTAAGCCACTGGGTAACGGCGGTTTCAACCTGAGCAACAGAAGGCTGAGTGGAGCTTGATTCGGTCATTTTGCTTCCAAATTAGAATTTGGCGCAAGAATAGCAGAATCTGAGCTGGGGTGTGATCCTCTCTCCCAACTTTTTAATCGGTGACAAAGCAAGAACATCCCGATGTAAAGCAGACTGCCGCCAAAGATCACGTAGTCCCAGCCACCGTGTTGCCAACAATAGATCAAGAAAAACCCGCCCAGGCTTCCACCCACATAGTAGTGCACCAAATACAGCGCGGTAGCCGTTGCTTTAGCGTGTGTGGCTTTTTGACTGACCCATGCGTACGCCAACGTATGGGTAAAGAAAGCGCCAAAGCTAATCAGCAGCAGACCCAACATCATAAAGGCCAAGGTGTCGATATAGGCAACCAGCATGCCCGCTAAGCTGATGATACTGCCGGTGATCATGCCAGCAACACTGGTTCGACTTTTGCGCCACACGGAGGTGAGCTTAGAGCTCAATGTGCCAGCGAGATAACATAAGAAGATCAGTGATGCTAAGCCAATCGGCAGGTTATGTGGCGCTGCCACCAATCTAAACCCCATGACCGAGTAAAGATTGACGAAAAGCGCGAAGTTGATGCCGCCGAGTAACATGGCAAGCCAAATCGCACGATTGTTGAGGTGCTTAACCAACGCGCGATTATGGTATCTCAGCATGCCACGCTGGGGCGTAAAGTGTTGCTGTTTGGGTAGACTGACGATGACGACCAACGCGGCAACAAACGAGAACAGCGCCATCGCAATGACTGCTTGCTGCCAGCCCAGAGCATCGGTCAGTGAACCTCCGACGATTCGCCCGGTAATGCCTCCCAACGAGTTGGCGGCGATATAACCGCCTATGGCATGGCTAAATGCCCGTTCCGACAACTCTTCAACCATGTAGGCAACGGCCACCGAGGCAAACGCCGCGAGGGCAACACCCATCAAGGCTCTGAGTAGCACTATCGCTAACATCGAGTCGCTGGCCAGCATCGCCAATCCAATGAAAGGCATGGCTGTTAACCCGACTAGCATCACATTACGCCGCCCAATCGATTCAGAGGCGACCGCCCAAGGGACCAAACAGACTGAAAGCGCCAGCGTCGACGCGGCAAATATCCAGTTAACTTGGGTCTCTGAAACAGAAAAGTGCTCAGCCATATAGGGCAGCATGGGCTGGAATAGGTACAGATTGCAAAACACAATGAAAGAGCCTAGAGCAAGGCTAAAAGTCACACGGCGATAGTCGGGGCTGGCGAGTTCAATCATAGCGAGTACCATTTAGGATCAAAAAACTGAGCACTTGTTTACCTCAAACGAGGAAACTAAGTCTCAATAGAGATTATGTGAGCAAACTACCAGCCATTTCGTGATATATAAAATATATTAAAAATATGATCTTAATATATTTATGTTATCAAGTTTATGGACTCAAAACAGTTAAGGCATTTTGTTGCGGTTGCTGAGCATCAACACTTTACTCAAGCTGCCAAAGCGTTACACATCGCTCAGCCTGCGCTTAGTATTTCAATTAAAAAGCTTGAGCATAATTTGGGGGTGGCGCTATTTCGCCGTGAAGAGCGGACGGTGCAATTAACCGATGAAGGTTTGGTATTATTTGAGCACGCGAAAAGGGTGTTGCAACAACTCGAAGACGCCCAACTGGCCATTGATGAACTCAAGGGGTTGGAGAAGGGAGAGGTAAGGTTAGGCGCACCGAGTATGATGGGGTCCTACTTCTTTCCCGAGGTATTAATGGCGTTTAAAAGCCGTTATCCCAACTTAAAACTCACTTTGGTCGACGCAGGGACCCGCGATATCCGTCAAATGTTATTGAATGGCGAGTTAGATATCGGGGTGATTGATGATGAAAATGTCCCTGAAGATCTCGAAACCGATCATTTGTTACAGGCTGAAATGGTCGCAGTGGTGGCACCAGAGCACCCGTTTGCCGGTTGCGATAGCGTCAGCTTTCCCAACTTCTTCGACAATGAATTGGTGATGTTCAAGCCAGGCTACTTCCACCGTAACTTTATCGAACGCCAAGCAAAATTGTGTGGCAAAGAAATGAACTTTTCATTTGAAACCAATCTGTTGCCAATGATTCTTAGCATCGTCAAGCATGAGTTTGCCATTACTGCACTACTCAGTTTGGTGACTGAACATGAGAAAGAGGTGGTTGGCGTGCCATTTTCCCCCCCGGTCAAAATCGATTTGGCGCTGGCTTGGCGCCGTGATGGGTATTTATCGATTGCCGACAAATCCTTCATTGATTTCGTTAAACGATACGCTTAGCCATTGAGCGATCAGGTTCACCTGAGACGTATTTATCAGTGTCATCGTTGCTTAGGTGAAAATTGTCGAACGAATAGGGCTGGTTTGTAGCACTTTGGCACCCAAAGCTAATTTATGCCATTGACTGCGTATTGTGTGGGCAATGAAGCTCAAATTGGCAAAACCGCCACACTCACCTAAGCTAATGATAACTCTATTATTCAATGGTTAGGGAATACTATGCTTCGATATGTCGTTTGGTTAGCGCTTTCAGTTATGATGAGCGGCGGTGCGTTGGCTGCACCGAGTGTGTTCAAGATTTACCTCGACGCAGACCGAACTGGGCATCTCGAGTCTGCGCGCTCGATAGAGCAGGGGGTTAAAGTCGCTTTTGCTGAGGTCGACAACCAAATCAACGGGGTGCCGGTCGAATTTGTTGTCACCGATCACAGGGGCAACGTGAAGCGCAGCAAAAAGAACATGGATCGCTTTCTAAACGACCCAGATGCGCTGGTGTTTATCGCTGGGATGCATTCACCTCCGTTGATTAAATACCGCGACTTCATCAACCAATCCGGATTGCTCACTCTGGTTCCATGGGCAGCTGGCACGCCGATTACCCGTTATCCAGACTCCAGCAATAATTATGTGTTCCGTCTGTCTGTCGACGATTCAAAGGTAGGCAAAATTCTGGTCGATTACGCTGCCGCCCAGCAATGTCGCCAACCTCACTTGGTGCTAGAGAATACGGGATGGGGGAAATCTAACTTTAAGGCAATGATGAAAGCGCTGCCCGATGATAGCTCGGAACAGGTGCAGACCGCTTGGTTCGATTGGGGAATAAAGGCCTCGGATGTGCGCATTATTGTTCGTCAGGCCCAGCAACAAGGCGCTGAATGCTTATTGATGGTCTCAAATGCTCGCGAGGGTAAAGTCATTATCGAAGCGGTATCCGAAGTCGGGGAGACAATGACGGTATATAGCCATTGGGGGATCACTGGTGGTCAGTTTGCAGACAATGTTCCTTACCAGGTGCGTGAAAAAGCCAGTTTGCGTTTTGTCCAGTCTTGCTTCAACTTCTATAGCTCAGAGATGAACGACTTTCGTCAGCAAGTGTTTGGCAACGCGCAAAAACTGTTTCCGGATACCTTCAGTCAGCCCAATATCGACGCGCCGGCGGGGTTTGTTCATGGTTACGACTTGTCAAAAGTGTTTATTCAAGCGGCGTCGAGTGTCGAGTTGGGCAGAGACATGGTATTAAACCGCAAGATGCTCAAACAGGCACTCGAAACTCTGCAGCAGCCAGTTCAGGGGTTAGTGAAAGAGTATCGCCGACCTTTTTCAGCTTATAGCCAAGACAATATCGATGCTCATGAAGCCTTGGGGAGTCAAGACTACTGCATGGCTTACTATGACGAGAAAAACGCCGTCAAGCTGCTCAGTCACACCACGGCTGGCGCCAACTAAGGGGTAGTAATGCTCAAGTTTGACAAAAAAAATGGGATGCATCTTTTCGCGCTGTTCATCATTGTTGGCGCGTGTGTCTTTTTGATTACCAGCCTAGTCTTTGTTCAGCATCAAGCTCAGCAAACGGCCCAAGTGGTGATCAACGAGAGTGTAAAAAGCAAAATTACAACCGTAGAACGTTATGTCAAAGAGTATATGGATGCGCGACGAGACCGTTTAGCTAACATCGTCGAGCATCCCCTGCTGCTGGGGGCGGTATTAGAGGGGGTTGAAAACCCGAGCGCATTTTACGATCAACTTTCTCGCTTCAAACCCGTAACCAGTGAGGCCTATGTCAATGTGTACGACTTTGCAGGTGAACGAGTTTACTCAGAGTTGGCGCTACCCGCTCAGGTGATTGATTTTATTGAAAGCGGGGTAGAGAGTGAACGTCTACTCGAACGCCACTCATATTCGATCTTTGCCCAGCAGCAAAGCAGTTACTTGATGGTCACCTTGCCGGTCAAGTACAACGGCCTTTCTGAAGGGCTCGCCACTTACATCACGCCATTAAGTGAGCGAGACTTTTTCTCTGGCTTAGGCAGTGATCAATATTACTGGTTTGGTTTAGCGCAGCCTAACATGGACTGGCGCATGTCTTCCCCCCACTCTTGGCCTATCATGGAACAACCGATAGAGGGCACCACCTTCTCGATGTTGTACGCCTACTCACCAAGTTTGGTAGAACAGGCAAAACACAATTTCGTGCAAAGTCTTTTGAAGGGGATGTTATTTGCGACTTTCGTTGCGCTAGTGGTGTTGGTCGCTTTGGGCCGCAAGGTACTGGTCTCGCCATTTCAGGCGCTATCTCTATCAGAGCAACAACTTAAAGAGCAATCTAGAGAGCTTCAACGCCGCGAGGCCGAATCGGCTAGGCTTGCGCGAGTGGTAAAATACATGCGAGATGCGGTGGTGTTCACTGACATAGAGGCTAAGATCGTCTGGGTCAACAATGCCTTCGAAAAGTTAACGGGCTATAGCGAACAAGAAGTGCTCGGGCGAAGACCAGGCGATTTTCTTCAAGGTGAGCAAACAGATAAACAAACCACGGCAGCGATTCGCGAGGCGATTGATGATCGTCGCTACGGTTTTTTTGAGTTGGTTAACTACAACAAATCAGGAGCGCTTTACTGGATTGAAATAGCCTTAACCCCGCTTTACGACAAAGAGGGTGAGCTTGAGGGCTTTATGGCGGTCGAACGCGACATCACTCAGCGGGTAGAGCTGCAAGAGAGCCTAGAGCAGAAAGCCGTCGAAGCGAATGCCGCTAACATCGCGAAGTCGCAGTTCCTCGCGGCCATGAGCCATGAACTACGAACACCAATGAACGGTATCCTCGGGGTTGGCGAGTTGCTGCAGCACACACCACTCAATCAAGAACAGCAAGAGTATATCGAGACGTTCTTAAGCTCGGGACGCCATATGTTGGAGGTGCTTAACGACATCTTAGATTTCTCGAAAATTGAATCGGGTAAATTGCATCTAGAGCCGCGGGACTTCTCGTTGAAAATGGTGGCCGACAAGCTATCACGCATGTACCAACCTTTGTGTGAAGAAAAAGGCTTGGATTTCCATTGCCACTGTCATTTCAGAGATGATGTTCACATTTTGGCTGACGAAACAAGAGTCATGCAAATCTTACAAAATCTACTCAACAATGCTTGGAAGTTCACCATTAAAGGGAGTGTGACGCTCGATCTGGCCGTTAACGATTACAGTAACGGCGCTTGGCTAGAAATCCAAGTGAAAGACACCGGCATTGGCATCAGTCGCGATAAACAAGCGTTGATCTTTGACCCATTTAGTCAAGCTGAAACCGATACGACGCGCCGTTTTGGTGGAACAGGGCTAGGGCTAGCGATCATTTCGGAGTTGGTTAAAGCAATGAAGGGCAAAGTAGAGGTGGACAGTATGCCCACACTCGGCAGTACCTTCATAGTGAAAATCCCCATCTCAATCACCCAAGCTGAGCATTCAGAGCCCGCTTTTAGTCAACAAGTGTTTGATGGTACTGGGATGTCGGTACTGATTGTCGAAGACACTCGGGTCAATGCCATTGTGCTTGGTCGATTCTTGAGCAAAAAAGGCTTTAGCCATCAGCTCGCGGTAAACGGTTTAGAAGCGTTAGAGATGGTCAAACAGCAGCATTTCGACTTTGTGTTGATGGATAACCATATGCCGATTATGGATGGAATTAAAGCGACACAAGCTATCGTGAAGCTAGCGCTTGAACCCAATCCCGTCATCATAGGCTGTACTGCCGATGCATTTGAAGAGACGAGGCAAAAAATGCTGGCAGTAGGTTGTGCAGAAGTGATCACTAAACCAATCAGCTCAGCAAAATTGGATGAAGTTTTCTATCTAACCCAGCGCAGTTCCGCCTCGAGTCGTGAACAGGGTGTGGTGGGCTAGTCGATCACTTGCTGTTGTACATCTTCTCAAAGTTGTTGACGTTCCAGCCAATCATATAGCGGTCACCAATCTTAAGTACCGGTAGCGAGCGTGCGCCGATGGCGTCGAGCTCTTTGCGACCACGCTGCATTTTGGCGTTGGTCAATCGGTATTTATACCCTTTCGAATCAAGATAGCGCTGCGCATCTTTGCAGTGCGGGCATTTATCTTTCACATAGAGGACGAGTCTTTTCATTGTGGATGCCTAGGTCAACAGACCCTGAATAAATCGTTGTCGCTGAGTTTAATGAAAAGGTCATGAATGGCAAGTCGGATTGAGGTAAACTAGCGCCCCTTTGGATTGAGCTAGGTTTTTGACAGCATGCATCCCTGCCTAAGATACATTCAAGGTTATCCAGAACATATAGTGACTCCAGTAACTCAGTTGGTTGAGTCGGGCAAACTGGTCGCTTGGTTTGAGCAACGCTATCCGCACAACCACGACATAAAAAGTGAGAAGGCGCTGTTCGACTATACGATGACGATAAAAAATCGCTACATGAAGAAGACCTCGCCGCTAAGCAAAGTGGTGTACGACAACAAGATTCATTTGATTAACCACGCGCTCGGGTTGCACACATACGTATCTAAGGTTCATGGTGGCAAGATCAAAACCAAAAACGAGATTCGGATTGCCAATGTGTTTAAGAATGCGCCAGAGCCACTATTGAGAATGCTGGTCGTGCATGAACTGGCGCATCTCAAAGAGAAGCAGCACAACAAAGCGTTTTATCAGCTCTGCTGTCATATGGAGCCTGATTACCACCAGCTAGAGCTTGATGCTCGACTATTTATGATTTACCTCGAAACCAGCAAGCAGAAATCACTATGAACCCTAAGGCCAACACCAATTCGAATCAGCCTAAATCAACGTCGAGCCGCGCTTCATTGCCGCAAATGAAAATCGTCAATCATAAAAGTAAGCCGGGGCTACACAAAGATAATCGTCATCAAGGTCGGTACGACTTTAAGGCCTTGGTCGCAGCCGTGCCGCAGTTAAAAACGCATGTAATTCGCAACCCAAAAGGGGAGCAGAGCATCAACTTCTCTGATCCGCAGGCTGTGAAAATGTTGAATAAAGCGCTGCTTGCCCATCATTATCAAGTGACTGTTTGGGACATTCCGCAAGGCTTTCTCTGTCCACCCATTCCAGGTCGAGCTGACTACATTCATCGCCTTAATGAGCTGGTTTTACGCGACTTACCTCAATTGCAGCAGCAACAATTGCATGCCTTAGATATTGGTGTCGGGGCCAACTGTATTTACCCAATCATAGGTGCGCGTGTTTATGGCTGGCGCTGTGTTGGCAGTGATATTGATGCGCGCTCAATTGAGAATGCCAATATGATTGCTAGCCAAAACCCTTCACTCAAAGACATGGTAGAAGCGCGATTGCAAAAGCAATCTCGCTACCTGTTTAAAGGCATTATTCAACCCGGTGAATTTTACCATGTGACAACCTGCAATCCGCCTTTTCACAAATCACTGCAAGAAGCGCAGCAAGGCAGTGCGCGTAAAGTGCAAAACTTGGCGCGTAATAAAACCAAGCGCGGTCAAGCTAAGTCGCAATCGGCTGGCCACTCTTCACCTATACTTAACTTTGGCGGACAAAAAGCCGAGCTTTGGTGTCCTGGCGGCGAGGCGGCCTTTATCAAGAACATGGCCTTTGAGAGTCGAGATTTTGCGCAGCAGGTGCTTTGGTTCAGTAGTCTGATTTCTAAAAAAGAGAACGTCCGCTGGATGCGAAAAAATCTAGAGAAAGCGGGCGCCAAAGAAGTGCATATTGTTGAGATGAGTCAGGGGCAAAAAGTGAGTCGTTTTATTGCTTGGACCTTCCATAGCTCAGAGCAGCGAGCTCAGTGGATTAGAGAGAAAGTGTAATTCATATCGAAATCAATCGGTTTTAAGGGGGATGCGATGGAGTTTGAGATCTATATGCCCTGTGAACCCGAGTGGATTTGTCATAGCTTTCTCTGGCTGTTCGCTGTTCTACTGCTGCTTGGCCTTGGCGGATTTATCTATATCCTTTATCGGGAGTATCAACGTATTCAACGTGTCTCTCGAGTGAAACGCCGCAGAAACACTCACCACTCGAAGCGGCGCTAGCGGTCTGCTCTTTCCAGCGAATGGATTTCTTGCCATAAGGCTTGTGTCGCCTGACTTGCACCATGGTGCGACTCTACTATGGTCAACTGCGCTGCAGCTTGCTCTGTGTCTCCGGTGTTAATCGCGACTTGAGCCAAATGAAGGCGAAGGTCGAGTCGATTGGGTTGATACTCGAGTGCGTGGACGAGATAAGTGCCTGCCTGCTGGTGATTCTCTGCCTTGATGGCGCATAAGGCGGCGTTTTGATAATTGGCAACGCGCTGCGATGCTAGGGCATGACGAAGCGATTTTTCAAACCAAGCGTGTGCTTGCTGAAACTGTTGCTGCTGACACAGAAACGTTGCATAGCTGAGCAGCACTTCAGGTTGCCTACTATGTTGCTCGAGCAGTGTTTGATAGCGTTGCCCGGCAAGATCGGCGAGCCCAGCGTGTTGCAAATAGATGGCTTGGGCCAGTTGTGCGCGATAGTAGTTTGGAGCATGAGCGAGCGCGGCTTCAAAGTTTTGACCGGCTCTATCGAGTTGGCCAAGTTGCAGATACTCCATTCCGAGTGTAATTCGAGCGTCAGCTTGAGACTGCTTATCTGTTCTATTGGTGGGGTGTTGTGAGAGTGGGGCACAGGCTGTGACAAGCAGTAACAGAAAAAGTCGAACAATAGCCATATTTATCAACGAGTAGCGAAAACCGTTAAATTACGCCGGTTTGCAGTCCGAACCCCAGCTTAGCAGCGGCGAAATACGCGATGTGATCTGAACGCTACCACTAAGACAACAAACTTTTCACGTCAACCTGTCTCTTTGTTCACGAAACAGTAAAAACAAAAAAAGCAGCGATGTCGCTGCTTTTTTTGTTGCTTAGTCATCTTTGGTGAAGTTGGCTTCACTGAAGTGGTCAAGATCGTATGGGGTTTGCTGGTAAACACAATAGTTGAGCCAATTGGCGAACAGCAAATGGCCATGACTGCGCCAACTGGCCACCGGTTTGTTGTCTGGGTTGTTATTCGGGTAGTAGTTCACCGGAATTGCTGGCTCCATGCCTTCACCCAAGTCGCGAATATATTCGTTATGCAGAGTGTGCGAGTCGTATTCAGGATGACCGGTCACGAAGACATTGCGCTTATCTTTGGTCGATGCCAAATACACACCGGCCACATCCGAGGTCGCGAGAATATCCAAATCGGTATGTTCCGCAAGATATTCTGGAGAGAAGTCTGCATAGCGTGAGTGTGGTGCCAAGAAGGTATCGTCAAACCCGCGCAAAATCGGGTGGAAAGGCTGGTGGATTTGATGATTATATACGCCAGAGAGCTTTTCTTTACGCGTACGTTTGGGTAGGTCGTACAGTAACTTCAGCCCCGCTTGAGCGGCCCAACATACATAGAGGGTCGATGTCACGTGATCTTTGGCCCAACTCATAATGGTTTGTAGATGCTCCCAATAGATCACATCTTCAAATTGTACCAGGCCCAGCGGCGCTCCGGTAATGATCAAACCATCGAAATTGCGACCTTTGACCATTTCAAATTGGCGATAGAAATTGTCGAGGTGTTCGGTCGGAGTGTTCTTGCTTGGGCGGTCATCAATGCGCAACAACTCAATGTCAACTTGAAGCGGGCTGTTGGACAGCAGGCGCAAAAACTGTGTTTCCGTTTCAATTTTCTTGGGCATGAGGTTGAGAATCAGCACTTTGAGCGGACGAATTTCCTGTGTCGAAGCGCGAGACTCAGACATGACAAAAATATTCTCAGTGCGTAGCACATCAGATGCAGGTAATTGATCGGGGATCTTGATCGGCACAGCTTACTCCCTAAGCGTAATTATGGACGTCTATACTTCTAAACTTAACCCAAGCTTATCGATATGTCGATAGCATTTTATCCTCAACTTGTAATAACATTCTCGCTCTAGTGAGCATGATGACTGTTTATGAGATTAAAACTGACAATAATCCGTGGCTTGCCTGGATCAGGTAAAAGCACATTGGCTAAGACTCTTGACGCGGTACACCTCGAAGCCGATATGTTTTTCGTTAATCAAGCGGGAGAGTACTACTTTGAGCCCAGCAAACTGACACAGGCGCACCAATGGTGCCAAGATCAAACTCGACGCTGCTTACAACAGGGAAAAGATGTTGTGGTCTCGAACACCTTTGTACGTCGCTGGGAAATTGCGCCTTACTTTAAGATGGCGAAACGCTACCAGGCCGAGTTTGAAGTCATAGAGTGTCATGACGATTTTGGTACGATTCACGATGTCGAGCCCGAAACCATCGACAAAATGAAACGTCGATGGCAAACATGGGAGAGTGATTAAATTTCTGGACAAGATCGGGTTATCGCGCAACTCTGCACTATTGATACATCTAAAATTAGGATCAATATCAACGTATATTGTGATTTGCTGTTATAGTATTCACTAATCTAATCATACTGTTCCGCTTTGAATGAATCCGTTTCGACTGTTCAACCCAACCCTGCAAACCAAGACCGCGCTCTATTTTATCCTTGGATTAATGGGGGTCACCCTAAGCTGCCTCCTGATCACCCGTTATTTCTTTATCCTCGCAATTGATGATCTAGAAAATAGCGAGCTCCAACAAGCCAGTAACCAAGCTCACAGCGTGATTGTTGGGCTTAGCAGCGATATTGAGGGGCGCTCCTATGACTGGGCTTACTGGGATGAAACACATCAACTGCTTCTCGGGGCCGATATCAACGGCTTTATTGAACGCAATTTGTCTCAAGACGGACTCGATGCCCTTGGCCTCGACCTGATGGTGATCAGTGATTTGAAAGGGCAAATGGTGGCCAGTGTCGCAGACGACAATCATACCCATTTTGAACACTTGGCACAGTGGGTCGCAACCCACCCTCAAGTAATGCGCCACATCAACTTAATGAATGGTGTATTAGATGCGGCGCGCGCTGCTAAAAGTGGGCTTATATTGGTGGAAGACGAGATCTGGAATATCAGCTTAACGCCGGTGCGAGACAGCGAAGGTGAGTCTGGCTCATCGGGTTGGTTGATCTGGGGACAAAATCTATCGCAACGTTTTCCCGGTGATTTTCAATCGATTCTGATCGCAGAGAATGAGATCGCTCCTGTTGTAGAACACACACACCAGACACCAACTCTTCCCCATCGTGAGATAAAAAAACAGCGCGATACGATGACGGAATGGGTCAATGTTGTGGGATTGTCAGGCTCTCCCGTGGCGACCATCAAAACCACGATCAGCCGAGCCTATTTTAATAAAGGCAATGTCATTTTCTACTATCTGCTGGCGGCCCTCGCCGTCGTGACTGTCGCTATTTCTCTGATCACCTTTTTAACCTTCCGCCGTCGTGTTGCGCACCGATTCTCCGATTTACAGCGCGACCTCAGTGCCTTGTTTGAGGCATACAAGCTCGATGGCTTTGATAAACCGAGTAAAGATGAGTTAGAGCGCTTATCAAACTTAGTACAAGCGCTGGCTACCAACACCACGCAGGCTCACGCGCGTTTGCAAGATGCGCAGCACAAGTTTGACGCCCTGTACCAAAGTAAGAGCATTGCTATGATTCTGATTCGCGAGCGGGCGATTATCGATATCAACCAAACTGCGCTTTCTCTGCTCGAATATCAACGGGAGCAGTTGCTGCATCAACCGCTGGATTTGCTTTGCGCAGAGACAGACCAACCAGAGTGCCAAATTGATGTGATGTATCGCCAGTTTGCCAAGGGTGAGACGCAATTTGAAGCGCAGATGCTGACCAGCCAAGGGGTGGAAGTTGACTGTCATATTGAAGTGAGCCGCATCACCTATCAGGGAGAAGATGCGGTGATGCTCTCCATCAGTGATGTGCGCGAGAAGAAGCAGCAGGCCAAACTGATTGAAGATTTGGTTGAGCGAGACGCGTTGTCTGGCCTATGGAATCGAAAGGCGATTATTGAGCAATTTCGAGAGCTGGAAGCGAAAGAGCTGTCATTTATCTATTTCTCGATTCCCAACCTTAATGTGATTGCCGATGTTTATGGTCATGAGAAGTATGACGAAGCGGTAAAGTATGTCGCAGCACTAATCAAGAGCAAACTGGCCCGTTTTCGTGTTGGTCGCCTCAGTGCCGATGAGTTTGTCGCCTTGGTAGCGACTCACCGTCAGTTTGATGAGGCGCTGTGGGGAGCGATGAGGTTGCATGAAGAGCTGTCAGAGAAGCAGCAGGTGAATGGGGTGGAAGTGGATCTGCGCTGTCATGTGAGTGTTGTGCCACCTGAGCTGAGCGATTACGACTTTAACCATTTGTTGCAGGCGGCCAGTTACGCGGTGCAAAATCACAAGGGTGAGAAGGGCTCGGTGTCGATTCAGCGTGTGACTCAAGATATGTTTGAGCGCTCTCAGACTGCTGCCGCGATTAAGCGCGATATTGCGGGTGCCATTCATAGTGGTGAAATCTATCCTTACTATCAACCGATAGTCGACAGCAAGAGTGGCCAAATCACCGGTTTTGAGGCTCTCGCTCGCTGGCAACATCCTAAGTTGGGTTTTGTATCTCCCGCTATTTTTGTTCCTTTGGCCGAACAGGCCGATTTAGTGATTGAGTTAGGCGAGCAAATCCTTCGCCAAGCTTGTGAGTTTATTCAACAGGTTAATCAAATTCAGGCGCAAAACGGCGGGAAACCGTTCTCGGTGCATGTCAATTTGAGCGCCCCGCATTTCTACCACTCTTTGCTTAGTGCTTATCTGGAAGATTTGATCGATCGATACCAGATTGGTGCTGGCCAGCTTGTTATCGAGCTGACTGAAAGTATCTTAATGGGGCCAGAGAGCGAAGTTGTGGCATTAATGGATGAGATCAAAGCGCAAGGCGTGTTGTTTGCGCTTGATGATTTTGGTACCGGCTATTCATCGTTTACCACCTTGTGTAGCTACCCGTTAGATATCGTTAAACTGGATAAATCCTACATTGATCAGTTAGATACTAATGATCGGGCGAAAAGTTTGGTGCGTCATATCGCCAATATGGCACAAGAGCTTGGGTTAACTACCGTCGCTGAAGGCGTGGAAAGCGCGTCGCAACTACGTAAATTGCGCAATTGGAACATTGAGGAGATCCAGGGTTACTACTTTTATAAACCCATGCCAGCCGGTGATATATTGGCGATAGTGCAAAAATAAACCAATGGCCCAGAAGAAGCTGGGCCATTTATTGGGCGTTGCTAGGTTTTATGCTCCAGCGCTTGGCGATACGCCCAGTAGGCTAAGATGCTCCAGATAACACATTGCCCCCACAATTGGGCATACTCATGTGCCACGCTCTGCCAGCTGCCGCCCATCTGATTAAGCCTCAAAAAGCCTTGGATCGCAGGGGTACTCGGAAACAACTGCGACAGCCAAACGATAGGTGCGGGAATCATCTCCACCGGCCAAATAAATCCGGCACTGAAAATCAGTGGCATCGAGCTAATCAACACCACCAGCGTCACCAACTCTCTTCTCGGCGTAATCGAGCCCAACCAAATACCGATAGAGAAGGTGGCGATCAAAAAAGGCAAAGCAAACGTCAACAGTTCGGCTTTTTGCGCCAGTTGACTCACACCTTGTAGGCTAAAACTCGCACCAAAATAGTACAGGGTTAACAGATAATAGATGCTCACTAACACGATGCCACGGGCAAATAACAGTTTTGCCGCTGAGACTTTAACCCAGTAACCACGCCCTTGCTTTTGTGTCCCGACCACAAGCCCTGCCGCCATGGCCAGAGTCTGTTGCAAAATCAACACGAATACCGCTGGCACCACATAATCGACATAGCCCATTCTGGGGTTAAAGGTTGGTTTCATATTGATTTTGGTGGCCGCATATTGCTCGCTGGCTTGGGAGAGTGGGGTGCCATCCAACATCAGCTTAGCAACGGTCGTTTGCGCCGCAAGTGTGCCACCGGCCTGTGCGAGCCCCTCAACTATGGTGCCATAGACCAGAAAGTAAGAGGCATCGCCAGCATAAGCTAACGTTGGGCTTTTACCGAGCATTAGGTCTTTGTAGAAATGCTCGGGAATCACCAAGATCCCACTGATCTTTCCATTAAGGAAAGCGAGTCTCGCCGCTTCAATGCTTGAGTCACGCTGCACCATTTTTACTTGTGGTGTCGCATCAACCATACGCTCTAGCCGATAACTGGTTTGGCTTTTATCGAGGTTCACCACGCTAATGAGTTGCTCGCGAGGGGTTTGCTGACTGTATGGCAAGGGGTAGAGAAACGAGTAAAACACGACTCCACCAAACACGGTGAGTACCACCACAGGGTTGGTCAAAATCGCTTTCAGCTCGGCTTTCAGCAGCAGTAATAACTTCATCAATGACTCCCGCCAGGTTGATAGTGGGCAGCGTTATCGAGATGTTTGTCGATGAGTTTAGCCACCAAAACAAGTGGGATAACGTAGCCCAGCATCGGTATCAGGTGCAGTGCTGATTCGGCCCACGTCAGTCCATAACTCACCTGGCTGACCTGAACTTCGATATAGTGACTTATGGGCAATAAACTGCGCCAACCTTGGGCCAAACTGTTCATATCGGATACAGGAAAGGTGATCCCCATAAAGGCAAAGCTTGGCGCGGTAAACGCGCCAGCGAAGCTCATCGCCCGCGCCGCGTCCAGGGTTAAAAAGAAGAACAGGCACCCCATGATCATGCAAGCCACAATCGTCACGCTTTGTGCAAGAAGTAACAAGATAAAGCTGCCGTTCATTGGCCACTTAAAGCCTAAGTAGAACCACCACAAAAAGGCCATGCCTTGCGCCGCAAATACCCAAGTATAGGGCAGTAAGGTATTAAACAGGCGAGACATGGGTTGTTGTCCCAGCCACGCCGTTAACCCGTGGTCGCGCAAATTGGCGGAGAGGATCAGTATCGTTGACACTACAATCACGATTTGCCACAACGCCGGGACGACCGCCGACACCAAAAACTGTGCATAGTTGGAGTTTTTGTTGAATAGCGGGGTGATTTGGCTGCGAATCGGCACCGCTTTACCCATCGCAGAGCTTAATGTTGCGTTACCTTGGCTTAGAGTGCCAAGCGTGGCGAGTTCGGCATTGAGGGTTGATTGTGCCTGGACAAACGCTGAGTTCAATACTTTACCAATCAGTATCATTTGACTGTTGTAAAACACGCTGACTTGGGGCGCGAGCTGCTTATAGGTGTCACGTTCGAACTGGCTTGGGATCACGGCGTACGCATAAATTTCTCCAGCCACCAGAGCCTTTTTTGCCTCCATGCTACTGCTGTAGTGCGATTGCACCGCCATGCTTGAGGTGGCGTCATAATAACGAGTCAGTTGCTCAGACAGCGGACTGTGGTCCAGATCGACCACCCCAATGGGTAGATCACGGGCAATGCCGCGTGAAAATATCGCCCATATCAGCAGGACCAATAAAATAGGCACCCAGGTTAAACAAGAGAGCAACCATTTATCGCGTTGGATGATCGGAATTTGCGCTAGATTTGTTTCGTGCATGACGCGTTCAGTCTCAGTCTAATTCAACCACCAAGCTCATTCCCATCCGCAGTTGCTGCTCGGGTTGAGTGGGTCTGGCTTCAACTTCAAATGTACGTAGATCAAACCCTTGAGAGGCGTCAGTCGAGCGCCATGTAGCAAAGTCACCCATTACCGCAATATGGGTCACTTTAAGTTCAATGCTTTTCTCTAATGCGGGTACATAGGCGTTGATCAGTTCGCCTTTAGCAAAATGTTTGAGCCAGTCTTCACGCACATTGAATACCGCCCAGGAATCTTCGGTATCGATCACCGTCACGACAGGAAATCCTTGCGGAGCCAGCTCGCCACTTTGCAGGAGTACCTGAGACACTTCACCTTTAAACCAGCTTTCGATGCGAGTATCTTGGGCGTACGCTTCTACCTCTGCAACGGCGCCTGCTGCCATACGAGCTTTCTCCGCAGCTGCTAGCTTAGTCTCGCTACGCGCGCCCTCCCGGGCAAGTTGATACATCTGAAACGCCGCGCTTTCGGTGTATTTGGCCGCATCCCATTGGGTACGCGCTTCGTCGCGTTTTTGCTCGGCGACTACGCCCTCGTTATATAGGTTATTGACTCTAAGGTAGGTTTTTTCCATCAGAGCAGACGCGGCTTTGGCTTTTAGCCACTGATCTTTCGCCGCTTGAATCTGTTGGGTACGTGCGCCTTTCTCCGCTTCCAGAGCGATAGCATCGGCCGCTTTCTCGCCCGCTTTGGCTTGCTCGAGTTTGGCTTCAATTTCTGGACTGTGCAGAGTAAAGATCAGTTGGCCTTGCTCAATTTTGTCGCCCTTACGCACCAAAATTTGGTCGATTCGACCCGGCACCTTAGACGAAATACTGTACTGCTGAGATTCGATTTGCCCTTGAAGACGAACTGGCTGTGGTTGATATGCTTGATAAAAGCTGTAGCCGACCCAAGACGCCACACTCAGTGCAGCCGCAGAAAGAAGGAGTGATTTGGCTTTTTTCATTGTGGACCCTTATAAACCTGAAGTCGTTAGCGCATTGCGTTGATATTGATTGAATGCATCCATCTCACTGGAGAGGGCAAGTAGCTTCGACAGTGAAATGAGATAGTTGAAACTGGCTGCGGCTTTTTGGGTTTGTACTTTGGCAACGTACAGCTGAGCATCGACCACATCCGTCGAAGTGGAAAGCCCTTGTGAGAAGGCTTTTTGGCGTAACTTTAAGTTTTCCTGAGCTAGTTCGATGCTCGATTCAAGGCCGAGAACTTCCTCTTGTGCCTGTTGCGCCTCGAGGTAGGTCTTTTTCACCAGCACAGATAAGTCTTGTTTCGCTTGAGATTTGAGATAGCGAACTTGGTTGACGGCGCTGTTGGCCGCTTTAACCTGCTCGCTGCGTCCGGTTTTCTCGATAAGTGGGATATTAACCCCAACGCCAACCAGCCAATCGGGCTTCATCTGGCTTGCGAGCGAATCATCGCTGTGTAAGCTGTAGTCACCGTATAGATAGACTTCTGGGTAGTACTTGCCTTGCTCAGCTTTGATCAAGCTGGTGGCTTGCTTCTCTTTGGCATCGAGCAGCGAAAGACCTGGATAGGTTGCCAGAGTCTGGTCAACGAACAGTTGCTGATCCGGTAAGTTGGTATTGATGAAAAGGCTATCCGATGGTTCAACAGCGCTCTGTTGATTGAGGATTTGAGTCAGCGCAGTTTGCGCGATTTCGAGACTCTTCTCGGCTTTTTTGCGTTCAATGATCGCGTTGTCTAGTGCCGATTGCGCCTGGAGACGTTCGACGCGTGCGATTTGACCTTGCTGCTCGAGTTTCAGCGCATTGTCCCTGTGTTGGCGAAGTCCTTGTTCAACCAGCTGTCGGGTTGCCACCACATCTTGTGCCAGCAGCACCGAAAAGTAGTATTTACTCAGATCTTCAAAGCGCGCTTGAGTTTCCATCGCCAGCTCACTTTGCGCTTGCTGTTTTTTTCCTTCTGCGGCTGACTGCGCCGCATTGATGCGCCCGCCGGTAAAAATGGGCCAGACAGCGCGTATTGAAGAGCTAAAAATGTCGCGTTCGCTGATAGTAGAGGTGACATCGCCCAAGTTGGCGATCAAGGCATTGAATGTTGGGCCCAAATTGGGCAGTGTTTGCCCTGTGCTTTCGAACAGTTGTTTGCCTGTCACGGTTACATCGCGATCAAGTCGGGTGTAATTAGCGCCAAGAGTGACGCTGGGAAGGTTTAGATTGTCGGTGGCATTTTCCAGATGTTGGTATCGCTCGACATTCGAACGCTGAGCCGCCAGAGAATGGTTTTCTTGTTGCAGCAACTGCCAGGCTTGTTCAAAGCTGATGGCAGCAGAATGCGAAACGGGCGCATAGATACTTAGGCATGCGAGCAGCGTTGTGATTCGACGCGATGACATAGTGGCACTCTAATTGATTACAATAGCAAAGTTAGAGTATATACTCTAAATCTGTTGTGGGCAATTCAACCAACACCATGTTACGCGATCAAAAAAGGGGAACATAACGTTCCCCTTGTCGATGTTATCGCAGATTACTGCACCGCTTTATTCGGTGACGGTTTTAGCTTTTGAAACAGTTTGACCAACACAGGGCTAAACAGTACTAGCGCAGCCAAAATAGTAAATGTCATGGTAATCGGGCGCTCCCACAAGAAGCTCAACTCGCCATCACTGATCATTAGGGCGCGGCGTAAGTTTTCTTCCATTAAACCACCAAGAATAAAGCCGAGTAAAAGCGGGGCAAGAGGGAAGTTTGCTAGTCTGAGCGCAATCGCTGCCATCGCGATCAACAACATGATAAACACATCCATGGTGTTGAAGGAAACTAAGTACACCCCGGTAATCGAGAAGAACAGAATCATCGGCAGCAACACAGTTCTCGGTACCGCCAGAAGTTTTGAGATGTAAGGGATCAGTGGCAAGTTAAGGATAACCAGTACGATGTTGCCAAAGTACATAGAGATAATCACCGACCAGAATACATCTGGGTGCTCAACGAACAGGCGCGGGCCTGGTTGAATGCCATACGCGATCAATGCACCGAGCATGATGGCTGTGGTACCTGAACCTGGGATACCCAGCGTAAGCAGTGGTACAAAAGACCCACTTGACGCTGCGTTGTTAGCAGACTCAGGCGCCACCAAGCCGCGGATGCTGCCTTTACCGAATTGTTCTTTTTTATCCTTAGGCGCGATATTGCGCTCCATGCCGTAGCTTAGGAAAGCCGCGATCGTTGCACCTGCACCCGGAAGAACACCGGTAAAGAAGCCAAGAATGGATGAACGAATTGACACTGGTGCCACTTCTTTGATCTCTTCTTTGGTCACCTTCATACTGCCGATATTGCTCATTTTGTCTTGCTCTTCGGCGCTGGTGTCTTTCTCTGGCTTGAGAATGCCCATCAGCGTTTCGCCAAGGGCAAACGTCGCCATGGCCAGCAATAGGAAGCTAAAGCCATCCATCAAATCGGTCAGACCGAAAGTGAAGCGCTCAACACCGACGCCTTTATCGATGCCGACGGTTGAAAGCATCAAGCCAAGAATGGTCATCATCCATGCTTTGATTACTTGCCCTTTACCAGCAAAGGCGGCGACGGCAGACAGACCCAATAGCATCAGCGCGAAATAGTCAGAAGACTGGAAGCTTAGTGAGACACTGGCTAGTGCAGGCGCTGCAACAAGTAACATGATGGCCGACAATGTACCACCAGTGAACGACGAGTAGGCCGCCAAAGCCAGTGCTTTACCCGCTTGGCCTTTTTGCGCCATTGGGTAGCCGTCAAACGCAGTGACGACTGTCGAAGAACAGCCCGGCGCATTGATAAGAATGGACGATGTAGAACCGCCAAATACCGCGCCGTAGTAAACGCCAGCCATCAAGATTAGGCCCGATGAAGGGTCGAGTCCGTAGGTGATAGGGATCATCAGCGCGATCGCTGAGATAGGGCCCAAACCCGGCAACATGCCAATAAATGTACCGACAAAACAACCAACGATCACCATCATGATGTTCATCGGCATGACTGCGGTGGATAGGCCTTGTAAGATTCCATCTAACATAATGTCATTTCCTTAATTTACGACCACAGGGTGAAAATAACACCAGGCTCTAAGTAGATATCTAGGCCTTGGGTAAGTAGCAGGTAGAAAGCGAGCACGAACGGAAAAGAAGCGCCAAGCAGCACTTTTTTACGTCGTTCACCCAACAGATAAAAGCCGGCCAATAAGAATAAACTGGTGGCAAGCACGAACCCAATGTAGGTCAGTCCAACACCGTATAGCGCCATCAGTGATAAAAAACCAATCAGTAACTTCCAGTTGAAGCCCATCACGGCGCCACTTTTTACATCAGGTTGACCCATCACAAGAAGAAGTAAGGAGAGTCCTATCCCGATAAAAGTTAATATGGTGGGCAGGGTGCGAGCCGTAAACGGTTCGTATTCATCACCCGGGAACAGGGGGATTTGAGTCGTTTGATAGCCGTAGCAGAGGCAAACGATCAAAAATATCATCGCACCAACACGATCGCGGCACAGGAGGTTCTCTTTGCTGAGAAAGCTCCCTTTGTTGAAAGAGTTCGTTGGCAAGTCCGACATATCCAACTCCATTTAGGTAACAGGCAGGAAAAGAAAAAGCCGTACAAGAGCGTTAATGAGCATGTTTCACCAACAAATAGGCCATTTGCTGCTAGTCAAAAAGCCTAACTGCTTACGAATAAACAGAGGAGATTGTATGGAACTCATGTACGGCGAAAAGGGGATGAGGGTGTACTCGCCACCCTCTAAGTAGTTCAGCTTTTTATTTTAGGAAACCCAGCTCGCGCATCAGATCGCCCATCTGCTTCTCTTGATCTTCAAGGAATGCATAGAAATCTTTATCCGCTTTGTAGTTATCGATCCAACCATTGCGGTCACGAACTACTTGCCACTCGTCAGTGTTGTACATCTTAGTGAGCGCAGCGTTCCACTCGTCGATTTTTGCTTGGCTTGCGCCAGGGGCTGCGAAGAAACCACGCCAGTTAGCAAATACGGTTTCGTTACCGTATTCAGTCAGAGTTGGAATGTCTGGCGCTGCATCGAGGCGTTTAGGTGCTGTTACAGCAAGGATCTTAACTTGACCAGATTTCGACATCTCTAGCACTTCGCCCAAACCTGTCGAAAGAAGCTGGGTTTCACCAGAGAGCAGCGCTGCCATGGCTTTGCCGCCTGCATCGTAAGCGATGTAACGAACTTTCTTCGCATCAAAACCTTCGCCTTTAAATGCTGCCGCAACGACTAGGTGGTCCATGCTGCCGCGAGCAGAGCCGCCAGCGATTTTTACTTTACGTGGGTTAGATTCGAACTCTTTAACGACGTCTTCCCAAGTATTGTAACCCGAGTCTACCGAGGTCACGATAGCGCCGTAGTCTGCGATAGTCGCGGCAACAGGCGTCAGGTCACGGAATGATTGCGGGAAAATACCTGTCAGTGAACGAACCACGATAGGGGTCGAGTTAACCATCAGAGTATCTTCTTGACGCTCAGCGGTTTCGATGAGGTGGGCAATCGCTTTACCGCCGCCGCCGCCAGATAGGTTTTGGAATGAGACATTTTCTACGATATCAGATTTGACCAGCACATCACCGGTGCCACGTGCCGTCATATCCCAACCACCGCCAGCGCCGCCAGGGATTAAAAAGTGGATTTTCTCTACATCTGCTGCAAAAGCGTTGAATGAAAAAGACGCAGCGATGATGGATGCCGCCAGTGTGGGTTTGAATACCTTAAACATGATTCACGTTCCTTATGTTTATACCTACTCTTCATTGAGAGCGGGCTTATCGTTATCGATGATCTAGTCGCAAGGAAGGGTGTCTTGCGGATAGATGTGCTTAAGGTTAATGACGTGTTAAATCTTTGTCTGTAATGCGTTGATAAAAACAATATTGAGTATTTTGGTGGTTTTGTTCATAAAGTTCACAGGGGGAGTTGGGGCAAGAAAATAAACAAGCCGCACTAAGTACGGCTTGAAAAAAGCATCAAATCATCGCTATTAGTGACGATCTTGGTCAAAGTCACCGTGGAAGTGATCGTGATCAGACACGCTGTCTGCGGCTTTAAGCTTTTCACCAATTCGCAGTTTGGAGGTTGGTTCAATGCTGAAGCTGCGCAGTGTTGCAGCTTGAGGCTGCTCTGGTGGGAATACTGGCTGGCTAAACGCGTAGAAGGTGGTGACGTAAGCCAGTGACTGAGTATTTACATACAGCGCCTTTTGGCTGATGTTGTTCAGGTCATCACACGCTTGGTGGTAGCACTTGTCGTAGGCCACATCGATGTCGCCGCCAAACTGCTCAACTTCTTGGGCGGTTTTGGTTTTTTCCGCACCTGTGAATAGGCCACCGAATGCGACGCCCCAATCAGCAAATCCAGCATAGTCAGAGCGTTTCGATAGCGCTTGTGGGACCGTCGATTCCGACTTGCTAGCAAAGAACTGATTGAAGACGGATTCGATATGAGAGGTGCCGTATGGCGGGGTAAAATCACCCGTGTAGGCGTTGTCTGGGCTGTCTTTGGTATCAGACAAATCACCATCCATAACGCCGAAGATGTAGTTAGGCGAGCCAATCATGTCGAAATTGAGGTAAAGCTTCACTTTGTTAAGCTGGTAGTAGCGAGCCTCGACCAAATCGAGTTGTTCCGCTGTCAACTGACTCGGGTCTTCAATACCAAGCTCTTGCATGATCTCTTGCTGCGCTTGAGCGCGAAGTGAGCCAAACAAATCGTTGGTGTAGTACTCAGAGCCGACCAAGCCTGCCTCTTCGGCTGCCCACCAGGCAAAACGAACCTTGTTTTTTACCGGAGCATTGAGGTTAGCGAGGGTAACCGCATACTCGAGCAATCCAGCAGTGCCAGAACCATTGTCGTTAATGCCGGGGCCTTCGGGTACCGAATCCAAATGGGCACCAAGCATAACAACTTGGTCTGGGTTGCCTCCTTTGGTTTCCGCGATAACATTCTGTGTGACCACGTTTTCATCTTCAACATTGATATTGAGTACCACCGGTACTTCGCTATTCTGGCTCAGTTCAAACCACTGTTTACCCAGTTCAAAACGCGCGCCAAACGCAGGAATGGTGGCTTGGCTATCGCTGCCTAATGTACCGTTAACGACCGAGGTACGTCCCTCAGCATTACCTTGGTTGAAGACAATTACCCCTTTCGCTCCAGCGTTTTGAGCGTTCACTACCTTGTCGTTAAAACTACAGCCTCCGCGTTGAATAACCGCGATTTTGCCGCTGACTGCCTTGCCGTCAAAGTCAGTGGCTTCACAGCCATCCGTGCTGTCGTAATCCGGGGCATCAAAACGAAAATCAGGGGTTACGAATACCGCTGGAGCGGCGAGTGTGCCGTTTGAGCTGCCCGAATAGGACATAGCGGCAAAATCCGCTTCTTGCCCTTCTTTTGCACTGCGCACCCCGACCAATTCGTTGCCATTGACGTTAAGTGTGGTGCCTGCCAGTTCTTCCCAAGCGCGGAAATCAAACTCTTGTGTCGACACTTGATAACCGTGTTCACGCATGGTGTCGATGATGTAGTCGACCGAGTATTGATAGCCATCACTACCAGCGGCTCGAGTGACTGAGCTGCCATCGGTTGTTTTTGATGCGCGAGCTTCTAGCTCAACTAGGTGGCTCACTAGTTCTTCGCGATCAATATGTTTACTGACGTGTTTTGCTGCTTTTTCCGCATCATCCCAATAACACCCAGAGAGCAGGGTGGTGCTGATAACGGTGGCGAGCATTGTTTTAGTTGTTGTGATGCTTACTTGCATTTGTGACTCCTTGTTTTCATAAGCGGTCACATATTTGCTGAAAAATGCAGTTAATAAAATGTTAAATTGAGTGGCGCTGGTTGAATATGAATCCAGATCAAGCTCAAACCATTTGTTTTATTTATCAATTACATATCGTTAGACAGATCATCACGAAATCAACAGAAATCGCCATTTGTCTGTGGCGGGCATAACGATTGTCTCAAAGCACCCACTGATACAACTCACAGAATAACAGTAAAGCGTTATACCTTAGTCTTAATTGTCGACAATTATCTTGATTGTCGACAATGATATGGTCTATTTTAACTTTAACAGTAAAGATTGTAGACAGTCCGCTTGGCGGCAACGAGTAAATTAGAATGAACACAGAACTAAAAACTCAGCATAGAGAGGTTCAGCCAGAGCGAGAACACACTAAGTCGGCCACCTTAACCGAGTCGCTAGTGGAGGCCATTGTTAGCGGAGAAATTGCACCCGGTAGCAAGATCTCTGAACCAGAGCTGGCGAAGCGCTATCAGGTAAGCCGCGGGCCTTTGCGTGAAGCAATCATGCGAGTGGAAGGGCTTGGATTGATTGAGCGTATTCCCCACGTTGGCGCACGAGTGATCACCTTCTCTCCAGAAAAACTGGTTGAGCTGTATGCGGTGCGCGAGGCACTAGAGGGGATGGCGGCGCGGTTAGCTGCAAGACATATCACCCCAGAAGAGCTGGTTGGTTTAGAAGCGGTATTGTCGACACATTCCCACCATATCGATGAAGTGGAAGGCGCATCCTATTTTCACCAGCACGGCGATTTTGATTTCCACTACCGCATTATTCTGGCGAGTCGCAACAGTAAGCTAATTGCTTTGCTGTGCGATGAGCTCTATCACCTGCTACGCATGTACCGCTATCAATCGCCAAGAGCGCAGTCTCGCCCGGTTGAAGCACTCGAAGAACATAAATTTATCTTACAAGCGATCCGAAATCGCGACGAAGAGTTAGCTGAAATGCTGATGCGTCGCCATATCTCGGGCAGTCGCGCACTGATTGCACAACAGATCCTAAAGGACTAGAGGAAAGAGTCATGAGCTTATCTCAAGGGGCAAAATTTAGACTTGCTGTCGAACAAAACCACCCGCTGCAAATTGTTGGCACGGTTAATCCATACTGCGCCATGATGGCCAAAAATGTCGGCCATCAAGCGATTTATCTATCTGGAGGCGGAATTGCCAATGCGTCATACGGTTTACCCGATTTGGGCATCACCACATTGAACGATGTGTTAGTCGATGTCGAGCGCATCACCAACGCCTGTGACTTACCACTGCTGGTTGACATCGACACCGGTTTTGGCGGTGCTTTCAACATTGCGCGCACCATTAAAGCAATGGAAAAAGCCGGCGCTGGAGCGGTGCATATGGAAGACCAGGTGGCGCAAAAACGTTGTGGTCATCGCCCCAACAAAGCGATTGTCAGTCAACAAGAGATGGTTGATCGGGTCAAAGCCGCCGTCGATGCCCGCAATGATGAAAGTTTCGTCATTATGGCTCGTACCGACGCTTTGGCAGTGGAAGGCATCGATAGCGCGATTGAACGTGCCATTGCCTGTGTCGAGGCCGGCGCAGATATGATCTTCCCAGAAGCCATGACCCAGCTCGAGCAATACGTTCAGTTCTCTGAGTCATTGCAGCAAGCCACAGGAAAACACGTGCCTATCTTGGCCAATATTACCGAATTTGGTCAAACGCCACTGTATGGTTGCGATGAGCTTGCCAAGTCGAAAGTCGACATGGTGCTCTACCCACTGAGTGCATTCCGAGCGATGAACAAAGCGGCGGAGAATGTGTACCAGCATCTACTCGAGGTGGGTAATCAGGAAGCGCTGATCGACAAGATGCAAACTCGCAAAGACCTATACGCGCATCTGAAATATCACGACTACGAAGACAAGCTTGATCAGCTGTTCTCGGAAGGAAAATAGACACAAAAAGCCCAAGAAAACCTATCTTAACTAATTCAATAACGTGAAAACGTTCGATTAACAAACGCTCCATTAAGAGAGCAATATCGAACAGAAAAGGAGTTCAAAATGTCTCTAGCATCAAACAAGAGTGGAGAATTAGGTGGCGCAGGTTTGCGTGGCCAGAGTGCTGGTAGCACCGCGCTGTGTACTGTCGGAAAAACCGGGACTGGATTAACGTACCGCGGCTACGACATTACCGATTTAGCCAATAACGCTCAATTCGAAGAAGTCGCGCATCTGCTGCTGCGTGGTCATCTACCTAATCAGCAAGAGTTAGACGAGTACAAAACGCGTTTAATCAGTCTGCGCGGTCTTCCCGCAGAGCTTAAGCAGGCGTTAGAGCTTATCCCAGCCTCGGCTCACCCAATGGATGTGATGCGTACGGGATGTTCAGTACTAGGTAATTTAGAGCAAGAGCAAGACTTTTCTCAGCAGTTAGACGCCACCGAGCGCATGCTGGCACTATTTCCCGCGATCATTTGCTACTGGTATCGCTATAGCCATGATGGTGTGCGCATCGATACCGAAGATCAATCGCAAACTTGCATTGGCGGTTACTTCCTTAAAATGCTCACCGACAAAGATCCAACCGAGATGCACAAACAAGTGATGCACTGCTCGTTGATTCTTTACGCTGAGCATGAGTTTAACGCTTCTACTTTTGCGGCGCGCGTGTGTGCATCGACCTTGTCTGATCTGCACTCGTGTATTACTGCTGCGATTGGCACGCTGCGCGGTCCGCTGCATGGTGGTGCTAACGAAGCCGCGATGGAAATGATCGAGAACTGGCAAACCCCGGATGAAGCAGAAGCGAATATCATGCAGATGCTGGCCAACAAAGACAAAATCATGGGCTTTGGGCATGCGATTTACCGCGAAAGCGACCCGCGCAATGCCTTGATTAAGCAGTGGTCGCAGCAGTTATCACAAGCGGTGGGTGATACCCATCTTTACGCTGTTTCTGAGCGTGTTGAAGCGGTCATGAAACGTGAAAAAGGCTTGTTCTGTAATGCCGATTTCTTCCATGCCTCGGCGTATCATTTTATGGATATTCCAACCAAATTGTTCACGCCTATTTTTGTGATGAGCCGTTTGACGGGCTGGGCTGCGCATGTCTTTGAGCAGCGTGCCAATAACCGCATCATTCGTCCAAGCGCCGACTACACTGGCCCAGATCACCAACAATGGGTACCAATTGAAGACAGGTAACACCCAATAACGCTCCCCCGAGATAACTGGGGGAGCCAATTACCAAGCTATTACCTGAATGGAAGCTGCTATGACTGTGAATACCCTATACCGAAAATCGCTTCCGGGAACGCATCTTGACTATTTTGATGCCCGAGAAGCGGTCAATACCTTATCACCAGGCGCGTATGAGAAGCTGCCGTACACCTCACGCGTGCTGGCGGAGCAACTGGTGCGCCGCTGCGAACCAGAGATGCTTACTCAAAGTTTGTTGCAAATCATCGAACGCAAACGAGATCATGATTTTCCTTGGTACCCTGCACGCGTGGTGTGTCATGACATTCTTGGCCAAACCGCTTTGGTTGATCTGGCCGGATTGCGCGATGCGATTGCTGAGCAAGGCGGAGACCCTGCTAAAGTGAACCCTGTGGTCGAAACTCAGTTGATCGTCGATCACTCTCTCGCTGTTGAGCATGCGGGATTTGAGCCCGATGCGTTTGAAAAAAACCGCGCGATTGAAGACCGTCGCAATGAAGACCGTTTTCACTTTATCGAATGGTGTAAAACTGCGTTTGAAAACGTCAATGTGATTCCAGCGGGCAATGGCATCATGCATCAAATCAATCTAGAAAAAATGTCGCCCGTGATCCAAGCCAAGCAGGGCATTGCTTACCCAGACACCTGTGTCGGCACAGATAGCCACACGCCCCATGTGGATGCGCTCGGTGTGATTGCTATTGGTGTAGGCGGTTTGGAAGCTGAGACAGTCATGCTTGGCAGGCCATCGATGATGCGCTTGCCTGATATCGTTGGCGTTAAACTTACTGGTAAGCGCCAGCCGGGGATTACAGCCACAGACATCGTTTTGGCGATCACTGAGTTTCTGCGCAGCGAGCGAGTGGTCTCTGCTTATCTGGAATTTTTTGGCGACGGAGCTAAAGATCTGACCATCGGCGATCGAGCCACTATCTCCAATATGACCCCAGAATACGGGGCGACGGCAGGGATGTTTTATATTGATGAGCAGACCATCAATTACCTCAAGCTTACCGGGCGTGACGATGAACAGGTGGCGCTTGTCGAGCAATATGCCAAGCACACTGGTCTGTGGGCCGACGACTTGGCTGAGGCTGAGTATGAGCGTGTCCTTGAGTTTGACCTTTCCACCGTCACGCGCAATATGGCCGGACCATCCAATCCACATCGCCGCTTACCGACATCTGAGTTAGCGCAGCGCGGCATCGCGACACACGGTGGCGCCCAGCAGCAAGGCGGTTTGCCGGATGGCGCGGTGATCATTGCGGCCATCACCTCTTGTACCAATACCAGTAACCCTCGCAATGTGGTGGCTGCGGGATTGCTAGCCAAGAAGGCGAACGAGTTGGGCTTAATTCGTAAACCTTGGGTGAAGTCCTCGTTCGCACCTGGCTCAAAAGTGGCCAAACTCTATCTACAAGAGTCGGGATTGCTGCCTGAGCTTGAAAAACTCGGCTTTGGTATTGTTGCTTATGCCTGCACCACCTGTAACGGAATGAGCGGCGCGTTAGACCCAGTGATTCAGCAAGAAATCATTGAACGCGACTTGTATACAACCGCAGTGTTATCCGGCAACCGAAACTTTGATGGTCGGATTCATCCATACGCGAAGCAAGCCTTTCTCGCATCACCGCCTTTGGTGGTGGCTTACGCCTTGGCAGGCACGATCCGCTTTGATATTGAGCGCGACGCGCTAGGCACTGACAACAATGGTAATCCTATTTACCTCAATGATTTATGGCCAAGCGACGAAGAAATCGATGCTGTCGTAGGCAAGCACGTGAAACCTGAGCAGTTTAACCAGGTTTATATCCAAATGTTCAAACTGGATGAAGGCGCACGCAATAGCAACCCTCTTTACGATTGGCGACCTAAGAGTACCTATATTCGCCGTCCACCATACTGGGAAGGCGCATTAGCCGGTGAGCGAAGCTTGGCTGGAATGAGGCCGCTGGCAATACTTGGTGACAATATCACCACCGATCACCTCTCTCCCTCAAATGCGATTTTAGCCAGCAGTGCCGCTGGGGAATACTTGGCGTCGATGGATGTGCCAGAGGAGGACTTTAACTCCTATGCCACTCACCGAGGCGATCACTTAACCGCGCAGCGCGCCACATTCGCCAACCCCAAACTGTTCAATGAGATGGTGAAAGAAAATGGTCAAGTGGTGCAAGGCTCTTTGGCCCGCATCGAGCCAGAAGGCAAAGTGACACGGATGTGGGAAGCGATTGAAACCTATATGAATCGTAAACAGCCTTTGATCATCGTCGCAGGTGCAGACTACGGACAAGGGTCATCGCGTGACTGGGCAGCGAAAGGTGTTCGTCTTGCCGGGGTTGAGGCGATTGTTGCCGAGGGATTTGAGCGTATTCATCGCACCAACTTGGTGGGGATGGGGGTATTGCCGTTGCAATTCAAATCCGGCACCACACGCAACACCCTCGAGCTCGATGGAAGCGAACTTTACGATGTGGTGGGCGATGTGACGCCGGGAGCAGATCTTGCTTTAGTGGTGACTCGTGCCAGTGGTGAGAAGTTCGATGTGCCTGTGACTTGTCGTCTGGATACAGAGGACGAAGTTAACGTCTATAACGCAGGCGGTGTTTTGCAGCGCTTTGCACAAGACTTTTTGGCGCAGTAGGAGGCAGTATGACAGCAAGTCAACTCAAGATTCCTGCCACCTATATGCGTGGTGGCACCAGTAAAGGGGTGTTTTTTAACCTCGCAGATTTACCAGAGCCTGCCCAGCAGCCTGGAGAAGCGCGCGACCAGTTACTGATGCGAGTCATTGGCAGTCCTGATGCCTACGGCAAGCAAATTGACGGCATGGGCGGGGCAACATCGAGTACCAGTAAAACCGTGATTGTCTCGAAAAGCTCGCAAGCAGACCATGATGTCGACTACCTGTTTGGTCAAGTGTCGATAGATAAGCCGTTTGTTGATTGGAGCGGAAACTGCGGCAACTTGTCGGCTGCCGTTGGACCATTTGCGATACATGCAGGCTTAATTGATGCTGAGCGGCTTCCGCAAAATGGCGTGGTTTCGGTTCGTGTTTGGCAAGCCAATATCCGCAAAACGATTGTCGTTCACGTCCCGATTCGTAACGGGCAAGTGCAAGAAACTGGCGACTTAGAACTCGATGGGGTGACGTTTCCCGCCGCCGAGATCCAAGTCGACTTTATGCAGCCCAGTGATGGCGTGATGTTCCCAACTGGCCATCTCATCGACCAGTTGCAGGTAGAGGGTGTGGGCAGTTTTGAAGCCACTATGATTAATGCAGGGATCCCCACCATCTTTATTGATGCTGAATCGCTAAGATACCAAGGCACTGAGCTGCAAGAAGCGATCAACAACGATGAGCAGGCGCTTGAAACGTTCGAGAAAATTCGTGCCTACGGCGCTATGAAAATGGGGCTCATCGATAGTCTAGATCAAGCGCAAAGTCGCCAACATACGCCAAAAGTGGCGTTTGTCGCTGGGGCTAAATCTTATCTCGCTTCAAGTGGTAAAGCGGTTGACGCGACAGAGGTCGATCTGTTGGTCCGAGCCTTGTCGATGGGTAAGCTTCACCACGCGATGATGGGCACTGCTGCGGTGGCAATCGCGGCTGCTGCTTGCGTTCCTGGAACGTTAGTCAATCGAGCTGCGGGTGGCGGCGAGCGAAAATCGGTCACCTTTGGCCATCCATCTGGCACACTAAAAGTGGGCGCCGCAGCAAGCTGTGATGAGCAGGGCTGGCAAGTAGAAAAAGCCGTTATGAGCCGCAGTGCTCGTATCTTAATGGAGGGATTTGTGCGTGTACCCTCTGATGTCTTTGTGAATTAGAAACTGACTCTAATTGCAAGTTCAAGACATACTGGAGGAAGCAATATGTCTGCATACGAAAAAGAATACCAATGGGCAACCAATGATCCACAAGGCTTTTGGGCCGCTCAAGCAACAAAGATTGATTGGTTCAAAGCACCTGAAACCATTCTCGCAAAAGACAGCCAGGGTATTGAACGTTGGTTTCCCGATGGTTTGCTCAATACCTCTTGGCTCGCTCTCGATTATCACTGCGAACAAGGACGTGGTGAACAAACCGCGCTGATTTACGACTCACCGGTGACCGGCTCTGAACAAAGCTACACCTATTTTGAGTTACGTGACCAAGTCGCTAAAATCGCTGGCATGCTGGCCGAGCAAGGGGTAGAAAAGGGGGATCGTGTGGTTATTTATATGCCGATGATCCCCGAAGCGGCGATGGCGATGCTAGCTTGTGCCCGTTTAGGCGCTATCCACTCAGTGGTGTTTGGCGGTTTTGCAGCCAACGAGCTGGCGGTGCGATTGGAAGATGCGGAGCCTAAGTTAGTGATGACGGCTTCGTGCGGCATTGAAGTCAATAAAGTGATTCCCTACAAGCCTCTGGTAGATAAGGCGATTATGGACAGCCGCTGGAAGCCAGAGCGAGTGATGGTTCTGCAGCGCCCACAATGTGAGGCAGAGTTGCAACAGCCCCGCGACTTAGATTGGGCGAGCGCTTATGAGCGTGCTTTACCTCATGCCTGCGTTCCTGTTTTAGCGACTGATCCGTTGTATATTCTGTACACTTCGGGTACCACTGGTAAACCTAAAGGGGTTGTGCGCGACAATGGTGGCCACGCGGTCGCGATGAAATACTCAATGACCTCAATCTATAACATTCCACAAGATGGCGTATTTTGGGCTGCCTCGGATGTGGGCTGGGTAGTGGGGCACTCCTACATTGTTTATGCGCCGCTCATCCATGGCTGCACCACGATCTTGTTTGAAGGCAAGCCGGTGCGTACTCCAGATCCCGGCGCATTTTGGCGTGTATGCGAACAGCACCAAGTTGATGTGCTCTTCTCGGCACCGACCGCGTTTCGAGCGATCAAAAAGGAAGACCCAAACGGTGAACACTTACAGCGATATGACCTGTCGAAGCTGAAAACGATCTTTATGGCCGGTGAGCGTCTCGATCCTCCCACGCTTGAATGGGTCAAAGAAAAAGCGCAAAAACCTGTCATAGACCACTGGTGGCAAACCGAGACCGGCTGGGCGATTGCAGGCAATCCAACTGGGATTGAGTTAATGCCTGTCAAAGCCGGTTCGGCGACTAAGCCGATACCAGGCTATCAAGTTGAGATACTTAACGAGCTCGGTGAGCCCGTCGCCGCCAACCAGCAAGGCTTTGTGGCGCTGAAACGTCCGCTTCCGCCAAGCTGCTTGCCGACGGTGTGGCGTAACCATGATCGTTTTGAGTCGGGTTACTTGAGTCAATTCCCTGGATACTATGTCTCCGGTGATGGTGGTTACCTTGATGAAGAGGGCTACCTGTTTATCATGGGCCGGATTGATGATGTGATCAACGTCGCGGGTCATCGTCTCTCCACCGGTGAAATGGAAGAAATTGTCGGTGGACACCCAGCGATTGCCGAATGTGCGGTGGTTGGCGTTCACGATGAGCTGAAAGGCCAGTTGCCGCTCGGTTTTGTGGTGCTCAAAGATGGGGTAAAAGTGGATGATGCCGCGTTAGAGGGTGAGCTAGTGGGTAAAGTTCGTGATCAAATTGGCGCTGTAGCTTGCTTCAAGCACGCTTTGGTTGTTGAGCGATTACCTAAGACTCGCTCCGGTAAAATCTTGCGTCGCACCATTCGCCAGATTGCCGACGGTGAGCAATACACGGTTCCGTCCACGATTGATGACCCAACCAGTCTTGAAGAAATTGAAAAAGCGCTCAACTCGTGATTTTCAATCGTACTTTGAGCAAAGCCCCGAATGTTCGGGGCTTTTTTATTGCCAAATAGAGCCGAAAACGCCACACTGGTACTTTATTTGTAACGCAAAAATATTCATGCCAGCACTATCCATCCGCTCAGCAACAGCCAATGACCTCGAGCAGCTCAATCAGATGATGTTTGAGCTGCACCAAGAGCATCATCAGCGCTGTCCGGAGCATTTCAAAAGCGCAGAAGAGATTGAACAAGAGAAGAGCATTGCTCGCTACCTCGACAACCCAGACTGCTTGGTCTTAGTCGCAACTAAGGGTCAGATGGTTCTTGGTTTCGTTACTGGGCATTTTTGTGAGCTGGTCTCGTCGGTCAGTCAGCCTGTTCAGATGGGCAGTATCGACGAGCTCTATGTTTTGGTCAGTGAACGTCAAAACGGTATTGCATCCAAGCTCATCCGTGAATTAGAACAACGTTTTAACGATTACGGAGTAAAACAGATGTTTGTTGAGGTCTGGCACTTCAATCAGCAGGCTGTGCAGTTTTATCATCAGGCAGGGTTTGAGCACCACATTCATTGGCTGCGAAAAGCAATAACGAGCAACGAGATTGAATAGAATGAAATTAGCAAGTCAGTGGGTTAGAGCATGGCTAACGCTGGTCGCTCTGTTGATGTCGAGTCTCGTCAACGCAGAGCCGAGCGAGCCAGTGAAAGGTGCCGTTTGTGTGATTCGCTCAGGCGAACAAGTGGTGATGGTCAACGAGATCATCACCAAAAAACTTTCCCTGCCCGGTGGTGGCGTTGCCAAGGGCGAAGACCCTAAGCTTGCTGCGCAGCGAGAAGCGTGGGAAGAAACAGGTTTGGTGGTCAGTATCAAACAAGAGCTGGCTCGAATAGATAACGCAATCATTTACGATTGTGTCAGCGATTCTGACATCGTGGCGTATCAGTTTGATAACGATTTAGGCGGTAACGAGCTACCAATTTGGTTTGCGCCCCATTATGGCGTGGAGGTGGCTTCGGCGATGTTAGTCGACCCGAGCAACGTGCCTGCGTTTATGTACCGATTCCCGGATCAGTTAGCTTGGCTGGTCAGCATCATCGACACTGCCAGCGATCAACCGACCTTGTATGTCGACAATATGGTGGCCGCAGCACCCAAATGGCAACAATTTGAATTGCAGTGGTTGGTCGAGCTTCAACATGGTGTTATCAGGTTACCGGAACCAATCAGAGCTGGGGTGGAGTCTTTGTTTGGCATGGGTTTATTGCTGGCGCATCCTTTACTTGGCTTGGTGTTGTTTCCGATACTGTTTTGGCGATTAGGAGCGAAGTTTAGTTATCAAGTGGTTCTAGCAATCACTATCACTTCATTGTTAACTCTCATTGCCCAACAGGGATTTGCGCTGCCAAGACCACAGGCCTACCTGCCAGAAATAGCCCTGAGCAGTAGTTATGGATTTGGCCTGCCTAGCTTGCCTATCGCATTGTGGGCGTGTGTCGGAATTTTGCTACTCAACGCCTATCAGCGTTTAGCGCCAAATCGCTGGAGTGCAGCGTTTATCGGCGTTTTGCTATGGTTGATGGTTGCCCAGTTTTATGCGGGTGCTAGCTTTATCGTCGATGGGCTCAGTGGTGCGTTACTGGGTAGCTTGTGCGCTTGGCATTTGCTTCGCTTGCAGCTCAAACCTGATGTGGATATGGACAGCTTGATGCTCTCTAAATCGGTGTGGCTAATGTTATTGGCAGTGAGTGTCACGACAACACTGTTTTGGCCGATCCCCGTCTTTACTTATTGGTTGGCGGTGATTGTGACGATTTTAGGCGTTGTGGGTTGGTGGCGACAGCACACCACTATTACCACCAATACCATGCTACTTGGGGTAATAGCCTTGTTGGCTGCGTATCAAGTAATGTCTCTGCTGGCTGAGGGGCTGTCGAGTAGCGGAATCGTCAATCTAACCATCGAGACGTTACGTTATCCGTTGCTGATATTACTGTTTACCTTGTTGGTACAAAAAAGCGCCAAGACCAGTTAGCCTTGGCGCAGAGTTATTAGCTAGCGTTAAGAATAAACTGCTCAATGACCTTGGCGACGCCATCGTCGTTATTGCTCGCCGTAATGTGATCCGCAATCTGCTTGGTTTGCGGCATCGCGTTATCCATCGCCACGCCAAGGCCGGCATATTGCAGCATGTGATGATCGTTTTCTGCATCGCCAACACAAATAACCTCATCGGCGCGAATCCCCAAATATTCGGCAATTGCACCCACACCCACACCTTTATTGCTGTCTAGGTTAAGAAATTCAAGAAAGAACGGTGCACTTTGCACTATGGTGAAGGCCTGGTGGAACTCGTCTGGAATTTGGCCAATGCCAGCGGTGAGCTTTTCAGGCTCGCCCACAATCATTGCCTTGATGATAGGGTGATCGTCCGCCAATTGGTCAAACGCCATTTCTGTTACTGGAATCTGGTTTATGTTGGCTTCAACATCGGTGTGCGGGTTCATCTTGGGAGTAATCAATCCATGCTCTGTACTGAAAGCATGACAGTCTAATCCAAGTTCCTTAGCCAAATTTGCCACTTTTTTAGCCTTTGCACCATCAATAATGGCGGTGTGGATCAGTTTGTCGCTGCCTAACTCTTTAACCATAGAGCCATTAAAGTAGACAACGAACTCGTTATCGCCATCAATATTCAGCTCATCTAGTTTGGCTTGCATCCCATCGAGAGGGCGGCCTGAGGCAAGCACCACTTTCACCCCTTGTTGTCTCGCCGCATCTATTGCGCGTTTGGTGTTGTCGCTAATGGTTTTGTCACTGGTGAGCAGCGTACCATCCATATCAAGGGCAATGAGTTTATACATAACTTACCTAAAATAATTTGAATTGAAAATCAGCAAAAGAACCCAGAATAATGGCTGCGGATACAATGATCAATTTATGAATTAGTTGATCTTCTCAGACGACTCCTTTAAGGTCTCGTTCCTGCAAAAATTTGATGATGATTTAGGCTGAGACAAAGTTGTACAAGATTAACGAAATGTTTGAGACGATTCAGGGCGAGGGCGTGTTTACCGGCGTTCCTGCTGTGTTTGTGCGTCTGCAAGAATGCCCGGTTGGATGTGCTTGGTGCGATACCAAACAAACCTGGGAGGCATTGCCTGAAGATGAACGTTCCATCGGCGACATCTTAGTCAAAACCGCAGACTCGCCAACGTGGTGCAGCGTGTCGGCTCAGGATATCGTTAATCAATATCACCAGCAGAGTTACCGTGCCAAACACATTGTCATTACTGGCGGTGAACCTTGCATTTATGATTTGCGGCCGTTGACTGAAGCTTTTGAGTCGATTGGTTGTCAGTGTCAAATTGAAACCAGTGGTACGTCACCAGTATTAGCCACAGAAAATACGTGGGTGACAGTGTCACCAAAGGTGGCAATGAAAGGTAAGTTGCCTGTACTTGATAGTGCACTGTTGCGAGCCAACGAAATCAAACACCCTGTTGCGACTGAAAAAGACATTGATCAATTGGATGCATTAATTGAACGTGCCAAAGTGCCTGCAACCACCGTGATCGCTCTTCAGCCTATCAGCCAAAAAGCACGTGCCACTCAGTTATGTATTGATGTGTGTGTGGCGCGCAACTGGCGCTTGTCGGTTCAGACGCACAAATATCTCAGCATTGCTTAAAGGAAACAGACATGAAAACTGCGGTAGTGGTATTTAGTGGCGGCCAAGACTCAACCACTTGCCTGGTACAGGCACTCAAAGAGTATGACGAAGTCCACGCAATCACCTTTGATTATGGCCAACGCCACAAGCTAGAGATTGAGGTGGCGCAAAACTTGGCGAAAGAACTGGGTGTGACAGCGCACAAAGTGATGGACGTTAGCTTACTCAACGAGCTAGCCATCAGCTCACTCACTCGAGACGACATTCCCGTCTCACATCAGTTACAAGAAAATGGATTGCCCAACTCGTTTGTGCCAGGCCGTAACATCTTGTTTCTGACTTTGGCCGGCATTTATGCTTACCAGATTGGCGCACAATCCATCATTACTGGTGTGTGTGAAACCGACTTCTCTGGCTATCCAGATTGTCGTGATGAGTTCGTTAAAGCGATGAACAGTGCCTTAGTGAAAGGGATGGATCGCGAGCTGGCAATCGAAACCCCACTGATGTGGCTAAATAAAGCAGAAACTTGGGCGTTAGCCGACCAGTATCAGGCGCTTGATCTGGTTCGAGAGAAAACCCTGACTTGTTACAACGGTGTCGTCGGGGATGGCTGCGGAGATTGCCCGTCGTGCGATTTACGTCGCGCAGGCTTACAAGAGTATCTTGATAACAAAGACGCGATTATGGCTCAATTGGTCAGCAAACAAAGTGCTGACAAGCCTTCAAAATAGATCAAAAAAGCGTCCAAATTTGGACGCTTTTTACTCTCGAACTTAAGCTTACGCGAGGTACATCTTAGCAAGATCGGAAGGCTCCATCTCTTTGCCTTCAAGTTGGTCATTCCAGTTTGTTCCAACTAGTACGCCATCTTCAGCCAGTGTTAACAACCAATCTTCAACAAAGATATCTAACGGAATTTCCAATACTTCAAAGTCAGCCCACTCTTCAACGTTGTGCGCCTTGGCATCTGCTTCGGATGACCAAAACGGCATCACTTCGCTGTTTTCAAATTCAGTCGAATCACACGATAGCCAGCCTTCTTCATTACGCATACCCCAAACCAATTTGTTTTGCTGGGTCTCTGCAACGAAGAGTTCAAGGTTTGCTTGAATATCAGACGTTAATTTGCTCATTAGGTTGCTCTCTCAGATAGAATTGCCGCTAGGGTAGCATCCATCAGTATCAATCAACAATAAAAAAGGGAGCATTTGCTCCCTTTTAATCAGTTGTGTGTTTACTTTTCGATCTTAGTAAAGATGGTCCACTCTTCTTTAACATTGCCTTTGTGGCCAACGACACTGGCAACCACTTTACGGTTGCGCGCATGGCTGACTTCGTCGTCACCGTAGGCTTCCAATTGCGTGTCGCCAAAGCCAACAATGCGTACTCGGTCTGAGGCTACACCGTTTGCCAGCAGTGATGCTTCAACTGCTTTAGCACGTCTTTCGGACAGTGCTAAATTGTAATCAGCGCTACCGACTTTACTTGCATAACCTTGGAGTTCAATCGATGTTGATGGGTAACTTTCAAGGAAGCTTGCCATCTCACGAATTTGTGCCAAGAACGCCGGCTGAATCTCTGACGAGTCATTGGCGAACAAAATGTGCAGTTTTAACTCTTCTTCGGTCTTGATATAGGTACCACAACCGTCGTTATCGATTTCTGCTTTTAATGGCGTTTGAGGACAAAGGTCACGAGCATTGATTACGCCATCTCTATCTTCATCCAGTAAATCGTCGATTTGATTGGGTGTCGGTGTCTCGATGTACTCATACTCATCTTCTGCCAATGCCGGCGTTGCGATCAAGGTTGTTGTGATAAGTAGTGATAAAAGTGTCTTGTTCATATTAGTACTCTACTTCCTCATTCCACTCGGCAGGTGTGTCGACGCGCAGTGCAGCGAGTAAATTACCGGTCGCATTCATTACACGATACTTGGCGTATTGTTCGTCATACTTAGCATCAAGGTAGCCCTTACGTGCTTCAAAGAGTTCGTTCTCTGTGTTGAGTACATCGAGTAGGGTACGTTGACCAATGCGATATTGCTTTTCATACGCAATCACCGTCTCTGATGCCGAGTCTACGTGGTCAGCTAAGAACTCTTTTTGCTGTACTGTTAGGTCCAGCGCACTCCAAGACAATCTCAACCCTTCTTCAACACTGCGGAAGGTGCGATCACGGAAGTCTTTTGCTTTATTCAGTTGGTATGCTGCACTCTCAGTTCTGTCAGAATCTGAGCCACCATTGTAGAGGTTGTAACGCATCCGCAGCATAGCTGAGAACTCATCACTTTTACCTCTGATGCCACCGGCATCATCACGCCAAGTTTGATTTGCTTCAATTGAAAGCGTCGGATAATTTACCCCTTTACTCTGATCGTATTGGAAGCGTGCAGAGTCAACGTCTGCTTGAGCGACTTTAACAACGGGGTGTTCATCGAACGCTTGCTCTAGCGCGTCGTCAACGGTGAAAGGTATGGCGGTTTGGTCGGCGCGTGGGAAGGTGAGACCTTGAGGTGCCTGACCAACAATACGCTTAAATTGAGTGTGTACATCAAACAAGTTGTTTTGTGCTGCGAGCAAGTTGCCGTGGGCTTTTGCTAGACGCGCTTCTACCTGAGTCAAATCTGCGGTAGAGCCGATACCCGAATCGACACGCTTTTTGATGTCTCGATAGATGTCTTTGTGTACCGCCAAGTTACTCTCGGAGAGTGCCAGAACTTCATAAGCTTTGGTTGCATCAAGATAAATTTTGGTAACTTCTAAAGCGATGTCTTGAGCGTCAGACAATAGTTGATAACGAACTGACTCAGCATCAGCTGATGTGCGATCCATATCGTTTAGTGTCGCAGAGCCATCCCAAAGCAACTGTGTTAGAGACAGGGTCGCTTCCTTTCGAGTTAGCTCGTTTTTAGTTCCTGATGCAAGGTCGACATTTTCGTATCCGATACCAGCATCCAAATCAAGCTTGGGCATATAAGCACCAGACGATGCCTCGGCATCAAAAAACTTACTTTTAAACTCGTTGTAAGACGCTTTAATTTCTGGGTTAGTGGTGATCGTGTGAGCAACAGCTTGCTCTAATGTTTGACTGTGTGCTGGAAAGCTAAGTGCAACCGCGCAACTTAGTACTTTCAACTTATTCCAATTCACTCTGACTCTCCTCGAAGTGCTCGTAATTGAGGATATTACTCAACATAACTGTCTCATTTGTGAGATAAATCCATCATTGGCGCCAATAAAATAGCATTCATGGAACAGGATAACTAATTAAAATCAACAATATTAGGTTGCGGATATGTAAAAAATAGACTGGTAACACAGTTGTTAACTGCTTGTGGCCAAAAATACGCCATTGGGTAAAAGTGGCCAAAAAATTGAGATCTTTATTCAAGTTCTCATTGTTGAGAAATGCAACTTGTATCGCGTTTTTAGCGGCATTAATTCAAAAAACTAGTTTGGTAGAATTGTTAATAGTGCTAATTTATAGGGTATATGAATCTATAGGTTGCCAAATATTTGTCGGTAACCATTCAAATTAGAAAAGCAGTCAAGGATAAAGGGCTTACATTATGGGTTTTGGTACTTACGTAGCAGTTGGAAATTTAGCCGCGAACCAGGTTATTGTAATCGACTTAAACGGTAACGTTCGTGTGCTCGCTGAGGGGGAGTCCCCGAAGCCGGGTGAACTTATTGTTCAACGCAATGATCAGTTGTCATCAGACGCGCTGCCTTTACAAGTTGAACAAGTCAACGAACAAGGCGAAAACCAAGATATTACCGCTGAATTAGAAGACATCTTTGCTGCGTTAGAAGATGGCCAAGACCCAACTCAGTTAGGTGAAGACTTTGCCACTGCCGCTGGAGGGCAAACGGGTTCTAGTCTAACGGCTTCTGGCTCAATCAGCCGTGATGCTGCCGAGACCATTGCCAATACCAATTTTGTCACCGAAGGTTTTCAATCCTTAGGCCTTTCCCAAACCCAAAGCCTTACCCTAGAAGAAGGATTTCAGTTATTTGCCCCTGTATTTGTTGGCTTAAACAACGATCCTCTCGGCGAAAACCTTGCTGTTGTTACAGATGAAGACACGCCAATCAGTGGCACCCTAGTCGCCACCGATCAAAATGCCCAAGATATCCTGACTTTTTCCCAATCTTCTGCTCCTGCTAACGGCACGGTTGAACTTGACCCTACAACCGGTGAGTGGACTTACACGCCAAACGAAAACTACAACGGACCAGACAGCTTTACCGTTATCGTTGACGATGGTAACGGTGGTACAGATACCCTTGTCGTCAATATCGATGTGACGCCTGTGAATGATACCGCTACGGTTAGTGACGACGATGGCTTAGTAGTAGAGGATGTAGAAGACCAATCTATTGCGACTGGAAACTTGGATATATCAGACGTCGACGCTGGAGAAGCGTTTGTGCAGCCATTCGAGGTTTCTAACGAATATGGTACGTTCAATGTCGAGTCTGATGGGAGCTGGACTTTTACCATCAATAACGACAGTGCGACTGTTCAAGCTCTACCTGATGGTAAAGAAGTTCCACTGACTTTTGATGTTACTTCAGTAGATGGCACGGGCACGGGTACAGTGACGGTTATTGTCAAAGGGACAAATGACAAGGCCGTTATCACCACGTCAGAGGAGGAAGACACCTCAGTCGTGGAAGTGGGTATTGATGGCAATGGCGACCCGATTGGTGATGCAAAGGCAGGCGGTCAATTAACCCTGAAAGACGTCGACGACGGTGAGCAAGTGTACCAGCAGCCAACGAGCTTGGAAGGCGACTTTGGTACCTTTACGTTCAACATCAACACTGGTGCATGGACATACACGCTCGATCCTACTAAGTCGGACCCGCTTAACGCGGGTGACAAAGAAACCGATACTTTAACGGTCAAGTCATTCGACGGCACAGCGTCAGAAACCATTACAGTCAATATCTTGGGCAGTAATGATAAAGCGACGATTTCAGTTAAAGACGCTCAGAGCGAAGATGTGATTGAAGCTGGTATTGACGGACAAGGCAGCACGGTCGGTAATAACTTTGCCAAAGGCCAACTCGAAGTCGCAGATGCCGACAGAGGCCAAGATACGTTCGCAGCTGTTGATGGTGCGAAGCTTGCTGGCAGATACGGTGACTTTACCTTCGATGCGTCAACGGGCGCGTGGACATATACCCTTAATGACACAAAAGCGAACAAACTGGATCAAGGTGACACTTACGAAGAGAAGTTGACAGTCAAGTCGCTTGATGGCAGTGCAAGTCATACCATCACCGTTGAAGTTCAAGGAAGCAACGATGCGCCAACAGTGGCAGGCGCACTGAGCAAATCAACGCATGAAGATGCAGCTATAACGACACTGAATCTATTGAAAGGTGCAGACGATGTGGATGCGGATGCAACGTTATCCATTAAAGACATCACTGGTCTAGTCGATGGTTTATCAGTGGATGCAGACGGCCACACACTGAACATTGATCCATCATTCTTTACCTACCTTGCTAAAGGGGAGAAGGAAGTCATCAAATTGACTTACAAAGTGGTCGATGGTCTAGGTGGTGAGGTTGAGCAAACAGCTGAAGTTACGATTAATGGTCGCAATGATAAAGCGACGATTTCAGTTAAAGACGCTCAGAGCGAAGATGTGATTGAAGCTGGTATTGACGGACAAGGCAGCACGGTCGGTAATAACTTTGCCAAAGGACAACTCGAAGTCGCAGATGCCGACAGAGGCCAAGATACGTTCGCAGCTGTTGATGGTGCGAAGCTTGCTGGCAGATACGGTGACTTTACCTTCGATGCGTCAACGGGCGCGTGGACATATACCCTTAATGACACAAAAGCGAACAAACTGGATCAAGGTGACACTTACGAAGAGAAGTTGACAGTCAAGTCGCTTGATGGCAGTGCAAGTCATACCATCACCGTTGAAGTTCAAGGAAGCAACGATGCGCCAACAGTGGCAGGCGCACTGAGCAAATCAACGCATGAAGATGCAGCTATAACGACACTGAATCTATTGAAAGGTGCAGACGATGTGGATGCGGATGCAACGTTATCCATTAAAGACATCACTGGTCTAGTCGATGGTTTATCAGTGGATGCAGACGGCCACACACTGAACATTGATCCATCATTCTTTACCTACCTTGCTAAAGGGGAGAAGGAAGTCATCAAATTGACTTACAAAGTGGTCGATGGTTTAGGTGGTGAGGTTGAGCAAACAGCCGAAGTTACGATTAATGGTCGCAATGATAAAGCGACGATTTCAGTTAAAGACGCTCAGAGCGAAGATGTGATTGAAGCTGGTATTGACGGACAAGGCAGCACGGTCGGTAATAACTTTGCCAAAGGCCAACTCGAAGTCGCAGATGCCGACAGAGGCCAAGATACGTTCGCAGCTGTTGATGGTGCGAAGCTTGCTGGCAGATACGGTGACTTTACCTTCGATGCGTCAACGGGCGCGTGGACATATACCCTTAATGACACAAAAGCGAACAAACTGGATCAAGGTGACACTTACGAAGAGAAGTTGACAGTCAAGTCGCTTGATGGCAGTGCAAGTCATACCATCACCGTTGAAGTTCAAGGAAGCAACGATGCGCCAACAGTGGCAGGCGCACTGAGCAAATCAACGCATGAAGATGCAGCTATAACGACACTGAATCTATTGAAAGGTGCAGACGATGTGGATGCGGATGCAACGTTATCCATTAAAGACATCACTGGTCTAGTCGATGGTTTATCAGTGGATGCAGACGGCCACACACTGAACATTGATCCATCATTCTTTACCTACCTTGCTAAAGGGGAGAAGGAAGTCATCAAATTGACTTACAAAGTGGTCGATGGTTTAGGTGGTGAGGTTGAGCAAACAGCCGAAGTTACGATTAATGGTCGCAATGATAAAGCGACGATTTCAGTTAAAGACGCTCAGAGCGAAGATGTGATTGAAGCTGGTATTGACGGACAAGGCAGCACGGTCGGTAATAACTTTGCCAAAGGCCAACTCGAAGTCGCAGATGCCGACAGAGGCCAAGATACGTTCGCAGCTGTTGATGGTGCGAAGCTTGCTGGCAGATACGGTGACTTTACCTTCGATGCGTCAACGGGCGCGTGGACATATACCCTTAATGACACAAAAGCGAACAAACTGGATCAAGGTGACACTTACGAAGAGAAGTTGACAGTCAAGTCGCTTGATGGCAGTGCAAGTCATACCATCACCGTTGAAGTTCAAGGAAGCAACGATGCGCCAACAGTGGCAGGCGCACTGAGCAAATCAACGCATGAAGATGCAGCTATAACGACACTGAATCTATTGAAAGGTGCAGACGATGTGGATGCGGATGCAACGTTATCCATTAAAGACATCACTGGTCTAGTCGATGGTTTATCAGTGGATGCAGACGGCCACACACTGAACATTGATCCATCATTCTTTACCTACCTTGCTAAAGGGGAGAAGGAAGTCATCAAATTGACTTACAAAGTGGTCGATGGTTTAGGTGGTGAGGTTGAGCAAACAGCTGAAGTTACGATTAATGGTCGCAATGATAAAGCGACGATTTCAGTTAAAGACGCTCAGAGCGAAGATGTGATTGAAGCTGGTATTGACGGACAAGGCAGCACGGTCGGTAATAACTTTGCCAAAGGACAACTCGAAGTCGCAGATGCCGACATAGGCCAAGATACGTTCGCAGCTGTTGATGGTGCGAAGCTTACTGGCAGATACGGTGACTTTACCTTCGATGCGTCAACGGGCGCGTGGACATATACCCTTAATGACACAAAAGCGAACAAACTGGATCAAGGTGACACTTACGAAGAGAAGTTGACAGTCAAGTCGCTTGATGGCAGTGCAAGTCATACCATCACCGTTGAAGTTCAAGGAAGCAACGATGCGCCAACAGTGGCAGGCGCACTGAGCAAATCAACGCATGAAGATGCAGCTATAACGACACTGAATCTATTGAAAGGTGCAGACGATGTGGATGCGGATGCAACGTTATCCATTAAAGACATCACTGGTCTAGTCGATGGTTTATCAGTGGATGCAGACGGCCACACACTGAACATTGATCCATCATTCTTTACCTACCTTGCTAAAGGGGAGAAGGAAGTCATCAAATTGACTTACAAAGTGGTCGATGGTTTAGGTGGTGAGGTTGAGCAAACAGCCGAAGTTACGATTAATGGTCGCAATGATAAAGCGACGATTTCAGTTAAAGACGCTCAGAGCGAAGATGTGATTGAAGCTGGTATTGACGGACAAGGCAGCACGGTCGGTAATAACTTTGCCAAAGGACAACTCGAAGTCGCAGATGCCGACAGAGGCCAAGATACGTTCGCAGCTGTTGATGGTGCGAAGCTTGCTGGCAGATACGGTGACTTTACCTTCGATGCGTCAACGGGCGCGTGGACATATACCCTTAATGACACAAAAGCGAACAAACTGGATCAAGGTGACACTTACGAAGAGAAGTTGACAGTCAAGTCGCTTGATGGCAGTGCAAGTCATACCATCACCGTTGAAGTTCAAGGAAGCAACGATGCGCCAACAGTGGCAGGCGCACTGAGCAAATCAACGCATGAAGATGCAGCTATAACGACACTGAATCTATTGAAAGGTGCAGACGATGTGGATGCGGATGCAACGTTATCCATTAAAGACATCACTGGTCTAGTCGATGGTTTATCAGTGGATGCAGACGGCCACACACTGAACATTGATCCATCATTCTTTACCTACCTTGCTAAAGGGGAGAAGGAAGTCATCAAATTGACTTACAAAGTGGTCGATGGTCTAGGTGGTGAGGTTGAGCAAACAGCTGAAGTTACGATTAATGGCCGCAACGATGCACCTACCGCTGTTAATGACTACGGCAAAGGCCTCATATTCCAAGAATCGTTTGAAGAAAGCGGATTAGCAAATGGTAAGTGGGACACGTTTGCTGACTACAACGGATGGACAATTACTAACTCAGATGGAGAGAAAGCAGAGTTAGAGATCCAAACAGGCAACGTTGGCGTGTCATCCGCGTCGGATGGCAATGCACATGCGGAGCTAGATGGCCATGAGCTAGTGAGTATTTCAAGAGATTTAGATACTAAAGAAGGCTCTACACATACGGTCACATTTGATTATAAACCGCGACCAAACCATGAAGGCGACAGCGGCCTTACAGTGACGTTTGGTGATACCACTGTCGTTATTTTCTCAGCTCCAAACGGAAACATTTTTGTTACCTCTGGAAATGGCGCTCAAGTCGAGGGTCTCACTGTTACACAAGACCCAAGTAATGGTTGGTACACCATCGCCTTTGATGAAACTGTGTCAGATTCTTCTACCACTCTGACTTTTACTGGCAACGGCAATGACAATACCTTCGGTGCATATATTGACAATATCTCGGTAGAAAATGCCTCTGGTTACCAAACTCAAGAAGAGGAAGAAATTCGCTTTACACCCGAAGAACTTCTGGCTAACGATACTGACCCTGATGGCGATGATTTGGCTATTATTTCTGTTAAGAACGGGGTTAACGGTGAAGTTGCGATGGTTAATGGCGAGATAATTTTCACGCCAGCTAAAGACTTCAATGGTGTCGCCAGTTATGAATATGTTATCGCGGATCCTAGTGGCGAAACATCAACAGCAACCGTATTTATCAATGTCACTCCAGTGAACGATCCACCAGTAGCGAATGACGACGGTCATACTCTCGGTGACAACCTGATTGTCAATGGTAGTTTCGAAGATTTCACCAGCAGTAACAGCGCACCTGGTTGGGGCGATAGAGCAAGTAACCTAGACGGTTGGGTATTTGATGCTAACTCAGGTAACTTAGACTTGGTTGAAGATGGTTATAATCGAGTAGAAACCGATCTTGACCATTTCATTGATATGGAAGGTGAAGGCGGTAGAGGTGACAATGTAACTCTAACGCAAACAGTAAATGGTGTTGAAGAAGGCAAGCCATACCAAATTTCACTTGATGTAGCAGCTCGGGGTGAGAACCATACGGCTATGCTGAACGTTGTTTGGAACGGTACTGTGATTGCCACTGTTACTCCAGATAGCAACACAATGAAAACGCATGTTTTCGAGGTGGTTGGGTCAGCTGGTGACAACACGATCAGCTTTGTTGAAGTAGGTTCCAAAGGTGATAACAGTGGTACCTACCTAGATAACATTAAAGTGCAAGAAATCATTGTCGACCTAACTACAGATGAAGACGTTTATATCGACATCCCAGTAACAGATCTGTTGTCAAATGACACTGATGTAGATGGTGATAGACTATCTATCTCATATGATCTAATCACTAAAGATAACACTCATGGCGAGCTTATCTTTATTAAGAAAGTGCTCGAACCGGGTGTGGTTGCAGATTTCATTCGTTTTACACCAGAAGCCAACTACAACGGTATTGCTCAATTTGACTACACAGTTCGTGATGGCAACGGTGGCGAAGATACTGCAACAGTGACGATTAACGTAAACCCTGTTAACGACGCTCCAGAGTTCACTAACGAAAATAGCCAAAATGGTGGTTACGAGTTTAGTTATGACGAGGGCATCACTGAGTCTGATGTCATCGGCACAGTAACAGCTAAAGACATCGACAACACTCAGGATGAACTAACGTTTAGCTTTAAGTCTGGTAATGAAAACGGATGGTTCGCCATTGATGATCAGGGCCGCATTACTTTAACCGAAGAAGGCGTTCAATCTTTGGCTAATAACTTTGAGGTTGAGGATAACATCCATAACCTTGTAGTTACCGTTAGTGATGGTCAAGCGACTGATGATGTTGAGGTTAAGCTAACAGAGCTTAACTTAAACGACAGTGCCACTGAGTTTGCTGAAGACGCTTATACATTTAGTTATGAAGAGAACTCTAAAGCGGCCGGAGAAACTATTGGTACCGTCTCTGCCTCTGACTTAGATGGCGATAACATCGTTTACTCAATCGAGCCTGGTGATAACGTCTACGCAGCCGATGACACTGACCAGTCTGAACCTTATTTTGATGTTGACCAAGATGGTAACGTAAGCTTGACTGAAGCTGGCGTAAAAGCTTACACCAACGACTTTGAAACCTTGGGTAATGCGCACTCGATTACCGTTACCGCTAAGGGCCTAGATGGCAAAGGCGTTCCAACGGTGAGCACTGTTGTCGTCAATCTCAACGAAACGGACGATAAAACCGACAACCCACCAGAGTCGGAAGACTTCTCTATTAACGTAGGTGAGTCTGGGACGGCTAAAGTTATTTTCAATGACGGCAATGGCAGCATTGAAGGTGATGGCTCGGATCATATCTCCGACAATGAAGACGACAATGACAACAATGCGGATACAAACGTGGGTGTTGTCATTACTGAGCTACCGGATCACGGTGTATTGAAATACGGTGATGATGTCATTACCAAGGATGACCTTGCTGTCTTTGACGGAAATGGCAACTTAGTTAAAGAAGGTAAGGTGTTTGAAGATCCTAACTTGATTGAATACATCCGCAGCGAGAATAGTGAAGGGTTCCTACTTGGCGTTAAAGACGAGCAAGATGTCGATAGTCATTCGCCTTCGAAAAACAACTTCCACAATTGGGGTGAAGCAACAGATGATCCGTCTGTTCGTAAACTCACGCTTGCCGATGGTGATGTGGTAACCATTACCGCAAGTAAAAAAGGACAAGGTGACGATGACCTTGTTCAATACAACGAAAACGCAAATCATGTCGGTTACGGTATCGGTGTTGGTCAAGGTAATGGCATTCAGCAAGGTGAGACTATCACAATTAACTTTGATAGCCGCCCTGCCGACAGCATTACTCTTGGCTTAGATGGCCTTGGTAGCTACTTCGACAAGAACCTAAATAACGGCAATGAATCGAAAGTAACAATTATGGTGACTTGGGTGGATGCCAATAACAACGTCCATAATTCCCCATTCGAGTACCAAAAAGACACCAGTGGTAATAAAGATTTGTTCCACGAAGTGACTATACCTTCAGATTCTTTCGCGCTGCCAGATGGCGCTATGATCCAATCTGTTGATTTGTCTACCGAGGGCAAAGGCAACTGGGAGCTTCGTTACATCGATACTCGCTCTGATGATTCGTTTGATTACCGAGCGATAGACTCCGATAAAAACTACAGTGACGAGTCAACTGTTACGATCAACAATGCCCCTGATGCGAATGATGATCCGCAAACATATACAGTTCAATTAGGGACATTCGCAGAAGATCGTACCAACTGGGATGCTGAAGGAGTCACCGTTTCTGGTTATGTTGGTAAGTCTGGTGACTTCAGCCAGAATGCAAACACAGCTAAAGAACTGACCGTAACCGATGGCTATGAGTTGGGCGTAGAAGGCAACATTAACGGTGGTCCAGCTGCTCAGTTGCAGTACAACCGTGAAACTGGCGAGTCTGAGAAGATTGCTATCAGTCTGCCTAAACCAGCGACAAGCTTCTCCTTTGCAGTTTCGCACCTTGTTTCAGGTGAAGGTGCAGCGGGAGAGCAAGGTATGTGGACTGCTTACCTAGACGGTAAGCCAGTGCAAAGTGGTGTGTTTAGCCTTGATTCAGGCCATGAAGGTTCATTTAGTTATGACCTTGATGTTGCGTTCGATACCGTGGTTTTTGAAGCGACTGATTTTGTCGAGGGCGAAGCGAAAAATACCGATTCATCAGATTACTTCCTAGTTGGTTTCGAAGCGACTGGCACAGGTGCTTATGCGGTGAATCAAAGCGAGGGTGAAATTCGTATCCCAATTTCAGAGATTTTATCTAATGATTTCGACCTAGATGGTGACGAAATCACAATCACTGGATTTGGCGATACAAAAGCCTCTATCGATGGTGATTATGTTGTCTTTGACTTTGACAACAATTTCAGTGGTGAAGAGACATTTGAGTACACTATTTCTGATGGCAATGGCGGCACAGATACGGCGAACATTACGATTATCGTTAATCCAGATGTACCAGCAGTGAGTGTTGAGTCTATCGCTGTGAATACTAACCAAGTCAGCGAAGGCGAATCACTAAGCTTCACCGTTAATTTGTCTGGTAGCTCTGCGCTTTCTCAATTGCTTGCGGTTGAGTTTGGTATCAATCCTAATCAAGATGACAACACAGCTGACAATCAAGATGTTGATTTAAGCAATGCCACCTTTACCAATGGAGTGACTTACAACGCCTACACAGGCGAATTGTTTGTACCGCCGAATGTTGCCTCTTTCGACATTGTTATACCAACTGTATTAGACGGAGAAGTCGAGCCTACAGAAGCATACAATATTGAGATTGATGGTGTATCTGCATCTGGGGATATCTTGAACAACGATCGACCAGAAGTTGACCTAAACGGTACGCAATATCAGATCGATATGGTTTCGGAAAGTGCTAGCCATAGCAACGTGTTCGGCTACTATATCTGGGACAGCAACACAGGCACAGCTGAGCTTAACGTTCTTATTGGCAATACCAACAGTGTTGCCGATAAAACAGCACTGGCGCTACTTAATTCTCTAGATAATGTTGAGTTTTTCCTATTGTCCGACGGAGCTAACACCGTTGAAGCAAATGATGTATTGACGGTTAATGCAGAAGGCAAGCTGTTTATCAATGGCAGTGAAAGCGGCCAAACGGCGTACTTTAGCCATGTTGATGCACATAAATCACAGTTCCAAATTTCTGACGATAAGTCGGAAATTAAGATTGAAGATCTGCCGGTCAATAATGGTGATAGAGACTACAACGACTTAGTTATTGCTATCCGTCCAATTGATGATGGTATTAACTACTCAACCACTTACATTGAAGGAAAAGGCGCGGTCACCATTGCCGATGTCGATGCTGATATCTTTGATGATAACGATCTTATTTCGTCTCTATCTCTCAAGTTGAAAGATGGACAGATTGGTGACATCTTAGATTACTCGGCTGTAGACAATAACAAGTTCACAATCTCAACGGATTTCAAAACAGGTACTGTAGTTATAGCTGTACTTGGTGGGGGGGCATTGAGCGCTGCTGAGTTCGAAAATGCTCTGAAATCTATTACATTCAGCAATACCAGTGATGACCCAGACAACACAGATCGTGTTATTGAAGTGACGGTAACCGATGATAAAGGTCAGGTTTCGGCCGTTGCAGAAACGGTAATTAGTGTCTCCGATGCAAGCGATGGTGGCAGTAATGATGATTTACCACTAGCCAAAAACTTTGACTTAGATTCTGATCACAGTGTTGTTAGAGTGAACTTCGCGCCAAATGCAACTGATGTACAAGACGATGAGTTTGCTGACGATAATAAAGTCACTAGCGTCAGACTTGAAAGTCTGCCAACCAATGGCGATCTCTATTACAAAGACGCACAAAGTGGCAGCTTCGTTAAGATAACTCAAGAGATGTTAAATACAGGCGATGTTGAGTTCAGAGATGACATTGAAGTTTATTACGTAGTAGATCGTGCGAATGCGACCGCTAGCAGTAATATTTCTAAAGCAGATGCTTCTGACATTGGTGATGATGGCGTCAAAGACTTCAGTGCCAATGGTCTTACGTTGTCGGGCGGGACAGTATCCGACGGTGAGTTTATCAACGATGGCGTAATCAAACTCGACGTGGGTGAGCAGGGCGGATACTTCGTTGCGACTACTGATAGTGGAAAAGGTAAGGAAACGCAGGTTGGAGAGTACATTTCAATCAAGTCAGAACAAGGCAATATGTCTTCGATAACCATTAGTTTTGATAGCTTGAATCCAAAGCCAGAAGACGTGAAGATGACTGCATATCTATTTGATAATGGACAGGTCGTTGGACAGGTCGCCCTTGATATTGACCAGATTGTAGGGGGGCATAATATGGAAGGCTCAGCTGAAATATTGCCTTCAGATATACCTCCAGCAGTGACATTCGATGAAGTTAAGTTAGCTGTGAGCTCTCCAAAAAATGGAGGGTTTAATATCACCAACGTAGAAGTTGAATCTTTTGGTAATATAGCCATTAATGATAGCTTCGATTATTGGGCTGTTGACTCTGACAATCAAGTTAGCTCAACTACAGGAACTGTTACTATTGATGCGTCTACAATAACTCCATCGTCTGGTGCTAATGGCGGAATTGACAGTGTAACGGCTCAAGGTACGTCTGGTGCGAATAAAATGGATTGGGCGACTTCTGCAGCAACGCGCTTCCAAGAAGAAAGCCAAGTGTTCCATGATTATGATGCAGTCAACGGTGAGTCTATAGATGTAGGTATTGGCGGTGATGATGTTCTAATGGGAAGTGGCTCAGATACAATATACATGGGAGATAGTCATTCCCCTGGATATGATTTCGATGTTGATGCTCAAGAATCGCCAAGAAGCTTGTTTACATCTGGTGGTACATCAAGCATAACTTATGATGCTAATAATGAAGACGCTGCATTGAGGTTTAGTGGTTATTCAAACGCAGGTTTAGATGTTGCTCATGGTGCAGGTGGAAACGACGAAATTTATGGCCAGGGAGGTGCCGATTTGCTATTTGGTGGCTCCGGCCATGACATTATTGACGGTGGTGAAGGTAACGACGCTGTTCGAGGTGGTTCAGGTAATGACACACTAATTGGGGGGACGGGTAACGATATCCTTGTTGGTGACAGCGGCAGTGATATTCTTATTGGCGGAGAAGGCGAAGACATCTTCAAGTTCGTCGACCAAGGCACTGGTATCCGTAATGGCGAAGTCGATACCATCAAAGACTTTACCAAAGGTGAAGATAAGATTGATATTTCCGAATTACTGCAGGCAGACGATAATGATTCTATTAGCACACTGCTTGAAGTAGATGGTGAAAACTTGAAACTTACTATTTCAGATACTGATACCAACAGCAGCCAGCAAGTTATTCTTGAAGGGGCTACAGCTCAATATACAGAGGCAGGTTCTGTGATGGATACCAACGCAATCCTAAACGACCTACTGAAGGTATACGACACAAATAACCACTAAAAACAAAAGGGCCGCAAGGCCCTTTTAGTGCTCGCTAGATGAACTATTAGAGTTCTGCAAAATAAACAAAGGGTTGACACTAAGTGCCAACCCTCCAAAATTTGCTCGTTGCTCGTTGCTCGTTGCTCGTTGCTCGTTGCTCGTTGCTCGTTGCTCGTTGCTCGTTGCTCGTTGCTCGTTGCTCGTTGCTCTACAACACCTTACAAGCAAACCCTTTAAGATAAAAACCCTCCGGATAAGCACTGTCGGTAGGGTGGTCAGCCGCTTGTTCAAAGCGTTCAACGAACTTGACCTGGCGACCAGAGTCTACCGCGGCATCAGCAATCACTTTCTGGAATAGCTCGCCACTCATTAAGCCAGAGCAAGAGTAGGTCAGTAGTGTGCCGCCTGGTTTAAGAATTTGCATCGCTAGCATGTTGATGTCTTTATAGCCGTTGGCCCCAGAGGTGAGGTTGTTCTTGCTAGAAACAAACTTCGGCGGGTCCATGATAACCACATCAAACTTGGTTCCTTGGTCACGGTATTCACGAAGCAGTTTGAATACGTCAGCATTGAGAAACACAGCGCGTTTCTTCGAAATATCAAACTCGTTAAGCTCGGCATTAAACTTGGCGGTATCGAGTGCTGGCTGAGAAACATCGGCGTTGATCACACGCTTGGCGCCGCCTTTAAGGGCGTACAAGCCAAAACCGCCGGTGTAAGAGAAGCAGTTCAGCACTTCTTTGTCTTTCACATATTTCATTGCTTGTTGGCGACTATCACGTTGGTCAAGATAGAAGCCAGTTTTGTGGCCCGAAACGATATCCACGCTGATTTTGACGCCGTTTTCTTCAATCACTACGGATTTTGGTGGCTCTACACCGTGGAGAACGCCAACCGTCTCTTTCAGACCTTCTTTTTTGCGCACCGCTACGTCTGAACGCTCGTAAACGTTACATGAAGGGAAACATTCAGCTAGTGCGTCAACCAAGGTTGGTTTGTGGAACTCTGCACCAGCACTCAGTAGTTGGCACACTAGGAAATCTTGATACTTGTCGATTGTGATGCCCGGCAAGCCATCAGATTCCGCTGCAATGAGTCGGTAACCGGTTAGGCCATCCCGTTCAATAATATCTTCACGCAGCAGTTGAGCATCTTGAATACGTTTGACAAAGAAAGCTTTGTCGATCGACTCTTTTTCGAAACTCCATACACGAGCTCGGATCTGTGAGTTCGGTGAGTAGGCGGCTTTGGCAAGCCACTGACCGTCGTGAGTAAACACGTCTACTGTCTCACCGAGTTGAGGTTCGCCTTCAACCTTGTGGATACCACGCGAGAATACCCAAGGGTGTTTGCGACGAAGAGATTTATCACGGCCTTTAACAAGGTAGATAGCTGGAGTCATTGCACTGCTCAATAGTCTGTTTCGAAAGGAGGGGTATTTTGGAAGAACTAGTGGGGAAAAGCAAATAAAAGAGCCGCTAGTTAGCGGCTCGATAGAGTTAGGCTTTTAGCCCCGTCAATAACGCTTCCATTTGGTCGCTTTGACTTCGTAACTGAGTGATGTTGGCGTTAGTCGCGCTAATCATGTTGTGGACATTGTCTGCCTGGACCCGAATCTCCTCTACGCTGGCGGCGATGCTATCGGCTACCACGCCTTGCTCTTCTGCTGCAGTCGCAATTTGCATGCTACTGTCTGAGATAGACTGGTTTTTTACCGCCAATGAACCGATTTCAACATCAACTTCCGACATCAACTCATGGCCTTCTGCTGCGTTGACCACTGTGGTTTCCATTAACTGGGTGAGGGATTGACTGTTGCGTTGGAGGGCTTCGATCATCGTTTGAATCTCGACGGTGGCCTGTTGAGTGCGCCCCGCAAGAGCACGAACTTCGTCTGCAACCACAGCAAACCCTCGACCTTGTTCGCCGGCGCGCGCGGCTTCAATCGCAGCATTGAGCGCTAGCAAATTGGTTTGCTCAGAAATGGCATTAATCGTTGTGATCACTTCATCGATTTGTGCCGCGTTTGCATCTAGTTCAGCGACCGCTTCAGATGCAGACTGAATCTCTTGTGACAGCTTAGAGATCGACCCAAGAGTGTGGCCCACTTTTTGTTGCCCTTGTTTGGCAACGCTACGGGCATCTTCTGTTTGGGTGCTGGAATCGTGAGCAAGGTTGGCGACTTCTCGAATGGTCGATGCCATTTGTTCAGTGGCACTGGCCAGTGAGTTCAAGTGTTCTTGCTGAGTGCCAGACACCTCGGCGCTTTGCTGATTCGACTGATTGAGGTCGGAGCTGATTTGTTGCATTAGCGCGATCGACTCTTGAATTGAAATCACCATGTTTTGCTCACGCTCGGCAACCTTATCAATCGTGATCGCGATTTCGCTAAACTCATCACGTACCTTGAAAAAGTTCATACGGCTGGTTAAATCACCGGATGCCAGTGTATTAAGCGCCTTGTTCATGGTGAACATAGCGCCACCAATGAAGGTCATGATGTAGTAGACACCAAGCGCGATCAACGTCAGGGTAACCAGGACGATAACAATGTGTGTGGTCGACATAGCAGACCAAAGGTCTTGATCATGGTTTGCCACCAAACTGAAGGCACCATTACTGACACTCATTGCGCCGGCACCTGAGCCAAATGACACGGAGTCTGAACTATTGATGATTGCAGCCACTTGATCTTTAGACAGGTTTCCTGCTTCGATCAGATCTCGCATCAAACCCAGCTCTTCTTGGTAAAGTAACGCCAGCATTTGATCAGCAGTGTTATCTAGAACAAGAGTCAAAACGATAAGAGCAATAACGGGGAGCAGGAAAAGTAAGTAGAATTTCTCTTGAATTTTTAGATGAATGAGATATTTGTCAATCCAGCGGAAGGGTATTTCTTTCATAATTATTATATCCAGTTAGGCGTCCCATCCTTTCATTATGGGACAGTGTCGAACTTCATCAATATATCATCGGCAGATTAATTGAGGTAAGTCTAATGGAACAAAGTTGTGAAAAGTTCACAGTATCAGGCGTCGTTCAAGGGGTAGGCTTTCGCTATCATACCGCTCACCAAGCTATGCAGCTCGGATTGGAAGGGTACGCAATGAATCTTGCTAACGGAGATGTCGAGGTTGTCGCTTGCGGTCAGCAATCAAAAATTGACCGGCTTTCTACCTGGCTGGAGCAGGGGTCACGAACCTCGCACGTTGATTCCGTAGTTCGTGAGCCCATTAGCTATAAACCTTATAAAGGCTTCAAGATACTTTAGATTGTATTACAGACACTTAGCTGGTTTTGGTAATCCTGCAAGCTTTGTGGCTTGCTTAGCTGGGCCTTGCTTGAACAGCTTAAATAGATACTTGCTGTTTCCCTTCTCTGGGCCATGAGCTTTCTCCATCGCTTTAACCAACATCCGAACGGCCGGTGATGTATTGAACTCCTCATAAAAGTCTCTCACAAAGTGCACAACCTCGAGGTGCGCATCGGTCAACTCGATACCTTCTTGCTCTGCGAGTATCGAAATCATCCCTTCTTCCCAGTCTGTGTGGTTAAGTAGATAACCTTGAGCGTCAGTTTCGATTTGTTTGCCGTTGTATTCAAACATTTTACGATCCTAAATATTGTGAAGTTCGATAGGGTAACGCAGCATACCTTGATTGAATAAGATAGCAAGAAAAAGCCCGAAAGGGTTAGCTTTCGGGCTTAGGAATAGCGAGATGTCTATGACAAATTAGTCGTCGTTCATAATGCCTAGAATACTCAGTAGGCTGATGAAGATGTTGTAGATAGACACATACAGCGTAATGGTCGCTGAAATGTAGTTCGTTTCGCCACCGCGAATGATGCCTTGTGTGGTCATCAGAATCGCCATGGTTGAGAAGACAATAAACAGGCTGCTCAGTGCTAGATGTAGGATGGTTGACTGAATGAAGAAGCTCGCAATCATACCGACAACAAGAACAACGAACAGCGACAGCATTAGGCCGCCCATCATAGATAGGTCACGCTTAGTCGTTAGTGCGTATGCTGATGCCGCCATAAAGGACAGTGCTGTACCGCCTAGAGCCATCAGTACAACATCACCCATACCAGCGCCGATGTAGGCATTGAGCACAGGGCCTATGGTGTAGCCTAGGAAACCAGTAAATAGGAATGTAAACACAAGACCCATACTGTTGTTGCGGTTCTTTTCTGTTAAGAAAAGCAAACCATAGAAACCGACTAACATGATGATGAGACCAGGACGAGGTAGGTTCATCGCCATAGATACGCCAGCAACAACCGCAGACCATAGCAGTGTCATAGAGAGTAGAGCGTAGGTATTACGCAATACTTTGTTTGTTTGTAGAGCACTTTCTTGCGTAGAAGTGCGGGTAAACATAGGACTGTTCATAATCTTCCTCGTGAAGTTTTATGTTTATACCGACATATATGAGGCTTATCAGCAAAAAGATCAAGCCCCAACGAGTCTAGTCGTTAGTAAAATAATAATAGAAATAGAAACTTAAGTATTTTGAAAGATGTAACACAATATAACAATCAAAAAGGGCGACCGAAGTCGCCCTTTGCTTACCCATCAATTAATGATGAAGAATTTGTGCCAGGAAGTTTTGGGTGCGATCAGACTGAGGATTTTCGAAGAAGTCTACCGGGTTGTTTTCTTCGATGATCTCGCCTGCGTCCATGAAAATAACGCGGTCAGCCACCTCTTTGGCAAAGCCCATTTCGTGAGTGACACACAGCATGGTCATGCCTTCTTCCGCGAGTTCAACCATAACATCGAGTACTTCACGAACCATTTCAGGATCGAGTGCAGATGTAGGTTCATCAAACAGCATCACTTGTGGGTTCATACATAGAGAACGGGCGATAGCAACACGTTGTTGCTGACCACCAGAGAGCTGGCCAGGGTATTTGTCTGCTTGCTCTGGGATTTTTACACGTTCTAAGTATTTCATGGCGATGGCTTCAGCTTCGTCTTTTGGCATCTTCTTGACCCAAATCGGAGCCAGAGTACAGTTCTCAAGCACCGTTAGGTGAGGGAAGAGGTTGAAGTGCTGGAAACACATGCCGACTTCACGTCGTACCGCTTCGATGTTTTTCAGGTCATCCGTCAACTCGTTGCCAGAGACAATGATTTGACCTCTCTGATGCTCTTCTAAGCGGTTAATACAGCGAATCATGGTTGATTTACCTGAGCCTGATGGCCCACAGATAACAATCTTTTCGCCTTTTTGCACGTTTAGGTTGATGTTCTTCAGTACGTGAAACTCCCCGTACCACTTGTTCATATCCTTTAGTTGGATCATGTAATCTTGTTGCTGCGTCATAATACGTCCTTGAGCTTTTTGATTATCGTTTGTGACCGGTATGGAGTTTGTTTTCTAGCCATATCGAATATCTCGACATGCCGAAACAAAATACCCAGAACACTAACGCGACAAATACATAACTTTCAGTTGCAAAACCAAGCCACTCTGGGTCGGTATTTGCAGCCTGACCAATACCGAGTACGTCAAACATACCGATGATAAGCACCAGACTGGTGTCTTTGAACAAGCCGATGAAGGTGTTCACGATAGAAGGAATGGTGATTTTCAGTGCCTGCGGCAAGATAATCAATCCCATCTTTTTCCAGTAGGTTAGGCCTAGAGCGTCAGCCGCTTCGTACTGACCTTTAGGAATCGCTTGCAAGCCACCACGAACCACTTCGGCCATGTATGCCGAACTGAACATCACAACACCGATGAGTGCGCGAATAAGCTTGTCGGTTTCTGAGCCCTCAGAGAGGAACAGTGGAAGCATAACTGATGCCATAAACAGGACTGTAATCAGTGGTACGCCACGCCAGACCTCGATGTAAATGGTACACATGCTGCGAATAATCGGCATGTCCGAGCGTCGACCTAGCGCCAATGCGACCCCGATAGGCAGAGAGACAACGATACCGACCAATGCGATGATCAATGTAACCAGTAGGCCGCCCCATTTATGGGTTTCTACTACCTCTAGGCCAAATACACCACCATACAATAAACCGGCAATGATGAATGGGTATACGTTGACGAAGAATAGCCAAATCCACATCCGCTTTGGTGTTTTTTCATACGCGAGTAATACGGTGAAAATTGCCAAAGTGATGTAGAACAGGCGAGGGCGCCAAAGCTCTTCTTGTGGGTAGAAGCCATACATAAATTGCTCCCAACGCACACTAATGAACACCCAACATGCGCCGTCACGGCTACATGCATCGCGAGTGGTGCCCACCCAATCTGCGTTTAAAAACGCCCAATCGAAAACGTTCCACAGCAATGTAAATGATAGGTAAGCCAAGATCACAGTAACAATAGAGTTTACCGGACCATTAAATAAATTGGTTCGCAGCCAACCCACAACCCCAACCGTATTTGCTGGAGGTGGAAGATCTGGCTGAAATTGATGTACTTTCATATTATCTCTCCACCAAGGCCACTTTACGGTTGTAAATGTTCATTAATGCGGAGGTCAACAAGCTCAAGGTTAAGTAGACGCCCATTGTCATCGCGATGATCTCAATCGCTTGACCGGTCTGGTTGAGTGTTGTTCCCGCGAACACTGAAACCAAATCTGGATAACCAATTGCCATCGCAAGCGATGAGTTTTTGGTTAAGTTTAGATATTGGCTAGTGAGTGGAGGAATAATGATACGCAGAGCTTGGGGAATCACGACCAATTTCAATGTGCGTGAACGGGGCAGTCCAAGTGACATTGCTGCTTCAGTCTGACCATGGCTTACCGCGTTAATACCCGAACGAACAATCTCTGCAATGAAAGATGCCGTGTAGATACTTAGCGCTAACAGTAATGCCGCTAGCTCAGGAATGATGCTGATACCGCCACGGAAGTTAAAGCCTTTAAGCTCAGGATACTCTGCGCTGATTGGCGACCCCATTATGAAGTAGACAACAACCGGTAGACCGACACACAGACCCAAAGCAATGCGTCCCATTGGTGTAATTTGCCCGGTCAATTTCTGGCGGTTTTTTGCCCAAATATTGATAAAGATAGTTGCAACAATACCGAGAACTAGAGCCCCGATCACGACAGAGGATCCCGCCTCAAAGATAGGGGCAGGGAAGTAAAGGCCGCGAACATTAAGGAATATCGCCTCACCAAGACTCATACTCTGCCTTGCCGACGGCAACGCTTGTAGTACTGCAAAGTACCAAAAGAAAATTTGTAGCAGTAGTGGTACGTTACGGAAAATTTCAATGTAGACCGCTGCAAATCGGCTAACCAGCCAGTTTGAAGACAGTCGAGCGACACCCATAATGAAGCCGAGGATGGTCGCCAAAATGATACCGAAAAACGACACCAAAGCGGTGTTGAGTAAGCCAACTACGAAAGTTCGCCCATAAGAGAAGGTTTCATCATATTCAATAAGCGTTAGGCCAATCCCGAACCCTGCTTCTTGACTGAGAAAGTCGAAACCCGTTGCAATGCCACGAGATTCCAAATTTGTTAGAGCATTATTGACAATGGTGTAAAAGAAAAAAACAAGCGCTGCAATCGCAATGACCTGGAAAACAACAGCTCGAAAGGTGGGATTGTAAAGAAGGTTAGCGTTTGAACTCGGCCCGTTATCCGACTTCGCCGCAACATTAGTAGGTTTCATACAGCTATAACCTCAAATCCATTTTTATAAAAAGGGCGGCCTAAACCGCCCATTTTCTTTAGTTACTAATAACTTATCGATTAACGGATTGGTGGAGCGTACATAAAGCCGCCAGCGTTCCATAGTGCGTTCACACCACGAGAGATCTGTAGTGGAGAACCTTCACCAACAGTACGCTCGAAGCTTTCACCGTAGTTACCCACTTGCTTGATAACTTGGTAGCCCCAGTCGTCACGAATGCCTAGGCCTTTACCTTTAGGACCGTCTACACCAAGGATACGCTTGATGTTTGGATCGGTTGACTTAAGCATTTCGTCTGCGTTAGCTGAAGTGATGCCGTACTCTTCTGCGTTAACCATTGCAGATAGAGTCCACTTAGCGATGTTAAACCACTGGTCGTCGCCTTGACGCACTACAGGGCCTAGAGGCTCTTTAGAGATAATCTCAGGCAGTACTTGCGCAGACGCTGGATCTGCCAAGTTTAGGCGAAGTGCGTACAGACCCGATTGGTCAGTGGTTAGCACGTCACAACGACCTGCGTCGAAGCCTTTAGATGTTTGTGCTGCAGTATCAAATACTACTGGCTTGTATGACATGCCGCTATTACGGAAGTAGTCTGCTAGGTTAAGCTCTGTTGTTGTACCAGACTGAACACACACTGATGCACCGTCTAGCTCTTTAGCGCTCTTAAGACCAAGGTCTTTCTTAACCATGAAGCCTTGACCGTCGTAGTAGTTTACGCCAACAAAGTTTAGACCCAGCGCTGTATCGCGGTGCAGTGTCCATGTTGTGTTACGAGAAAGAACGTCGATCTCACCAGATTGAAGTGCAGTGAAACGCTCTTTTGCTGTTAGTGGAACATATTTAACTTTCGTTTTGTCACCTAGAACAGCTGCGGCTAGTGCTTGACAGTACTCTACGTCGATACCTTCCCATTCACCTTTTGAGTTAGGGTTAGAAAAGCCTGGCAAGCCAGTACTTACACCACAAGTAATAAATCCTTGTTTAGTTACTTTATCCAGCGTGCTATCAGCTGCAAAAGCGCTTGTAGACATCAGTGCAGTAGAAGCAGCTACCACTGAAGCAAGAAGTGTTAGTTTATGTGCCATTTGTATCCTTCCTGTATGATCCATGATTGTTCAGGGGAGCCCTGATACAACGTTCGAAAATGTTGTGTTTCCATTAATTATTAGGCTGGTTTTGCTCTTATCGAGTCTTAACTAAATCAACCAGTTATAAGCGTAGGAAAGGATTTGTAATTTCTCAAATATATAATTTAAAAAGATTTTTGAGAGAACTCACAATTCCTGACAGACATTAGAATGGCTAAATGTTGCCTAAATGTAAATAGTGCAACACCTCACAAAACTGGTGCGACAGGATGGTGTAACAAATTTATCAATACATCTAGATTTAGAGAGTTGAATGAATATATCAAACTGGTCGATATCACCAAACATTGTGTGAAATTTGGTCATTAATTATGGCTATGATCGAAATCACATGAATCTCATGCCCCATTTTTGTTAGTATCGTGCGCAAAGACGTTTTTACAATTCAAGGAATGAAATGCAGTATTTTCCACTGTTTCTAGATTTAAAAGGTAAGCCAGTGTTGGTGGTCGGGGGCGGTGAGGTAGCCAGTCGCAAAGTCGATAGCCTTATTCGAGCAGGGGCTGCTGTCACCATTGTTTCGCCTAAGGTCGAGCCTTATCTTGAAGGTTTAATAGAGCAAAACTTATGTCAATGGGTTCAAGGCTTTTACTCGCAAGAGTTGCTTAAGCCTGATTACGTCCAAGTGTGGGCGACCACCGACAATCCAAGCCTCAACCACCAGGTTCACCATGATGCCAAGCGTCAAGGTATTCTGGTTAACGTGGTTGACGATCAGCCTTACTGTGACTTTATTACCCCCTCGATCATCAATAGAGGTCGTATTCAGTTGGCGATCTCAAGTGGGGGAGCTGCGCCAGTATTGATTCGCAATGTCAGGGAAAAACTGGAAAGCGTGCTGCCACAGAACCTTGCTCTTCAAGCGGACTTTGCAGCATCAAAGCGAAGCGATATTAAGCAGAAGCTTCCTTCCGTCGACACTCGACGCAAGTTCTGGGAGCGCTTTTTTGCTAGAACGGATGTAGCAAGTGCGCTGAGCCACAGCGAACTGGAACGTGCGTATCAACAAACACTAGAGAGCGATGTCGTAGACAAAGGAAGCGTGACTTGGGTTGAGTATGGAAGTGATGTGGAGCTGCTGACGCTAAAAGCGCTTCGCTTGATGCAAGAGGCGGAATTGGTATTGTTTGACCACAAGTGCCCATTTGCTTTTATTGACTTAGTGCGTCGAGATGCTGAGAGGATTGAAATAGCCAATGAGGCGGAGCTGGCGACGCATTTAGAGAATGGAAAGTCGCAGCAGCTGCGAGTCGTGGTCTTTGTGGCTCCAGAAGCCAATGTTGTCAGTTTTATGCAAACCAATGACACAGTGTTGCGTCTTGGCACAGAATGACAAAAAGGCTGAACTCTCAGCCTTTTTATTGCGTTATTTAGTCTAGTCGCGGAAGTTTTCGAACTGGAAAGGTTGCCCTAACTCCGCTTCGCGAATAACGGCGATCACAGCCTGTAAATCATCACGCTTTTTGCCTGTTACGCGTACCTTCTCACCTTGGATTGAAGCTTGAACTTTCATCTTCTTATCTTTGATAAGCTTGACGATTTTCTTCGCCATAGGTGTTTCGATACCTTGCTTAAATACAACGATTTGGTGCCAGTTTTTGCCCGTTGCTTCTTCAGGTTTGGCCTCCATTGCGTTGGCGTCAACACCGCGCTTCGCTAAGTGGCCGCGTAAGATATCACGCATCTGTTTGAGCTGGAAATCGCCCTCAGCGTTCATTCTTACAGACTCATCTTTCTGCATTTCAAAAGAGGCGGCAACACCTCTAAAGTCAAAACGCGTAGACAGCTCGCGCGTGGCGTTATCCACGGCATTGCGCAGTTCAACGGTGTCAATTTCTGAAACAATATCGAATGATGGCATTTTAGTGTCCTTAATATTAACTGCGTGACTTAACGGCGTTCGCTAACATTTCAAGCATGGCAGCGGTATCATCCCAACCTAAACAAGGGTCTGTGATCGACTGGCCATAAGTGAGATTGTTGAGGTCATCCATCGGTTGATTGCCTTCAAGGATAAAGCTTTCTGCCATGATGCCTGCGACTTGGTTTTTACCCGATTTAATTTGCTCACAAATATCTTTTGCGACATCAAGTTGCTTGCGGTGTTGTTTTTGGCAGTTGGCGTGACTGAAATCGACCACTAGTCGTTCAGGCAAACCAAACTCTGCTAACTGCTTGCATGCTGCGTCGACTGACTGAGCATCGAAGTTTGGCCCTTTGTCACCGCCACGCAAGATGACATGACCATAAGGGTTACCACTAGTACGGTAGACGGTCATTCGGCCGTGCTTATCTGGCGAGTAGAAATAGTGAGAAGCATGAGAAGCTCGAATCGCATCGATGGCGATTTTGATATTGCCATTGGTGCCGTTCTTAAAACCAACTGGGCACGAGAGGGCAGAAGCCATTTCGCGATGTATTTGTGACTCAGTGGTGCGTGCGCCGATGGCACCCCAAGTGATCAAATCCGCGATGTATTGACCGGTAATCATATCGAGGAACTCAGTCGCCGTCGCCAAGCCGAGCTTGTTAATATCAAGCAACAGTTTACGGGCTTTGTTTAATCCCGCCTCAAGTGCATATGAACCATCGAGGTTCGGGTCGGTGATAAGCCCTTTCCAGCCAACCACGGTGCGCGGCTTTTCAAAGTAAGTGCGCATAACAATGAACAATTGATCTTTATATTGCTCTTGAATGGAAGCGAGACGTGTTGCGTAGTCGATAGCTGCGTCTGTGTCGTGAACTGAGCAAGGACCAACAATAACGAGAAGGCGTTGGTCTTCGCCAGTTAGAATGCGTTCAATTTGACGACGAGATTGTGCGATACGCTCAGCGACTTCATCGGTAATAGGGTGCGCTTGACCTAGTTCTGCCGGAGTTGGCATGGGCCCCAAAGGTTGGGTTCTTAATTCATCGGTTTTCAGTGGCATACCACAGCCTGTTCTTTTTATTGCGAAGCGGTAAAGATAGCGGAAACCTGGTGAGGAATAAACCACTTATCAAGATTCTTATCGCTACTTAGGTGTAAAAGTGAAAATTTATGCATTTTAGTAGGTTAATAATGTTGTTTAGGCTTGTTTTCGCTATAAGTGAGCGTTATGTTGAACACATAAGATCAATAAGCACTAATGCACGGAGCAGTAATGAGTTTAAACAGTTCGAGCAGTTTGCATCCAGCACTCAACTTAGGGCAGTCCTTGCCATATTTCGATGGCCCATCTGGTGACAACCATCTATACGTTTCTCTTTCTGAGTTGATTCTTGAACAGATTTTCTATCACCCTTTATATCAACAAGAGAGTAATGTGCTCGAAGAGCACGAGCTGTCTGCCATTGCAGCGATTGTCGGCGATCAAAGCATCGAAGCGCATTTCGTACAAACATTGGCTGAGCATATCGACGCTGCGATTTTACCTCAACACAAGGCTATTCGTATCAGTTTAAGCTGTGCCGATAGTGATAGTTTTCGTTCGCTACTTGGGGGCAAGTGCGAACAAAAGGAGGCCAACCCTGCGCTGGGAGTGCGTGGCGTTTCTCGTTATGCCCAGCCACAGTTCGGTCCGCAGTTTGCCTTAGAGTGTCAGGTGATTAAGGCGTTGCAACAGCGCGGTCATAATGTCGATGTCGTTGTGCCTTTCGTACGAGGCTTATCCGATGCAGCGAAAATCATTGACTTGCTGGCAGAGCAAGGCTTGCCTAGAGGGTTAAATGGGCTAAAAGTCCTATATCGAGTCGATGTGCCGTCAGGTGCATTATTGTCAGAACGCTTGCTGCACTATTTCGATGGGGCGGTGATTAACTTAGAGAACTTAACTCAGTTTACGTTGGGGGTTGATCGATTCAATGAGGTGCTTGACTATTTGTTTGATCCTCAAAGCGAAGCGGTATTGCAATTGATTGAACAGACCGTCGCTGCCGCCTCTGCCACTAACAAGCCTGTGCTTGTGACCAGTAGCGGACTTATTGATTGCCCTCGTTTGCAGGAATACTTTGCAGAGCAAGTTGACGTTGAATTGGTTGTGACGCTGTAACCTGACTGGCCTGATTAGATCACTATTTGAACGCCCAATGTTAATGAAATGTTGACATTGGGCGTTGTTCGTTATGAACTGGACTTAATTTTACTGGTCGGACGAGTATCATGTTATCAGCGCTGTCTAAAGCAAACCTGTACCTTAATCTATTTGGCTTTTTCAAGGTCCCATTTATCTGGCTCGCAAGGCCAAAACTGCTGCAGTTAGATGCTCAGCGAGTTGAAGTAAAAATTCCGCTCAAACGTCGAACAAAGAACCACCTTAACAGTATGTATTTTGGTGTATTGGCTGTTGGGGCCGATGTGGCAGGGGGCTTTATGGCGATGAGTAAAGCGCAAGAGTGTGGCGAAAAAGTGTCGCTAGCTTTTAAGGCCGTTGAGGGGCAGTTTCTCAAGCGGCCTGAAGCAGATGTGCATTTTATTTGTGAAGATGGACATCTGATCGATGAGATGTTGGCACAAACATTTGCTACTGGCGAGCGAGTGAATCAAGCGGTAAAAATCACGGCGATTTGTCCGTCGCTTCATGGCGATGAGCCGATGGCTGAGTTTCTTCTGACTCTGTCACTAAAGAAAACGGATGCTTGACCTCTTCAACGTCGATTTGCTCAACGGCGACAATCTTGCTGCGGTTGAGCACGATCTTCCAGCGGTAATACTTAGGTTGTCCATCATGATTGTCTTCCCGAGCGATCAAGTTCACCAAGTGGCGCTTTTCAACGGACTCACGGCTAACTTGCCCGTTGTTATTGATGTAGATCTTGTTTGAGCCCTTGTCCATTAGGCGGGTGATAGCGCGCATACTGATCAGCATCGATTCTCGAGTCTCTTCGTAACCACTCATAAATTTGGAGGTCGACATCTCTGTTTTTGCGCTGTAATGCAACACTTGTTCTTCGCGTTGAACGACCCGTTTTTTGCGAATCTGCTTAATCCGATCGGGCAGTTTATCCAGCACTTTGTAATCTAGCCATTCCAGCTTTTGACCAACGGCTTTCTTAGTGGTTGGGTCGAGATACATCTTGCGCCACTTAGGCCGCCCTTTACGAATCCAGCGCCACATAACATCACGAAGGTCGTCTTTAAAAATTTCGCGTAACGCATAGACAAACGACATCAAAATGATGAAAGAAACGGTGATTTCGCCCCAGTAGTCACGCGCTAGTATCGCGGTAATCGTGACAAACACCATCACAAATCCAGTCGCGCCACCTTTGACGACCCGTTTCATGTTGTTGCCCAGAGATTGAGTTTTCTCTTGTAGCACCACAGGGTGTTCAATCAAGCGACGCAACAGACGCATTTTATTGCTCAATCGCGTTACGTCGTCACGAACTCGTTTTGAGTTGTAGTTGTTGAGTTTTCGGTGGGCCGCTTCTTTTTCAACAATGGCAAGCAAGCTCTCTTTCAAGCTTTTATATTCACTGTCGCGGGGCATATGCGCCACCAGCGACATCAGACGTTGACCCGTATACCAAGATAGGTAGTTGTCGATGTTGGCGTAGTAACGTTTTAAGCTCTCTTCGAACGGGATACTTCGGCGCAGCTTCTTAAGGATATCTAGAGACAGTTCAATCACTTCATCGACTTCATCAATGGTGACCGACTCTTTGTTGTGCTTGTTAAGTTCGTTGACGGCTTTATCGAGCGCGATAACGTATTGGTAAGCGAATAGACTTAGACTGACCCGGTATTGGGTAGAGGACAAGCGCCCTCGTTTCGCGAGTCGACTGTGTACCAAAGGGAGTAGGATTTTGTCACTGTAATAAGCGCGTTTTTGAACAATGGACTCGTAGTAGAACTCACTCTCTTTGACAACATCAGAGCTTAAGCCCAGTTCGCCAGGGATGAAGAAGTAGAGATCAAGGTCCGACTTCTTGGTCGACTCCATCGCATGCGAAATCTTTAGAGTGATGCCGTCTTGCTTATCAACGGTTAACAAAAAAAGCTCCTGATAGTGCGAAATATCTTGCGCAAGCATATCAGAGATTCGCTATAATCACCGCAAATTTAGCAAGAGACAGTTGAAATGATTAAAGTTGGTCAGATAAACCACTTAGAAGTTGTGAAAAAGGCCGGTTTCGGCGTATTTCTTGATGCAGGTGACTATGGCACAGCCCTATTACCCAATCGTTATGTTCCGGAAGGAACCGATGTTGGTGCTCACCTAGATGCATTTTTATACTTCGACTCTGACAGTCAGCTCGTCGCCACAACTGAAACCCCGATCGCGCAAGTAGGCGAATGGGGCCTGATGAAAATTCAGGGTATCAACTCAACAGGCGCCTTCGCCGACTGGGGTATCAAAGAGAAAGACCTACTTATCCCGTTTAGTGAACAGCGCAGCCGCTTCTCTGAAGGGCAATCGGTTCTCGTCTATGTGTATATCGACAAAGCCTCTGGGCGCATTGTCGGTACGACGAAGTTCAACAAGCTACTGGACAAGACTCCGGCGAACTACACTAAAAATCAACAAGTTGACCTGATTATTGCTGAGCGAAGCGAGCTAGGCTACAAGGCCATTGTTGAAGGTGAGCACTGGGGCATGATCTTTAAGTCCGACGTGTTTGGTAAGCTGTTTGTCGGCAAGCGACTGAAAGGCTACATTAAAAACATTCGTGATGACGGCAAGATAGATCTTTCATTGCAAAAAATCGGTGTCGGTAAGATGGACGATTTAAGTCAAAAAGTCATGGATTTGCTGGAAAAGAAAGGGGGCTTTCTGCCTCTGAATGATAAATCGAGTCCAGAAGCCATCTTCGCTGCATTTAGAACCAGCAAAGGTACCTTTAAGAAGACGATTGGTGGTTTGTACAAACAAGGTAAGATCGTGATTGATGGGGAAGGTATCCGCCTAAGTTAGTACCCATAATACCTATGATTTGAGGCCGTACTTATCCAGTGGGCTATTAAAGCAACAGGTATAAAATCCAAAAAAAAAGGCCCAATGCTGATCCTGCTTTGGGCCTAGGGGAAGGGCTCTCATAGAGCCTGCGCTAATTACTTGATATTCAATGCCTGTCTACTATTACATTGTAGTGCATTTGCCAGTTATTGCGCGGCTTCGCTAGAATTTCATACCAATGATTGACGATTCAAAACAAGTTTTTGTCTCTAACCAGCTCTCTAGGCAGACCATTTTTCACTCGGTTTCCGACCCACTTTCCTAATCCAATCACATCGTTATCAAAGGTCACTATCACCTCTCCACTGCCGCTAAGGCCATCTGGTCTGACGTCTCTTCCCATAAACCACTCGCGTGCGTCGTCAACACAAAGTGCTACCGTGTTTTGCTCACTACCGTTGGCTAGTGCCGTGGCGACTTGATGTTGCCAGCGATACCCTTTCTTATGGGTTTCAGCGATTTTTATCCCCATACGAGAGAACCTTAGTTCGCCGAGCATTGGCTCCAACGCGTTTGGAAACAACCATACATCTTTGTCTCTTATCCAAAGTGATGAATTCTCGGGAAGTTCAATATCGAGCGTCTTTTTCAGTTGCTCTGTCACGTCTTGAGCGAGCTTTGCACTTGCTTTTTCAAATGGAAACTTACCTAGGCGCTTTTTAACTTTAGGGGCAGGTGCTGACGCAGTTTTGCGAATTCGTGCAACAAAAAAGCCCTCACAGTCATAGACTTGCGGGAAAATATGTAAAAAACCTTCTTCTGTCAGCGCGTCCTTAGCGTTGGGGAAAAGGTCGTGTAAACTTTCAAACTCAACGCAATCAGAAAAAGTCTCTTTTAGGTGGTGGCACACCTGCTGGTTCTCCTCAACACTCAATGTACATGTGGAGTAAACCATCACGCCACCTGGCTTTAGCGCGTGGAACGCACTTTCAATCAGGTCTTTTTGTGTATTTGCGATCTCAATGACGGACTCTTTACTCCAGTTTTTCATCGCATCTGCGTCTTTTCGAACGGTCCCTTCTCCTGAGCAAGGAGCGTCAATCAACACGGCATCAAACTGCTCTGGAAGCCATCCGCCAAAGACTCGGCCATCGAAGTTACTCAGTGCCGTGTTCCGTACACCACAACGCTCGATATTGGCATGCAGTACTTTGACTCGACTCGCAGCAAACTCATTAGCAACCAAAATGCCATGGTTACCCATCTTTGCGGCAATTTGAGTAGATTTTGAACCTGGCGCTGCGGCCATATCTAAAACCGACGTCGCTTCGTGGTCTTGCGCTTGAAATAGCGCAGACACTGGCATCATTGAACTGGCTTCTTGAATATAAAACAGCCCCGACATGTGTTCTGCGGTATTACCGAGAGGAACGAGAGATTCATCGGCTTCTATCCAAAAGCCTTCGTCACACCAAGGCACAGGTTCAAGAACCCAGCCTTTGACCGCCGCTCGTTGCATGAACTCCGACACTGAAATCTTTAACGTATTGACGCGAATACTCTTGCGCAATGGGCGTTGGCAGGCTGCAACAAAATCCCCCATATTGAGGTGGTCTGGCAGAATCTGCTCGATTTGCTCTAAAAAGGCCGGGGGGAGATAAACATTTTGGTGCACGACGGTTTCTCGGCTTGGATGAAAAGGCCAAGATTATACCGAGCTTGAAGCAAAAACGCAGCGATTTCGCTGCGTTTTGTACTTTCTACGGCTTAGGTATGGCGGTTCGCCAACTCGCCCAACTCTCTTCAGCTTGGCTGTACAGGAAGAAAGAGGTCTCTGGCGGCGCCGCAGGTTGTAATTGCTTTTGCTCTGGGGTGGCGAAGGTAATACCACCGCGCACCAAACTATCTAAGGTGCCTGACTTAATATTGGCTCCGCTGAGACCAATCGACACATCAACACCTGAGGTATTCCAAAAAACGGTATTACGTCTAACTAAGTAGGCGTAGTCGGGCTGAATGGCGATAGTCGATACGACTCGGTCAGCAAACTCGCCAAGCTCAACTTTGATGACTTCACCCACTTGCATGTCACGATAGAGGATCGGCGTCCCTTTTTTGATAGAGCCGCGAGTTTCGCTTTGTAGGGTAAACCTTACCCCTTGCTCTGTCTGTTTATTGGCGTGAAGTACAAACGCGTTGTGTTTTTTGCCTTTACCGGGCAGAACGTTAATTGATTGCGATAGTAGATTATGAGCATTCTTGATGCCATCGATGCCGAACTCTGCTTTCGGAAGCCAAAAGAAAGAGCCGTCGACAGCGATTTTCTCAGTATATTCAGGCAGCACGCGCGCCTTTATTTCAACACGCTGACGACGAAAGTCAGGAACGATTAACGTCACTTCACCAACTTTGACGCCGTTATAATTAATCGCTGAGCCTGCCGATAAACGGTTCTCACCTTGGTAGGTGAGGGTGATCACTTGACCAAATTTGCGTGCTGTTTTGTAGTCTTGATACAGCAGCCATTTGTCATTTTGCTTGTTGTCTACGCCTGGGAGGGAATCAAAAGCAATTCCCCCTTTGATCAATGACGTCAGTGGAGCAGCAGAAATACTGATGCCTGCAAGGCTGGCGTCAACTTCAACGCCAGAGCGATTCCAAAATACGGTTTGCTCGGTGATCAGATGTTTGTATTGGTTTTCAATACTGGCTGTGATCAACACACCACCGTCGACTAAGTAGAAATCGGCAATACTGCCCACTTGTAGGTTACGGTATAGCAATGGGCTACCAATGCTCACAGGGGGCAGCTCGGAAGCAAATAGTGTTAACTGGGTTGAGCCAGACATATTGTACTTGGCCAACTCAGCGAGTGATTTACTCGGGTAAAGTTGGTATTCGATTCGCGCTTTATTTTGTCCTTCGCTGACAAAACTAATCGAACCTGCCAGCAGCTGTTTTGCTGGTGGAACAGAGATGTTGAGGCCAGACTCGGTCAACTCTGCGCTGGCACTGCCGGTTACATAAAAGCGGTTTTGTGATTTGATTAAGTGCGCGTAATCACTGTCGACCAACGCATCAAACTGAACACTGTCTTTGACCAGTTTGACTTCCGTTACCGAGCCAACACTGATCCCACGATACATAATCTCAGCGCCTCGTTCGAGGCCGAATGAGTTGTCCGAGACTAACTTCAATGCCACGGTTCGCGCTTGTTTGCGCTTGAAGTCCTCGGTGCGAATGGCGGTAAAGTGACGAGCACGCTCTCCTTCTCCAGGCACGATAGTCAGAAAGTTACCCTTGATGATATTACTGAGGTTTTCTACACCACTTAATGAAACGCGCGCTTCTTGCAAAATGAACTGGCTACCACTGGTGAGCATGTCACTAAATGCAGGTTGTATCGCTGCTTGAGCGACAACTTGCTCGCGGCCCTCTGTTAATTCCAGGTGGGTGACCTGTCCGACTTCAACGCCTCGGTAGATAATAGGCGCGCCGGATGCACTGATTTTGTTGTCATCAGGGAGCGTGATTTTTATCGCGATACCACGACCTGCGGTTTTAAGGTCAGGGTAGAGTCTAAATTGGGTGTTTTCGGCCACTGGCTCACCGCCATCGGGTGAGTCGACCGCAATTGAACCACCAATTAATGCGCTGAGACTTTCTAAGCGAACATCGACACCGCCGAAACCGATGTTGGCGCCAACTCCGCTGACATTCCAAAATCGGCTATCGTGAGTGATGATATGGCGATACTCTTCATCGATCGTGGCATTAATAATAACGCTTTTGTCATCATCATCCAGTTGGTAGCTGTAAACCTCCCCAATTGGGATTTTACGATAGACGATTTGTGAACCAATTGAAATTCCGCCCAAATCGCGCGACTTCAGGGAAATCGACAATCCCTCTTTGTTGAGTAAGTCTGACGGCGCACGCTCCAAAGCGGCAAAGGTTGTTTCTGGCTCTGAGGGATTGTCCGCGGGCGCAATCGCGATATAGTTGCCAGAGACAAGTGCGTCGAGGCCAGAAATGCCCGACAGACTCGCGGTGGGTTTGACCATCCAAAAGCGAGCACCTTTGGTCAGCAGTTTGGCGGCTTCTGGATAGATGTCAGCTTCTACATAGATACTTTGCAGATCCTCGGCCAGGTTGATGTCTTTGACCATACCGACCTCAAGACCTTGGTAGCGAATGGTGGTCCGGCCTGCGATCAGTCCTTGAGCATCTGAGAAATAGATTTGCACTCGTTGTCCAGCATCTTGAATGGCGGTAAACACCAACCATCCTGCTAACACCATAGTCAGCACAGGTAGCAGCCAGAGCGGTGAGAGGCCCTTATTCCTCTTCACCTTTGGCGAGTAAGATCGTTGCGTCGGGGAGGCATTACTCATTAGTAGACTCTTTCTCTTTATTTGCGTCTGGGTAGTTATCCCAAATTAGCCTAGGGTCCATGCTTTCTGCTGCCAGCATGGTTAGTACCACGACAATACCAAAAGCGACGGCGCCAAAACCTGGGGTAAAGTCGAGAATTTGACCACGATCGACCAGTGTCATCATGATCGAGATAACGAATAGATCCATCATAGACCAGCGGCCAATCCATTTAATGACGAAGTACATAAACATCCGATGGCGGTGATAAATTTTGCGCTTAAACTGAATGGCTAGAAGTAAGTAAGATAGCCCTAAAATCTTAGCCACAGGCACCACAATACTGGCGACAAAAATGATGATAGCGATGCCTGTCATCCCACTATTAATCAGTGAAGCGACACCAGAAAATATCGTATCCTCGAGCCGCTTGCCGTTGGTCAGTAAGATAGAAATAGGAATCAAGTTGGCTGGAAATATGGCGATACTCGCTGCAATCAGATATGCCCAAGTTTTTTGTACCGAGAACGGCTTGCGGTGGTGAATGGGGTTGTGGCAACGCAAACACTGCTCAGCTTCTGGTTGGGAGAGGTGACATTGGTGACAATGCAGATCCTTTCGAGAAGCGGGATAACTACTCTCGGGTGAAAACACTTCCCAGTAGCGACGCACACTTATTCTTGTGAGCAGTAACACGGTACTCACTTGCAGCAACAATAGGCCTATCAGGCCCGGACCAACGAAAATATCTGAGTAGTCTTGCAGCTTGAAGCACGAAATGGCGATGCTGACCAGAAATACATCAATCATCACCCAAGGTTTTATTCGTTGAATCAGTGCCAGCGAGGGTTTTAATATCCGAAATGAGTTCACTTTGAGCGCGATATGAGCACTGACGACCGCGCTGGAGAGAATCAGTGGCGCGAGTGAACTGCAGAAAAAAATCAGTGCCGCCAAAAACAAGAACCCTTCATCGGCCAGAGTCCAAATGCCAGCAGGTAGAGTGGCAGGGATCATCACCCCAAACAGGCGAATGCTGATGAAGTCGAAAAAATGCGAAGGAATAAACAATAGCAAGCAAGTGATGGCTAAGGCGAGATTGCCAGACAGTGACGGATTGCCACCGCGATAAAGCCAAGTATTGCAACGCGGGCAAAAAGCGCTTTTGCCTTGCTCAACATCAATAAGGTCAACCGGTAACTCACAGCCATGGCATAAGCGAACCGAGTTAGTTTGAGAAGGGTGGGCATGCATGTTAGGAGAGCGGCCCATGGCTACTCTCCTGATTGATGACTGGTTTTTTCTGGCTAATGGTGTGACTGCACACTGCCATACAGGGTTTGATATAAGCCTTGTTGTTCAACCAACTCTCCATGCGTGCCTGTTTGAGTAACTTGACCATCTTCTAACACATAAATCAGATCTGCCTGCTTAACGGCCGACAATCGATGCGCAACAATCAACGTGGTGCGGCCATGCAAAAAGTCGGTCAATGCCTTGTGCAGTGCGGCCTCTGTCGCAGTATCGAGCGCTGAGGTTGCTTCATCCAAAATAACAAATTTCGGATTACTCAGAATCATTCTAGCGATCGCCAAACGTTGTCTTTGTCCACCAGACAAACGAATACCGCTGCGGCCGATTTGCGTATCGAGTCCGTCACTCAATTGCTTGATGACGTCTTGCATTTGAGCGATTTCTAGTGCGCGCCACAGTTGCAAGTCATCGTAGTCAGAGCCTAAGGTGAGATTATGCCTCAAAGTGTCATTAAAAAGTATAGGCTGTTGTAATACCACAGCAATTTGCTCTCTAATTGTCGCAAAACTGATATCTTCACAGCGTTCGCCATTAAAGCGAATCGTGCCCGAATCGGCTTGATAAACTCCAATCAGCAATTGAATCAACGTCGATTTACCCCCACCGCTAGCCCCCACCAGAGCAACCTTTTTACCGGCTGGAATGGTTAAGCTGAGGTCACGCAATACCTGCGCTTCAGCGTTGTAAGAAAAGTTAACTTTTTCAACCACGACATCCACTTCTCGGTCATCGCTAAATGGGTTCACTTTACTGACAGGTCGAGCCTCTTCCTCTAAATCAAGTAGGGCGTTGATACGCTTCAACGCGGCTTTCGCACTGTACCAAGAGAACTGAATGCCGAGCAGTTCCTGAACAGGGGACAACATAAACCACAAGTAACCGAAAACCGCGAAGATCTGGCCAATCGTCAAATCACTGAACAGCACCATCAACATCGCGACGGCGCGAAACAGTTCGAAACCGAGCAAAAACAACAGGAATGAAACACGTCCGGCGGCTTCTGATTGCCAAGCGTATTTGTCAGCATCGATGCGAATTTGGTTGGCTTGCTGTTTCAACTCAGAGAGAAATTCACGCTCGCGATTTGCCGCTCGCAGCTGATAGATGCCATCTAAGGTCTCAACCAGTCGGTTTTGAAACCGTTCAAAAGATTGGTTCTCTTTCTTCTTGAGGTGTTTGACCTTGCTACCGAGTTTACGTGAAAAGTAAATCACCACTGGATTCACTAATAAGATAAACAACCCTAAACGCCAATCTAGCCACAGCAGCACCCCTGCCGTTCCGAGAACAGTGAGTAAGCTAATGAGGAACTTACTTAATGTTGAACCGATAAATTGATCGATGGTTTCGATATCAGTGATCAAGTGCGCGTTGACTCCGCCGCTGCCCCGAGTTTCATACTGGCGAATACTGATACGGCCCAGCTTATCAATCATTTTGCTGCGCATTTTATAGGTGATGGTCTTCGAGACCAGTGTGAATTGTCGGCTTTGCAATATGTTCAGTGCTTGGCTTACACTGCGCATGATAATCACCAACACTAGCGTCAAGAAGATATAGCCAGTCGGGGTTTGCATTGATACTGGCAATAAACAATTCATCGCCGCCAACCCTTGTCCCGGTTGATTGAGGAGCACTTCGTCAACCATTAAAGGCATAAGCAGAGGAATGGGTACGCTAATCAGAGTGGCCAGCAGCGCGATAAGATTGGCAAAGATAAGCTTAGATTTGTGCTTTTTTGCTTGAGTTATCAACCAAGAACGGCTAATAGTGTTGGGATTGTCGGTCATTATAATGAGAATGCTTACTATTTGTTGTTTGTGCGCATTTTACGTAGATTCATGATAGAAGTCTCCAGTTTTCAAATGGAAGTAGTATGAAAATAGAACAGTATCAACGCTTAACCAAACAAGTCATCGCATTAATCGAATCTGAGTCTGATCTCATTGCTAACTTATCTAATATAAGTTCTTTATTGAATATGGAATTAGAGGGACTTAACTGGGTGGGTTTTTACCTAATGAAAGAAGGCGAGTTAGTATTGGGCCCGTTCCAAGGTAAACCTGCTTGTGTGCGTATTCCGGTAGGGCGAGGGGTGTGCGGGACTGCGGTGTCGACCAACAGCGTGCAGCGTATCTATGATGTCCATCAGTTTGAAGGTCACATCGCTTGTGATGCAGAAAGCAACTCAGAACTTGTGATTCCGTTCTCGATTGGTGGGGAAGTCGCTGGCGTACTCGATATCGACAGTCCTCATGTTGGGCGATTTAGTGAAATCGATGAGCAGGGGTTAACGTTTTTGATGAGTGAAGTAGAAAAGCTGCTTAATTCACACGCTATCAAGGCATAAATTGATTATTGAGTGTGGTTTTTCGCTTGCAGGTCACTATAATACCTCAAATATTTATACTTAATGCTCGCGGACAAGCCGCAACAACCAGGAATCCTCATGGAAAACACTGAAAAGTTAAAAAACAGCAAAGAAGTTATCGCATACGTTGCTGAATGTTTCCCTAAGTGCTTTACTTTAGAAGGTGAAGCAAAACCACTTAAAATTGGTATTTTTCAAGATCTTGCGGAACGTCTCGCAGATGATCCAAAAGTGAGCAAGACTCAGCTTCGTGCAGCGTTAAGACAGTACACTTCATCATGGCGCTACCTACACGGTGTTAAGCCTGGTGCAGTCCGTGTCGATTTGGATGGTAACCCAGCGGGTGAACTTGACGAAGAACACGTAGAACACGCAAAAACTGCACTTGCAGAGAGCAAAGCTAAGGTACAAGCACGTCGTAAAGAGCAAGCTCAAAAAGCACGTGAAGAAGGCAAAGCAAAAGCGAAGCCTGCGGCGAAGAAGCCTCAAGGCCGTCGCCCACAACAGAACAAAGTACAAAAAGCCAGTAAGCCAGTAGAGACACGCGCTCTGAATGCCGACGAAGTAAAAGTAGGCAATCAAGTTAACGTTAATATGGGCAAAGGAAACATGGCTGCGACTATCGTTGAAATCAATAAGGAAGATGTGCGTGTTCAACTGTCTAACGGCCTACAAATGGTTGTGAAAGCGGAGCACCTGCGCGCATAAAGGAGATACTCCTACGCATGAAATGCCGTTCAAAATTGTCGCTGATTGCTGCTAGCCTCTGGCTAGCAGCGTCTACTGCAAATGCACTAGAAGCAAACATCAGCCTAGAAGACTTACCTGTCCTCGCTCCTGAAGCTCAGCATGAGACCGCAAGCAAACGTGTCACATCTCGCTTTACTCGTTCCCACTACAAACACTTCTCGTTAAACGATCAGTTTTCTCAAGCCATTTTCGACCGCTATGTCGAGATGCTTGATTACAACAAAAACATTTTCACTCAAGCTGATATTGACTCCTTTGCTAAATGGTCGAGTTCGATCGATGAACAGTTAAAATCGGGTGATAATCAGATCGCATTTGATGTGTACAACTTGTCAATGAAACGTCGTTATGAGCGTTTCGAGTATGCATTGCGTCTGCTAGAAACAGAGATGACATTCGATAGCGATGAGTCGATTGAGCTAGATCGTAGCGAAGCCCAGTGGCCGAAAGATACCACAGAGCTCGATGAGTTGTGGCGCAAGCGCGTAAAGTATGACGCACTCAATCTTAAGCTGACGGGCAAAAAGTGGGATGAGATCAAAGAGGTGCTCGGCAAGCGCTATAACAATGCGCTTAAACGCTTGAGCCAAACGCATAGTGAAGATGCGTTTCAGCTCTATATGAACGCATTTGCTCGAGAGGTGGATCCCCACACAAGTTACTTGTCACCTCGCAGTGCTGATCAGTTTCAAACTGAAATGAACCTCTCCCTGGAAGGTATAGGGGCTGTATTGCAAATGACTGAAGACTATACGGTGATCCGTTCTTTAGTCGCTGGTGGTCCTGCATCTAAAAGCAAACAGCTCTCTGAAGGTGACCGCATTATCGGAGTTGGCCAAGATGGCGAAGAGATTGTCGACGTTATCGGCTGGCGCTTAGACGATGTCGTTCAACTGATCAAAGGCCCGAAAGGCACCAAAGTGTTCTTGCAAGTTTTACCCGAAGGTCAAGGTGCCAAATCAGAAGTTATCACTATCGTACGTGATAAGATTCGCCTTGAAGATCGCGCTGTTAAATCCGAAGTGATTGAAAAAGATGGTAAAAAAATTGGTGTACTCGAAGTACCTAGCTTCTATGTTGGCCTAGCAAAAGACACCGATAAGCTTATCACTGAGCTCAAGCAGCATCAGGTTGATGGCATCATTGTTGACCTAAGAAACAACGGTGGCGGAGCACTGACTGAGGCGACGGCTCTATCGGGTTTGTTTATTACTAGTGGGCCGGTTGTTCAAGTGCGTGATAGTTACGGTCGTATCAATGTTAACAGTGATACCGACGGAGAGATTAGCTACGACGGTCCGATGACAGTTTTGGTTAATCGCTACAGTGCTTCGGCCTCGGAGATTTTTGCCGCGGCGATGCAAGACTACGGTCGTGCGTTAGTCGTCGGTGAAAACTCGTTTGGAAAGGGTACCGTTCAGCAGCATCGTTCGTTAAATCACATCTATGATCTGTTCGATAAAGAGCTTGGGTATGTGCAATACACCATTCAAAAATTCTACCGTATTGATGGTGGCAGTACGCAAAATCGTGGAGTCGCACCGGATATTGCATTCCCAACCGCAGTGGAGCCAAGCGAAACTGGGGAAAGTGTTGAAGACAATGCGTTGCCTTGGGACAGTATTGAACCTGCGAAATATGAAGTGTTACAACGTAACTCTGAGCAGGTTAAGCGCTTGACCGAACTGCACCAAAAACGCATTGCCGATGATCTGGAGTTTGGTTTTATCGCGGAAGATATTATTAAATATCGCGCAGAAAAAGACGACAACACCTTGTCTCTCAATGAAGCAACGCGCAAAGCTGAAAGCGAAAAGGCAGATAAGCAACGTCTCGCACGAATCAATGAGCGTCAAAAGGCCAATGGTGAAGAGCCGTTTAAGTCACTTGAGGATGTGCCAAAAGATTATCAAGCACCAGACGCTTACTTAGATGAATCTGTGGCAATCATGATAGATATGTTGAAGTCCTAATCTAATCAATAAGTTAATAAGCGAGCCCAACTGGCTCGCTTTTTTTGTATGAATAATTAATGTGATTTAGATCAATTTCTTCGCGTTTTATTGGTGCTGCGCCTAAGCTTAAAGAAAAGAGTAAGGAGCGCGCTATGAAACTGATGGCCTTGTTATCACTCTTGCTAAGTTTCTCTGTGATGGCTGAATCTGCAAGAGACAATAGCGACTTAACCCAATTTGATCAGCCTTTCCTATTAGGGGATTGGTACCTGGTTAATCCTAATCCCGAGCAATCCCAAGAAAACTTTTTGGCGATAAAGCTCTCACTCGACTCAAACTATAGTTTTAAAATCGACATTCAAAAGCGTGATTATTCCGTTGACCACTGGGAAGGCCTCTATACCGCGAATGAAGATACCATCATACTCGGGCTCAATAGTGATGAGCCGCAAGTGTACCAGTATTCTGCCAACCACAATCTGCTCAATCTTAACGGGGTGACTTTTACTAAAGCCTTGTCGAACGCGTTGGCAGGTATGTGGTCAAGCGACCAAGTGGGCGGGGATGACGTGGCATCCAGCGATGTTGATCAGGTTGATCTGATACTGCAGCCTGACTTTGTGTTTATGTTTAGAGTCAGCAATGACGATGGTGATGAAGCGATACATCGAGGAGTCTATTACACCGAAGGCGAACATTTGGTGCTGCTATACGAAAACGGCGAGCATGAGACCAAATATACCCTGAATCGCGACACCTTAACCTTGGAAATGGAAGAGGGAGCACTGTACGCAGTGTTAAATCGGATTCGGTAATTAACACGAACTTTGCGGATAAATTAGACAAATTATTTGATTTTTTCGCCAACAATAGACAAAAAACGAGGTATTTCTTAGCGGAGCCTCGTTTTTTTACGTACAGAGAGGTAAGCTAACACGCAAATGATGGATGTAAACATCAAACAGCGCGGCGGTCGTCGTGCGATGCCAATCGGGATAAATAGGCGTTCAGATATTTATTCGGATTGGTCTCTTTAATCTCTTATTCGTCAGAAGGATTTAGACATGGCTCAGACTCCACAAGCCAAATATCGCAAAGACTATCAGTCTCCCTCTCATGCGATTACCGATATCGACTTGACCTTCGATCTTTACGACAACGCAACGACGGTCCGTGCGATTTCACAGGTCAAACAGTTAAAAGATTCCAATACACTTAAACTCGACGGCGAAGCGTTAACGTTAAATGCAGTGACTGTTAATGGTGAAGCATGGAGTGACTATCAGCAAGTAGAAGGCGGATTGGAGATTCATCGTCTACCCGCTGAATTTGAACTGACTATCGAGACTTTGATCGATCCAGAAGCGAATACGGCGCTGGAAGGTTTGTATAAGTCGGGCGGAGCATTCTGTACTCAGTGTGAAGCAGAAGGATTTCGTCGCATCACTTATTACTTAGACAGACCAGATGTTCTCGCTAAATACACCACCAAAGTGATTGCAGATAAAGCGCAATATCCCTATCTACTCAGTAACGGTAACCGAATTGCAGAGGGTGAACTCGAGGGCGGCCGTCATTGGGTACAGTGGCAAGATCCACATCCAAAACCTGCTTACCTATTTGCATTAGTCGCCGGTGACTTTGATGTACTGCGCGATAAGTTTGTCACTCGCTCTGGCCGCGATGTAGAGCTAGAAATTTTTGTCGATAAAGGCAACTTGGATCGAGCACCACACGCGATGACCTCTTTGATCAATTCAATGAAGTGGGATGAAGAGCGTTTTGGCCTAGAGTATGACCTCGACATCTATATGATTGTTGCTGTTGATTTCTTTAACATGGGGGCGATGGAGAACAAGGGTCTCAACATCTTTAACTCAAAATACGTACTGGCCAATGAAAAGACCGCTACGGACACTGACTACTTAGGCATTGAAGCGGTGATCGGCCATGAGTATTTCCATAACTGGACTGGCAACCGCGTCACTTGTCGTGACTGGTTTCAGTTGAGCTTAAAAGAAGGTTTGACCGTGTTCCGTGATCAAGAGTTTTCGTCTGATCTTGGCTCTCGCGCGGTAAATCGCATCAATAACGTCAGAATCATTCGTGGTCCGCAGTTTGCCGAAGACGCCAGCCCAATGTCACATCCAATTCGCCCTGATAAAGTCATTGAGATGAATAACTTCTACACTTTGACCGTCTATGAAAAAGGCAGTGAAGTGATTCGAATGATGCACACTCTATTGGGCGAAGAGGGCTTCCAAAAAGGGATGAAGTTGTACTTTGAGCGTCACGACGGTACAGCGGCGACTTGCGAAGATTTTGTCGCTGCGATGGAAGATGCCAGCGGCGTAGATCTCAAGCAGTTCCGCCTTTGGTACAGCCAGTCGGGTACGCCAACTGTGCGTGTGACCAGTGAGTATAACTCAGCAGAGCAAACCTATTCTCTCACCGTTGAGCAGTCTACTGAGCCGACTCAGGATCAGGCAGAGAAACAGCCATTACATATTCCCTTTGATGTAGAACTGTATGCTGCGAACGGTGATATTATCGAGTTACGCCGTAACGGTGAAAAGGTGGGTAATGTACTGGATGTGACTCAAGCTAAGCAGACCTTTGTGTTTGACCATGTTGCCGAGCAGCCAATCCCGTCATTGCTACGTGAATTTTCAGCGCCTGTGAAACTTGAGTATGACTACAGTGATCAAGAGCTGACCTTCCTCATGATTCACGCCCGCAACGAGTTTGCTCGTTGGGATGCGGGACAAATGTTACTGGCCAAGTACATTCGCTTCAATGTAGAGAAAGTGCAAGCTGGTGAAGAGGTGACATTGACTGAAGCGGTCATCGATGCCTTCCGTGGAGTATTACTCTCAGACCAACTTGAGCCAGCGTTTATCGCAGAAATGCTCTCGCTACCAAGCTTCAATGAGGTGTCTGGTTGGTACAAGCAAGTCGATGTAGATGCGGTGGCTAACGTATTGAAAGCACTTAAAGTGATTCTAGCGACTGAGCTTCAAGATGAACTTAGTGCCATCTACCACAGCTCTAAACAGCAAGAGTACTCAATTGAACATGCAGCCATTGGCCAACGTTCATTGCGAAACACGGCGCTCGGCTACCTTGCGTATACCGAACAAGGCAATGAGTTGGTGAGTGCGCAATACGCCGATGCCAACAACATGACCGATACCATAGCGGCGATGAGCGCAGCGAACAGTGCGCAGCTAGAATGCCGTGAAGCGCTGATGCAAGACTACAGTGACAAGTGGAAGCATGACGGTTTGGTGATGGACAAATGGTTTGCACTGCAAGGGACTAACCCTGCTGCTGATGCACTCGAGGTCATTAAACAAACAATGAATCACGAAGCGTTCAGCCTCAAGAACCCTAACCGTACTCGCAGCCTAATCGGTTCTTTCCTCAACATGAACCCGGTACGTTTCCACGCGAAAACGGGTGAAGGCTATCAGTTTGCAGGGGAGATCTTGCGCGAGCTAAATAGCAGCAACCCGCAAGTGGCTTCGCGTTTGATTGATCCACTGCTCAAGTTGCGTAAGTACGACGCTAGTCGTCAAGCTTTGATTAAGCAGGAGCTTGAATCATTAAAAGCGATGGACGACCTGGCCAAAGACTTGTTTGAGAAAGTCACCAAGGCGCTTGAATCTTAGTCCGTGCTCAAAACAGTAGCACTTTATAGTGCTACTGTTTATTTATACAGTTTTTGTTGTTGGCGCAAAATATCGACTCATGTCATCCATTATGAATCAGTACTACTTTACGCTTAATATCTCTTATCAAACTTTTCTGTCTCACTATAATGGCGCAGCTAGCAACATTTTAGTCATAACAGACAATGGCTTACGCCTCCAATTGCCTGCATCTCGTTTCAGGCCTTTTGTTAGTCAAATAGGGCTAAAAGGGCGCTTCAGATTAACAACTGACCATAAAAATAAGTTTCTAAAGTTAGAACTTCTGTGAGCAACTGATTTTATAGAAGTTTAAATAGAACCTTAGTCACATTCTCAAACATTTCACCTCTTACCACTCCTAAAAGAATTAACTATTTATCAATAAAGCTTTTACAATAAAGCGGCATTACCCGTGTTAAGCACTATGCTTACAACATCCCTCAAAAATACATACAATTCTAATTGTGGAGTGTGATTATGACCGCGCGTGAAACATTGATGCCGGTTCTTCTTGAAAAAGTGTACAAGCTTATTCAAGACAAACTCGAGCTTGCTCATCAACCCCTAGTCACTCAACTTGCTCAACATCTCTTTAGCAACATTTCTCAAGACGATCTTATCGAACGTAATGAATCTGACCTTTATGGCGCTGTGGTCTCCCTTTGGCACCATATTAACGAGAAAAATGCTGATGATATTTCTGTAAGAGTTTTTAACCCTACGGTAAGTCGCCAAGGCTGGCAGTCTACCCATACCATCGTTGAAATTGTGGTCCCCGACTGTCCGTTTTTAGTCGATTCAATCAAAATGGCACTGAGTCGTTTAGATCTTTCATCACACCTTATGCTCCACGGACCTACTCAAATTGATCGAACTGATCAGGGTGTTATCACATCTATCAACAATGGTGAAGGTGCGCTTCAATCCTTGTTCCATATCGAAGTAGATAGATTGAGTAGTAAAGACGCGATGAACTCACTTAAGCAAGAGCTGTTGAGTATCCTCAATGATGCGGGCTTAGTCGTTCAAGATTGGTTACTCATGGTCGAGAAGCTTGAGCAGGTGACTTCTCAAGTCGAAGCGCAAAGAGACAATATCGCTATTGAGGGTGATCGTTATGATGAGTCGATCCAATTCTTGCGTTGGCTTGGAGATCATAACTTCACGTTTATGGGTTACAAAGAATACGACCTAGTGAATATTGATGGCGATACTGAGCTAAGGCCAACACCCGATAAAGGTTTAGGTCTGTTTGCTAGTCGCGAGCGTGTACGCACTGTTAAACTCAGTGATTTTCCTGACTCGGCACGCCTAGAGGCCAAGAAGCCTTTCTTGTTGATTGTGACTAAAGGGAATCGTCCTTCTCGTATCCATCGCCCAGCTTATACCGACTACATTGGGATTAAGAAATTCGATGAGAACGGCAAAGTGATCGGTGAACATCGCTTTACTGGTCTTTATACGTCTGCGGTCTATAACCAGAGCGTTGGTAGCATTCCACTTATTCGAGAAAAAGTAGAACGTATTTTAGAGGCGAGCCGCTATCGTGAAGGCTCATATTCTTATAAAGCCCTGCATAATATTTTAGAAAATTATCCGCGCGATGAACTACTACAAGCGAAAGAAGAAGAGCTGCTAGAAGTCGGCATGGGCGTGGTGCAAATGCAAGACCGAGATCTATTGCGTCTGTTTGTTCGCAAAGATCCGTTTGGCCGTTTCTTCAGCTGTATGGTCTACGTCACTAAAGATCGCTACAACACAGAGCTGCGCCGTCAAACTCAGCGTATTTTGAAACAGTATTTTGGCTGCGAACAAGAAGTCGAGTTTACAACTTACTTCTCTGAGAGCCCGTTGGCCCGCACTCATTACATTGTTCGTGTTGATAACAACAATATGGACGTCGACGTTAAAACGATTGAGCAAAACTTAATGGAAGCATCTTCAACTTGGGATGATCGTTTATCAGAAGCGATCGTAGCTAACTTTGGTGAAAGCAAAGGCTTACCACTCTCTAAAGAATATTTGCGTGCCTTCCCAAGATCTTACAAAGAAGATGTGATGCCAGGCTCTGCGGTTGCAGACATTGAACGACTCGAAAAACTGGATGATGACAACAAGCTCGGCATGTTGTTTTACCGTCCGCAAGAGTTAGGCAGTGATTCTAAATCGGTGCGACTCAAACTCTATCACCGTGATGAGCCAATCCACCTGTCTGATGTTATGCCGATGCTCGAGAACTTAGGTCTGCGTGTGATAGGTGAGTCGCCCTATGAAGTGCGTAAAGCTAACGGCCAAGTGTACTGGATCCTTGATTTCTCTATGCTGCATAAGAGCGAGAAGACCGTGGATCTGCGTGAAGCGCGTGATCGTTTCCAACAGGCGTTCGCGGCAATTTGGGCTGGTGAACTTGAGAGCGATGGTTTCAACCGATTAGTGCTTGGCGCTTCTCTCACTGGACGTGAAATCTCGATACTTCGCGCGTACGCACGTTACATGCGTCAAGTTGGCTTCCCATTCAGTCAACAATATATTGAAGAGACGCTCAGCCACTATCCAGATCTAGCAAAAGGGCTGGTGGAGCTGTTTGCTAAGCGCTTTGAACCAAAATACAAAGGCAGCCAGAAAGGACAAACTGAGCTGATTGCTCGTATTACTGAGCAGTTGGATCATGTTGAAAGCTTGGACGATGATCGTATTATCCGCCGCTACATGGAAATGATCACCGCAACCTTACGCACCAACTATTACCAAGTAGACGATGACAAGAACCACAAACCTTGGTTGTCACTGAAGATGAAGCCAAGTGAGATCCCAGAGATCCCACAACCGGTGCCTGCGTTTGAGATCTTTGTCTACGCACCTGATATCGAAGGTGTTCATCTACGTGGTGGCAAAGTTGCAAGGGGTGGTTTGCGTTGGTCAGACCGTCAAGAAGATTTCCGAACTGAAATTCTGGGCCTTGTTAAAGCGCAGCAAGTGAAGAACACGGTAATCGTTCCGGTTGGTGCTAAAGGCGGTTTCGTCTGTAAACGTCAGCACACGTTGAGTGGCCGTGATGAAATCTTTGCTGAAGGCCAACGCTGTTACAAGCGTTTCATTCGCGCGCTACTTGATGTCTCAGATAACATCATCGAAGGTGAAGTCGTTCATCCAAAGAACGTTGTTCGTCATGACGAAGATGATCCGTACTTGGTTGTTGCAGCGGACAAGGGCACCGCGACATTCTCTGACTTAGCTAACTCAGTGTCAGCAGAATACAACTTCTGGCTAGGTGATGCCTTTGCATCCGGTGGCTCGAATGGTTACGACCACAAAGCGATGGGTATCACCGCCAAAGGTGGCTGGGAATCAGTGAAGCGCCACTTCCGCGAAATGGGCATCGATTGTCAAACTACCGATTTCACCGCGATTGGTGTGGGTGACATGGCAGGGGATGTATTTGGTAACGGGATGTTGTTGTCGAAACATATTCGCCTGCAAGCTGCGTTTAACCACATGCACATCTTTATTGATCCAAACCCAGACTCAGCGTCAAGCTGGGAAGAGCGCAACCGACTGTTCAACCTACCTCGTTCAAGCTGGGAGGATTACAACCCTGAGCTCATTTCTCAAGGCGGTGGCATTTTCTCTCGTCGTGCTAAATCAATTAGCTTGACGCCTGAAATTCAGAAAATGTTGCGCACCAAGAAGACCTCGGTTGCACCCAATGAACTGATCAAAATGATCCTGTCGATGAAGGTGGATTTGTTATGGAATGGCGGTATCGGTACGTACGTCAAGGCCTCGACAGAAACCCATACCGATGTTGGCGACCGTGCCAACGATGTATTGCGCATTGATGGTCGAGACTTGAAAGCGAAAGTTGTGGGCGAAGGCGGTAACTTAGGTATGACTCAGTTAGGACGTATTGAATACGCGCTTAACGGTGGTCGTGTCAATACCGACTTTGTTGACAACGTCGGTGGTGTAGATTGTTCCGATAACGAAGTGAACATTAAGATCTTCTTGAACGGATTGGTCGCCAACGGCGATCTTACCGTGAAACAGCGCAACAAGATCTTAGAGTCGATGGAAGATGAAGTGGGCGAGATCGTATTGGATGATGCGTACTGCCAGTCTGAGTCGATTTCCGTGACGGAACAACAAGGCACGTCTCTGGTTAAAGAGCAGATTCGCTTTATCCATACTATGGAAAAGGCCGGTTATCTAGACCGTGCACTCGAATACATTCCTGACGACGAGACTCTCCTTGAGCGTGAAAAGCAAGGCATGGCATTAACCCGCCCAGAACTGTCGGTACTCGTGGCATACGCTAAAATGGTGCTGAAAGAGGAGTTGGTTCATGAAGATATTGCCAATGATGCATTCCACGCACAGCAACTGGTGAATTACTTCCCAACAGAGTTACGCCGTAACTATTCGCAGCAAATGGATAATCATCCACTACGCGCTGAAATTATCGCAACGGCCTTGGCCAACCAAATGGTCAACGAAATGGGATGTAACTTTGTCACCCGTCTGCAAGAAGAGACTGGTGCTAACGTTGTCGATATTGCTAATGCGTATGCGGCATCGCGAGAAATCTTTGGTCTTGGTACTGTGCTTGAAGAGATCCGCAAGCTGGATAACCAAGCGACCACTGAAGCTCAATACGATATGATCTTTTATGTGCGTCGTACATTGCGTCGTTTGTCACGCTGGTTACTGCGCAATCGTAAGGGTAAGCAGTCAGTCCAAGCCTTGATCGAGCTTTATCAAGCGGATGTGGAAATCATTAAAACTCATCTTGATGACATGTTGGTGCCTTCGGAAGTTGAGGAGCACAACGACATGGCTCAAGCATGGATTGAACAGGGCATGAGTGAGCAATTGGCGAACTATGTTGCGCGTCTATCAAGCCTATACTCTGTACTGGATATATCCACAGTGGCCCGTGAAAAAGGCAAAACTGTCGAGCAAACGGCCAAACTGTACTACAACTTGGGCGATCGTTTGTCACTGCACTGGTTCTTGAAACAGATCAATGGTCAGGCAGTCGACAACAACTGGCAAGCTTTGGCTCGAGCAGCATTCCGTGAGGATCTCGATTGGCAACAGCGCCAGTTGACAGGTCAAGTGTTAAGCTGTTCATGCGCACCGGAAGATCTCGATGTCATGAAAGCGTTAGATGAGTGGATTGTTGCCAATGAAGTCTCGCTACATCGTTGGGAAAATATTCTCAATGAGTTCAAGGTAGGTTCGGTCCATGAGTTCGCTAAGTTCTCTGTTGCACTACGCGAGCTGATGTTGCTCAACCTAAACTGTTCAGCCATTGAGTAAACGATTGCTATAATTCGTTGAATTATTCGGTAAAACCATTAATAATACAGCCCCGTTTATACGGGGCTTTTTTCTTTCGGAGGCACAATGCTTTACCGTCTAGCCAGAACTGGCTTTTTCCAACTCGATGCCGAAAAGGCACACGATCTCGCAATCCAAAATTTCAAACGTTTTACGGGAACACCACTCGATCTTTTATATCGTCAACAGTTACCACATCGACCAGTCGAATGTATGGGGCTGACTTTCCGTAATCCAGTGGGTTTGGCTGCAGGATTAGATAAAAACGGTGAGTGCATTGAAGCATTTGACGCGATGGGCTTTGGTTTTGTCGAAGTGGGTACGGTAACACCGCGTCCGCAATCGGGTAATGATAAACCAAGACTATTTCGCCTAGTGGAAGCTGAAGGCATTATTAACCGCATGGGTTTCAATAACTTAGGTGTTGATAACCTAGTCGAAAATGTCAAGAAGGCCAAATACAACTGTGTACTTGGCATTAATATTGGTAAGAACAAAGATACTCCCATTGAAAAGGGCGCAGAAGACTATCTGATCTGTATGGATAAAGTCTATTTGTACGCTGACTACATTGCGGTCAATATTTCTTCACCTAACACGCCTGGATTGAGAAGCCTTCAATACGGGGAAGCCCTTGACGAACTGCTTGGTGAACTAAAACAAAAACAAGCGGAACTTGCTAAGCTACACGATAAATATGTTCCATTGGCATTGAAGATCGCGCCGGATCTTAGTGACGATGAAATTAGCCAAATCTGTCAGTCATTGATCAAAAATAATATTGACGGTGTCATTGCGACCAACACCACATTAGATCGTTCTATTGTTGAAGGCATGAAGCACGCAAATGAGGCGGGTGGGTTAAGCGGTCGACCTGTACAGTCAAGAAGTACAGAAGTGGTTCGACGTTTACATCAAGAGCTTCAAGGTCAAGTGCCGATCATCGGGGTAGGCGGCATCGATTGTTATGTCGCGGCCAAAGAAAAGTTGATGGCAGGTGCTGAACTGGTTCAAGTTTACTCTGGCTTTATCTACAAAGGCCCGGGGTTGGTTAGTGATATTGTCAAAAATATCTAAACTCAAACATAAAGTTTATCAAGGATTTAAGTGACATTGTCACACTATACACCTTGGTTTTAATTTGAGCATTTGAAGAGGAAATGAGAAATCATTTCCTCTTTTTTTTCGTCCAACAGTACATAAAATCGAAATATTGCTTGGCGAGGTAATTAAGCGTTTTACCTAAATTCACCAAAAAATAAGAGATGGAACGATGCTTAAACCCAGTGACAAATGGACTTGGTACTATGATGATTCAGAAGGGCACCTGATGCTCGATCTGGGTGATAACATGGTATTCAAAACCAATCTCGCACGGAAACTGGTCGTTGATTGCGCCATTGGCGTAAACGAGTTTTCAGTAGATGATGCGTCTGCCTATCAAACATACAAAGAGCAGGTCGCTCTACTGGGATTAACCGAGCCAAGACAAGCCGAACTAGCATTATATTGTGTCGCTGCTAAGCGTTTTCACAAACCTGTTCAACCGAAAAGCTGGTTTTTTGACAGCTTGAGTAGCGGCTGTGATACCCCTGAAGAAGGCGATTTGGTTCGCCTATGCAATGACTTCAGCGATGGGTACTTTATGGTGTTAGAAGTGGGAGAGTCTGCCAGCTTGTGCGCGTTTGTCGGATTGGAGGCCTTTCAGCTCAATGGCAGTAAAGCCCTAGCGTTCGGCCAAGCCATAAAAGTAATGCATGACCGTTTCGAGATATGTAACCACCATTTTTCTGTTCAACCCATTGCTCTGGTTGGATAATCCATTTATTTATCGTTCCTTCGTTTCATTTCCTGCCAGCTTATATAGCTGGCTTTTTTTTGCCTATTCTCCACGTGCACTGAGCGATTAAACCTGTGTTTTTGCCCCTCGATTCGTATCTCAATTGTGAGATGTGTTCAAAATTCACTCGTTTAACACGCTCGCAATCAGCCTAAAAACAGGGCGAAGCTCTCTTCATTGTCATCATAATTCCTCATTTCTCTCTATTTTGTAGCAAAATTACACTGTAAATCACCTTCTGGTATAGACCAAATTTGGTGTGAATAAGTATTCACTTCGCTTTTAGGGCCCAATAAATGGTAAAAATTGCGAGCGGACTTACCTAGCTGCGCCCATCAATAAAATCCGTTGAGATTTGGTGGGAAATCGAACAAATGCTGTTTGTTTGACGATGAATTTAGGCTTTGCGCTAACAGTAACTAATCGAGTCAGGTATAATGCGGGGTCATTTTTTAGAGAATCAAAACATCACTATGCATCAATATCTTGCTGTTACTTCGAACGGGCTGGAAAACCTGTTAGTCGACGAGCTCACTAAGCTTGGAATAAACGACGCAAAACCGGTCCAAGCAGGGGTTCGCTTTAAAGCGACGAATGAACAGATTTATCGCGTTTGCTTGTGGAGTCGCTTGGCTTCAAGGTTTGTACGCGTGCTATCGGAATTCACCTGTAACGATGATATGGATCTTTATCTCGCTGCTTCTGCGGTCAACTGGGTGAATCAGTTTGATAGCAGTAAAAAACTGGTGGTTGATTTCAATGGTACCAACCGCGAAATCCGCAACAGCCAGTATGGCGCGATGAAAGTTAAAGATGCGATAGTGGATAGTTTTGAGAAAAAGAACCTGCCAAGACCGTCGATCAGTAAAGATCAAGCGGATCTTCGCGTTCATGTTCGCTTGCATCGTGATAAGGCTATCTTGGGTGTCGACATGGTGGGTGGCGGTCTTCATCAGCGTGGCTATCGCTCAGAATCAGGTCGAGCTCCGTTAAGAGAAACCCTTGCTGCGGCGATTATCCTGCGTAGCGGATGGAGTGCAGAAAAGTCATTGCTTGACCCTATGTGTGGCTCAGGAACGTTATTGATTGAAGCGGCGATGATGGCGGCGAATATGGCACCGGGTGTAAATCGTCCGCAGTGGGGATTTGAGGCGCTTGACGATTTTGAGCCGGAAACTTGGGCTGAAATTAAATCTGAAGCCAGTGTGCAAGCTAGAAGAGGTGTCAAGAAAGTTGACGCTAAGTTCTACGGCTTCGATAATGATGCTCGCGTGCTCAAGACGGCCCGTGATAACGCTCGTCGAGCTGGTGTTGACGGCTTAATTGAGTTTGAACTTGGTGATGCCGCCAAGCTTAAACGCCCAGCCTCATTTGAAAATGGTGTGATAGTGTGTAACCCGCCTTATGGTGAGCGATTGGGTACACATCCAGGTCTGATTGCGCTCTATACTGCGTTTGGTGCCGAGCTCAAGGCCGAGTTTGGGGGTTGCCAAGCGTCGATTTTTTCAAGCTCAGACGAGTTGCTAAGTTGTTTGCGTATGCGTGCAGACAAACAGTTCAAACTGAACAATGGTGCGTTACCGTGTCACCAAAAGAACTACTCGATCAGTGCCCGACAGGCCAACAACTCTGGTGACAGTGTCACTGAGTCATTGGTTGCGCCTGACTTTTCGAATCGACTCAAGAAAAACTTAAGCAAGATTTCAAAATGGGCGCGTAAAGAGCAGTTGGACTGCTACCGTATTTATGATGCGGATTTACCAGAGTACAACGTAGCAATTGACGTTTACCTCGATCATTTAGTGATTCAAGAATACGCAGCACCGAAAAACATCCCAGAAGAGAAGGCGAAGCGACGTTTGACCGATATTATTCGCGCTGCCATTCAGGTTACCGATACAGACGCGAATAAAGTGGTGCTAAAAGTTCGCGAAAAGCAAAAAGGCCGCGCCCAATACCAAAAGTTAGCTCAACAGTCAGAGACGCTCACCATCAACGAATATGGTGTAAAGCTAATTGTGAATCTGCATGATTACCTTGACACCGGTTTGTTCCTCGATCACAAAATCACTCGCCGTAAACTCGGAGAGATGGCTGCAGGAAAAGATTTCCTCAACTTATTTGCTTATACCGGCTCTGCGACAGTTCATGCCGCTTGTGGCGGCGCAAAGTCAACTACGACTGTCGATATGTCTAATACGTATCTCGAGTGGGCAAAAGAAAACATGAAGTTGAATGGCCAAGTGGGCCGACAACATCGTTTCGAGCAAGCGGATTGTCTGCAATGGTTAGAAAAGTCGACCGCCCAGTTTGACTTGATCTTTATCGATCCACCCACATTTTCTAATTCGAAGCGCATGGAGCAGTCTTTCGATGTTCAGCGTGATCATATTCAGTTGATGACTCAGCTTAAACGTCTATTGAGAGCGGGCGGTACCATAGTGTTCTCGAACAATAAGCGTCACTTCAAGATGGATTTAGAGGCACTAGACGATGTTGGTTTGACAGCGAAGAACATTTCTCACCAAACGCTACCCACGGATTTTGCGCGTAACAAGCATATCCACAACTGCTGGGTGATAACACACAAGGAATAACGTTGACGTGATTACGTTATACAGTACAGAAGGGTGCCATCTTTGTGAGATGGCATTTGCCCTGACACAACAACTCCACATTTCAGACCAAGTCGAGATTGTCGATATTGCATTCGACGATGAGTTATTCTCTCGTTACGGTGTCACAATTCCGGTACTTAGATATCAGGGTAACGAGTTAAGTTGGCCGTTTGATTTGGAACAATTACAAATTTGGTTAGAAAATAATGGCATTACTGACAATTAATAGCGGGTTGCTCGCCTATGGTGATCATCCTTTACTCGACAATGCAGATTTCGCTCTTCAAGAAAATGAACGTGTGTGTCTAGTAGGGCGCAATGGCGCAGGCAAATCCACCCTAATGAAAGTACTGGCCGGTGAAGTGGTCATAGATGACGGTAAGCTTACTGTTACCCAAGACGTGGTCGTGTCGCGTCTTGAGCAAGATCCACCGCGCAACCAAGAAGGCACCGTTTTTGATTATGTCTCTGGCGGCCTAGCGGGTATTGGTGAACAGATTAAGATCTATCAAGATCAGCTTGATCTGATTGCGGTTGACCCATCAGAGCAAAATATCAACAAACTGGCGCGTATCCAAGAGCAACTGGAGCATTCTGGTGCCTGGCGTTTTGAAGATCGAATCAAAAACGTACTTGGTGCATTAAAGCTCGAAGGTCACACCAAGTTGACCGATTTGTCCGGTGGTTGGCAGCGTAAAGCGGCGCTAGCGCGCGCGTTGGTTTGCGATCCAGATGTTCTGCTTCTTGATGAGCCGACCAACCACCTTGATGTGACCACTATTGAGTGGCTCGAAACCTTTTTGAAGGATTTTCGTGGGTCTATTATCTTTATTTCTCATGACCGCGCCTTTATTAAATCGATGGCGACTCGGATTGTCGATCTCGACCGCGGTAAACTAGCTTCGTTTCCTGGCGACTACGATAACTATCTCATCGAGAAGGAAGAGATGCTGCGCGTTGAAGAGATGCAGAACGCCGAGTTCGACAAAAAGCTCGCTCAAGAAGAGGTCTGGATTCGTCAAGGTATTAAAGCGCGCCGAACGCGCAACGAAGGGCGTGTCAGAGCACTGAAGAAACTGCGTGAGGAGCGTCAAGATCGCCGCGAAGTGCAGGGTAAAGCCAATATCCAAATCGATGATGCTGCACGCTCAGGTAAGATAGTGTTCGAAGCGCAACATATCAACTACGGCATAGATGGACGCTCAATTGTTAAAGATTTCTCGTTTAACATTATGCGTGGCGACCGTATTGCGCTAATTGGTCCAAATGGCTGTGGTAAGAGTACGTTACTTAAGTTGTTGCTCGGTGAGCTTGAGCCAGAGTCAGGCCGTCTGCACTGTGGAACGAAACTTGAAGTTGCGTATTTCGATCAGTATCGCGAGGTGTTGGATCCTGACAAATCCGTGATTGATAATCTGGCAGACGGCAAACAAGAAGTGATGGTTGGCGGACGTCAACGTCATGCACTCAGTTACCTACAAGATTTTCTGTTTGCACCCAAGCGTGCACGTACACCGGTCAAGGCGCTGTCTGGTGGGGAGAAAAACCGTCTATTGTTGGCGCGTATCTTCTTAAAACCGAACAACTTGTTGGTTCTTGATGAGCCAACCAACGATCTTGATATCGAAACTTTGGAACTTTTAGAAGATTTGCTTGCCAATTATCAGGGCACACTATTGCTCGTGAGTCACGATCGCCAGTTTGTTGATAATACCGTGACAACCAGCTGGATTTTTGAAGGAAACGGTGTGATTGAAGAGTTTGTTGGTGGATATCACGACGCCCAGCAACAAAGGCAGCAAACCCGTAAAGCGCGCCAGGACGAAAAACCAGCGAAAACAGAGAAGCAGGTTGAGCAAACTCCCAAATCTGCTTCGGTAAACAACAAGCCGAAGAAGTTATCTTATAAACTGCAAAGAGAGTTAGAAGGGCTGCCGGCGAAACTTGAGCAGCTAGAAAGCCAGATCGAGCAATTGCAACAACAAGTCAACAGCGCGGAATTTTTCTCCAAACCTGTGGATCAAACACAACCCGTACTAGAGCAACTCGCTGAAACAGAGCAGCAGTTGGAAATTGCTTTTGAGCGCTGGGAAGAGCTTGAAGCGATGCAACAGGAAAGTTAACAGTTAATGAAATCTAATATGTTCAGATTGACCACTTTAGCCGCGACGGTTGCGGCTTCATTCGGCGCGCATGCCGCGCTATACAACGTTTATCTCCAAGCGCCAGAGGGTGCTTCGACTAGCCGCCAGACCTACGGTGTCGCGGTTACGCCAGAAACTAATAAATGTTGGACGAGCGCGTGTTCTGAAAACACATCAAACATGGCGGTCGAAGTTAAGAATTATCGCGAGGGCTTTAAGTATCGTGATGAATCGCCATTCTTCATACCATTTGGCTTTGACTATCTTGATGATGGCGATGATTGGACCGGCTTTCGCAATTACTGCTCGAACTTGCTAGGTTACACACGCGTGTTATGTGATGAATGGGCTACAGCTCAATACACTAACGGCTATGCAATTGAGAAATCGGGCAACTATCAAGGGTCACTGACTTACATCGATACTAATCAGGTTTACGGTGAAAACTCGGTCATCAACAGTTTAACCAAAAGTGGTGTTACCGTTGAAGCTATTGGTAGCCGTCGTACCGGTACAAGCCGCAGTGTGGCATTTAACCAAGCTATATCAGGCGTAGACTTGCCGCTAGCAAGTAACAAGGAGTCGCGCGCTTGGGATAGCGTCGAGTTCGATAACGGAAGTGGCAATGCGACTTATACTGTTGGTAGTGTGTCGACAGCTTATGCTGGTAGCTCGATCTCTAACAACTCAAATGCCGCGATTTGGAAAGACAATGTCCTTGAAGCGACCATTGGCTGGGATGGTGGTGCGGTGAATGGCAATTACCTAGCACAGGGCAGCGCGCGCGATATAACGGTCTTTAACTCTAAACTCTACGCAGTAGGATACAACTCTGCATCAGACGTACGATTTACTGCGAGTGTATTTGAGTCGAGTGACGGTTCAAGCTGGACCAAACGCTCTGTCACAGGCTTTCCGTACGCCTTAACTGAGTATGCCAGCCAAAGTCTACACACTGTCAATGAGAATGGTATTGCCGTCGGCAGCGCCAAATTGAACCAAGCTTTAAACGGTGCTTACGCCAATACTCTGTTCTATGTTGATGATTTGAACAACCCGACATACAAAGCACTTAGTGGCGGAATCTTCTTTAGTGGCGTGAATGGCCAAGTGGGGGCAATCAATAACAGCAATGACTTAGTTGGCACCATTGACTACGAAACCAGTAAGGAGATCAATGGTAGACCGAGAGCCAAAAGGGCGTTTATTGTCAACCTGGGTGCGTCAGCCCATTCTAACAATAATCCAGCGCCACTAGGCGGCCAAGCTCGTTACCTAGATGACTTGACTAGTGGAGATGGTGCGACGCAAAACAATAACCAGTTCCGCATTATTGAGGCGGCTGACATCAATGATGCGGGTGTTATCGCTGCTACGGCTTATTACTGTGCTGGTGGCTATGATAGCGAGGCTGTCAATGCGGCATGTAGCACTGACGCGACATTAGTTGGTGTGAAGTTGGTGCCGATAGCAGGGCAAACCGCAGCGGATATCACACCTCGTCCAGTTGTTCAAAGCACGATTTCTCGCCAGGGCGGTAGTTTAGGACTTATATTATTGACGGTACTGGGTTTTATTGGTTTACGTCGAAAATAGCCTAAATTGTAAACAAGAGCACAGGTTCACAGTTTTGGATCTGTGCTTTTTTATCGCTTGAATTCGGCACTCTTTTGATCGAATCTTAACGTTGAAGTCATTAAAGCTTCACACCTCTTTAGTAGACGATGCGTAGCACGTTAAACTAGTCAAAGAGGATAAGTAGTACGTTAAGCAACATTTTATGTATGAGGACGACACTATGAAGAGACAAAAGCGTGACCGCTTGGAAAGAGCTCAATCTCAAGGTTACAAAGCGGGCCTAAATGGCCGCTCAATGGAAGCATGTCCGTACCAACAGATGGATGCTCGCTCCTACTGGCTTGGTGGTTGGCGCGATGCCAGGGAAGACAAACACTCTGGTCTCTATAAATAACACTCAATCCACATACGATATAGGAACTTAGCCCCGAAAGGGGCTTTTAAATAGCACCGTAATGCACTATAACTAAATTGGCTGAACACAAAAAAGCGACTCGAGTGAGTCGCTTGATACAGATATTAAATTAAAACGCTGATGTGTCCTGGAAAAGGCCAACTTTAAGGTCTTTTGCGACGTAAATCTCTTTTCCGTCTACAAGTACACGGCCATCAGCAAGCCCCATAACCAGTTTGCGGTTAACGACGCGCTTCATGTGGATTTCGTAAGTGACTTTTTTCGCTGTTGGCAGGATTTGTCCAGTGAACTTCACTTCGCCAACACCCAGTGCGCGGCCTTTGCCTTTGCCGCCAACCCAACCAAGGAAGAAACCAACCAATTGCCACATTGCATCAAGACCAAGACAGCCAGGCATTACTGGGTCACCAGGGAAGTGGCAGTCAAAGAACCATAAGTCAGGAGTAATATCGAGCTCTGCGAGGATAAGACCTTTACCGAAATCACCTTCTGTTTCTGACATCTTAGAGATGCGATCCATCATTAGCATATTTGGCGCAGGTAACTGAGGGTATCCAGGACCAAACAGTTCGCCTTGGCTTGAGGCTAGAAGATCTTCGCGGTTATAAGAATCACGTTTGTTTTGCATTATCAATTACTCCAAATTTTGATAGCAGCATGTTAGTGAACAGGTGTACGCTAAACAACTCCGATCAGTCCTATTTTGAACGGATTTTGTTCTACGCGAACCAGTTTTTGATACGTTCCACAATTCCTTGTGGGTGTTCGTGTCTTTCAAAGTTTTCAATACGTTGCGCAATCTTGCTAATCACGCTTTCTTCATCATCGCCTCTAAAGGGTTTACCCATCAATATAGGGACGGCTTCATCGACAGTCGATACAGACCAGATATGAAACTGATTATTTTTGATGCTCTCTACGACGTCTTTGTTCAGTGCCAAGTGCTTTAAATTAGTTTTTGGCAGAATGACACCCTGATTTCCGGTCAGTCCCTGATGTTTACACACATGATAGAAGCCTTCAATTTTTTCATTGAGACCTCCAACCGCTTGTACGCGACCAAACTGGTCAACAGCACCCGTGACAGCGATTTGCTGGTTAATTGGATATTCTGACAAGGCACTAACGAAAGAACATAGCTCAGCTAGGGTAGCACTGTCGCCATCGACTTCACTGTATGATTGTTCAAATACCACCGATGCTGAATAGGGCAAGGGTTCGTCGAGCTGTAAGGCGCTACTGACAAAGGCTTGCATGATCATCATGCCTTTCGCATGTAAATTGCCGCCAAGTTCAGCTTTACGTTCAACGTCAGATATATCCCCATCACCAAAATGAATCACACAGGAAATACGTGCGGGCTCACCGTAAGACATTGGGTGGCCTGGTACATCGATGACGGTCAAACCGTTGACTTGACCAACGCATTCACCGGTGGTTTCGATAATAACTTGACCATCGGTAATATCAGCCAATGCACGTTCGGGCAGATAGGATTCACGGAAGTAACGATTCTCTAGCGCGATCTCAATATCTTGTTCTGATAACACTTTGCCATTTGAACTGAGCTTTGCCTCTTGAAATAGAGCCAGGTACCAAAGCAGTTCAATGGGCATATAGTGCTGGTCTTCAGTATAACGCGCGCCGGCAATCATGAGTCGGTGCAGCGCACCAAAAGAGAGGGTAGGGAGACGATGTGTTTTCACTATCCAAGCTACAAAGCCCAAGTAAGACTCAATATTGTTCGCAGACAACGCGACTTCATTCTCTATTTCACAGAATAGAGCAAGGCCCGAATGAGCTTCAGGTTCAATGTACTCAAAATCCGCCAGTTGATGACGATCGCCAGCAATGACGATTTTTATCGTGTAACGCTTGGTAGGAGGATTGGTTGCAATTCTTTGAGGGTTAGCGTTAATTGGATTGACTTCTTGACCGAGCAACACGGACTTTAGAACTTGCCAACTCGCAGGATTCGCAAGCAGTAGCGTCACGGGAATAACTAAGAAGCCGCCGTCTGCTTTATCAAGTAATCCCGAGCTGGAAGTGACAATGTCACCTCTTTCGTTGCATGTATAAGAGCCAACCAAGGTCGCGATATTAAGTGACTCAGTTGTATAGACTGGCTTATCGCCACTGAAACGACTTAAGCCATCGACGATTAGCTGACGATAGAATGAATTATCAATCGAATTGACAATGAGTAAACGGCTTAAACCTTCAAGGGCGCAAAATGTCGATAGTGCATGTTTGAATCGCGGTTGAATGTCGAAAAAATCGACCGGCTCGAGAGTGTCAAAGCGCTGAATTTGGGCATCGTAGTGAGAGTACTGAGGGGTAACGGCGTGCCAGCTTTCTTGGTTCATTGATATCGTTGTAAGTCCGCAAAATGGAGGTGAATTATATAGAAAAAGCCATCTAGTATATACAGATAATTTATCTAATGATCTGGATCGCTTTTCGATTACAATGGGGATTGTAACTTGACTCAGATAGGGTTACGCTGTCACCTCAAGCGTTAACGGAATGGCCTCATAATGAAATATCAGCAGCTCGAAAACTTGGAATGTGGTTGGAAATGGAACTACCTAGTCAATAAGTGGAAAGCAGGTGAGTCGATCACATGCCACATTGATACAAGTGAGGCAGAAGCTGCTGTCAATGAACTGCGTCAACTAGAGCACCAACCCACCAAGGTGCTAGAGTGGATAGAGCAGCACATGTCGCCAGAATTAGACAACAAGCTCAAACAGGCCATTCGCGCCAAACGCAAACGTCACTTCAATGCTGAGCAAATCCATACCAAGAAAAAGTCTATTGACCTCGATTATCGCGTTTGGGAGAAGCTCTCTTATCGTGCTAACGAGCTAGGTTGTACTTTATCCGATGCGATTGAATACCTGCTATCCGAAGCGTCGCGCAGTGAAAAAGCCAGCAAAGCGGTGAGTAGCCTAAAAGAAGACTTAAGCAAACTGCTTGATTAGTGGGAGAGGTGTTTATGTTGTATGTTGTTTTAATCGCGGCAGCATTGATTTTTTGGTTAGTTGCTGTCGACAGACCAGTTTTGAAAGCGGTTTTTAGCCAGGGCAAACTGACACAAGAAAAAGGGCACTTTCCACCAAGTTTTAAGCACAATGTCCTGGAAATAGCGGAGCGCACGCCTTTCAGTGGCGAGCTAAAAGTCTATCAACAGAGAGCAGGGACTAAGCTGGTATTCTCAAAACAGGTTCCCAAAAAAGTGCAACAACGCATACGCAATGTTTTCCCTCATCAAGGCTTTAAAGCCAAAGGCAAGCACAAGAAATCTTCATAATGATAAGGCCCGAGTATCCACTCGGGCTTTTTTATCACCGACACAAATCGCGCGGCCGTATCATCATTCAGCTTTTCTATTTCTGATCGCTAGCTCGAGTGGCATATCTAGCCGCGATTGCTATAGTCATAAATAGATTAATAAGCCTCATTGTCTATCTTTATATCGCAACGAGCAATGAAGCTTCGCAATGTAACCTATTGTATTTACTCGATTGTTTACTCTAACTGTGTGGGATTATGTCAACTGCGCTCATCACTAATAAGCTTTATAACCGTGAAGCGACCGAACTTGCAGACAAAATAACGCAAAAAACGCGCGCACGTCACGCTAAGTGGCTAGTCAGCCTCAAATACATCCTCGATCAATCTGATGTCGACAACGCCTTTAGTCGACAAAGCGAGTTCTGCGACAGTGTGATCTTAAAGGAAGAGGAGCGTATTACAGAAAATCAGCGATTATTGCTTGAGTGTGAGACCGCCAAAGTTCAGGAGAGACGCAAGGCCGCAGAGGAACGGCAGAAGATCCACATGAATGTAGTTCAAGATATCGCTAAGCATGCGCAGCAATCCATGTTAGGCAAATTGTCTGACATGACGACGATGCAACTGTTTGGACGCTTTCCGGACTTTTCATATTTCGTCAGTGTGGCTTATTCACCATCGCTCAATTTTAGCAAGCTATCCGTTTTAACGACTAACGATAATCAATTAAAAAACAATGTGTTGGCACTTGTTAACAATCCAAAATTTTGCAGCAGGATAGGTAAGTCAGCGCGAAACTTGCAAGATCCTATGGTAGCTATTGGAACTCTAGGTGTTGATAATTGCTCGTTACTGTTTCCGATTTTAATGGTGAAGCCGATCCTGCGTTGGCACGATCCGGTGACCAAGAGCATAGCGCCCAAACTTTGGCAACATCTGATACTCACGGCCAATGTAACTCGGCTTCGATTAGAACAAGCGGGCGTTAAAAACCCTCAGCAAGGCATTTTGCTTGGCGTGTTAAGAACCATGAGCCATTTCGCTATCGTCAATCATTTCAGCCAATTGTTTGAAGATGCGCAAGTGGAAAAGATGCAACAATATAGGGAGCAGAATAGGCGAGAGGAATACTATGCATGTGCTGAAATTACGCCTGATTTGAGTATTTTGCCCAACGTTATTCATGAGTTAGAGGTACAATTGACGCGAAAAGTGGTCGCAGAAGTTGAATGGACGCAATTTACCATACCGATGAAAAATGCATTGCTAGAAGATCTCGACCAAGTCCCAGTTCTCGAACGAAGCCCACAAGGTGCAGCGCTTGCACAGGCGCAAGCTTACGCGATATTTGACACTTTGGATCGCAGCGGTGTGTTTGTCGAAAAACATAAACCGTTTTGGTTTGCTAATGTGCAAATGCCGCCAGAAGCATTACAACAAATCCGCGACAAACATCCGGGTCGCATCGATCTAAGCAAATAGATAAGCCAGGTTGTGGCAGAGACAGACACAAAGGGCTTAGAGCTTCACGTTCATTACGATTCGATAGGATTCTGCGGGAGTCAGTCGGCGTAGACTCGCCAAGGCAAACCACAAACCAAAACACCCATTGAGATTGCATTGGCGGCCACTGTATCAATGGGTTGATTAGTTGCGATACTTACGTAAATGAATGGACTAATCAAACCGGACATTACTAAATTGCACCTACACAGTTGGTGCGCATTATGTATATTATGTTAAATAAGGTGTCGCCAGCTTTAATTTTAGTCCTGTTTGTTGTGCTACCCCAGTGATTTTTCGCGTACGATTAAACATAAGTGGATTTACCATAAAATACCTAATAATCATATTCAGTTAATCAGAGATTACTGAATATGATTATTGCTTAAAACCTCTGTCAAAGATTTTTGGATCTCTATACTGCGAATGGGTTTAGAAACAAATGCGTTCATTCCAGCTTCCATACAGGCTTGTTTATCTTGTGCCAATGCATGAGCTGTTAAAGCAATGATGGGTGTTTGCTGACAAAACTGGCGAATTTTTTGTGTGGCGGTAATGCCATCCATCACTGGCATAGAGATATCCATAAAAACTACATCGACCGCTGCGATATTCTGCTTTAAAAAGTCGACTGACTCCTTACCGTTATTCAATGTTTTCACCTGATGCCCCAAACGCTCCAGTACAAGTTTAATCACCATTTGATTCGTTTCGGTATCTTCAACCACCAGAATGGCCAATCGCTTAGGCGTGCTCATCTTTTTCTCAGTAACAGCCTCAGTTGCGGTTTGTTGTATCGACACTGGCAACTCTACGGTGAATGTTGTGCCGGCCCCCAATACGCTGTTAACAGTTATCGTCCCATCCATCAATGAAACCAATCGTTTAGTGATGGCAAGCCCTAAGCCACTGCCGCCGTATTTTCGTGTAATAGAATCGTCGGCTTGTTTAAACTGATTAAAAATAGTCTTGAGGCGCGAGGCTTCTATGCCAATACCCGTGTCAACGACGGTGATTTGCAATCTGTTTTCAATCAGCTTTGCATTAAGCGCTACTTGGCCATGTTCGGTAAATTTGATGGCATTACCGAGCAAATTAAACACTATTTGCATCACGCGCGCTCGATCAACCCAATAGCAATGGTCGTTGTCGAGCTGAATAGTTAGATCAAGTTGCAACCCTTTATTGATTGCGAGCTCTCGGAAATGTTCGAGTACTTGTGATAACTCACTATTGAGGTTAACCCATTGATATTTTATGGGAAACTCGCCGCTTTCGATTCTGGACAGGTCTAATATGTCGTCAATCAGTACCAACAAAAGCTCTGCAGAGCATTCCATTTTCTCGAGGATTTCGACCTGATCTTTTTGATATGGATACCCCAACAATACGTCGATATAGCCCAGTACGGCGTTAAGCGGCGTACGCAACTCATGGCTCATCATGGCAAGAAAACGCGACTTGGCTTCGTTGGCATTTTCAGCCCTCTGCTGCGCTTTTTTCAGTTGTTTGGTGCGAATCTCAACCAGGCGCTGTAACTGCTCTTTATGCTCAATATCGATAAGAGCACGCTCTAGTAGTGGACGAAAACGTGACAGTGTATCGCTTGATTCAAGGCTAAACTGCCCTGCTCTATTCCCGGTCAGCAGTAGTAGCGAGTCGGATGCAGCGGTCTTGACCCCAGTGATTAACGCACTATTAAGCTGCTTGGCGTGTTGTGAGTTAAGTGTTGAGAACTCTTCGACCGATGCAGGTGCAAACAGGGTAATACACTCCCCGTCGAGTGCGCGAGAGAACTTATCTCCGTTACCCCAATTGGTTTTCTTAAAACTGGCATCTGAGCTCAACACCGTTGTGTATTGCTGCTGCTCTCTGCTTTTGCTGAGTACGATGAATTCGGAAAAGTCGATGTGTAAGCTCAGGACCTTCTGCAGTTCTGTGAAGATTTGTTGTTTATTTGTCGCGCTGGTAATGCTGGAGATTGCCTCTAATATCGCTCGGTTTTCAGCGAGAAGTCTCGCTTCGCGTGCCTGGCTTTGCTTAAGTTCGATAAGCGCTTCGTTTAGTTGCTCTTTTATCTCTAAACTCATGAATGATTAATCCGAATAAAACGCCGCAGAAGAGATCATTAAGTTGCCGTGACCATTGTTACCGTTGATAAATCTGCCTTGCTCACCAAAGGTAAAGGGGCAGATAAATGGGAGTTCTCCCATCTCTTGTTTAATCATGGCATAGACTTTTTCGATGTCGTCATCTAAATAAAGCATTGCTCCGGCGCAAATCACACAAACCGCTCCAGATAATTGGCTATGCTCTATCGCCTGACGTTTTGCTTCTTTTATCACTCGCGCAGGTCTGGCGATTAGTTGCTCTTTGTCGCCAGACATCAAGGTGACCTTCTCGCCTACCTCAATATCAGTAAATAGTAAAATGCCTCGTGAATCGGTGGCTGAAACCGGGTGAGAAAGCTTGAAATAAGGTTGTTCATAGAGTTCACCAGCTACGCGACCCAATGGATAACGAGTCACGAGCTCAAATTTAAACTGCTCAGACACGCGAGTTCCACTGTGTTGAAATATCCAGTCGAGGTAGACATCTTGAGCGGGTCGATTATCTATCTCTAGCAACTCTCTTCCTGATGCCTTAGTAATAGTTCCCATGCACTCGGTTGGCGAATAACCACAACTAAATCCGGTGGAAAGCGGTTTTGAAGCAAATACCAATTGGATTGCAAGGCCTTTATTGGTCGCCCCATCTTCTGTGAATACCGACCACTGGCCTTTAATTGCGTTATCTGCAGCGGTCGCGCCGATAAGGGGTACGGGGGTTTGGAATACGCTGTCGATGGACTTGATCAACGTCTCTTCCATACCTGGTGTACTGTGAACAATGGCAAAACGGGGCACTTCGCCTTCTCGATTGGCTTTGGCCAAGGCCACCTCTATCGCTTTTTGGGTTGCCTCGACAGACTCAGACTGTGTGTCAAACGTCATTAGCGCGGAGCCATAAGCATCAGAGCCACTGTCATAAATCGCCAATACACTCAGCACTGAACCAAAGTGGACGCCTTTCTCTGTCATTACCCCTTTGCAAGTCGAACAACCAATGATCGAGACGTTGGGTAAAGCATGCTTGAACGCTTTTCTGAGCTTATCCGCACCGTAATTTTGGGTGAAGTAGCAAACCAAACTAACCAAGTTAGTGGTAGATAGCTTAGCGACCAGCTCCTCAACGGCAAGCTGTTCGTTTAACTGATGGGTTATGTGAGTTTGAAAATCCATTAACGTCTTGTATTAATAACGACTTTTTTGTTTTGGCCGGCTACGTTAACAGTGAAATGCCACTCTTTTAATGATTCTGGGTAAGAAAATGTCCAAAAGTCGCCTTTTTGAGTCACTTTTATTTGTGATGACGGGACTTCGAGCGAGACATTTGAGGTTTGTGCCTGAAGTTGTCCTTCAGTGCGATTGAACTGCCCGACAAATCGCGACTCGTTTACATAAAAGACACATTCTTGCTCGATAAAACACGAGGCAGATTGCTGTGATGAGTGATCGATAGTTCGCCAAAAAAACGCACTAACCAGTAGGGTTAACATGATGATTATTTGAACAAAACGCCCACGAGTAAGTTTTTCGGCTGCCATTTGAGGGGTTCTCCGTGTAACAAAGTTCAAAGTTTTAAAATAAAAGGCCAAAACCTGACCGACTGTAAGGTTACTACTCTGTCATTGAATTGTTAAATGCAGTATAGTTGGCGGCTGAAAATGCCACTTTTTTTTAAAATCGGCAAGAATTATTAACCGACTGATACGGTTCTGTTTTTCTTTAAGGTTTGGGTGGCATTACGACATGTGTCGTGTTGGAAGTAAAGTGTAGTTAATTAGAAATTGGAAGCATGCAAATGAGCCAAGAAAAGCAGCTTGAACAAAACTACAACTATACAGTCGTTCGTCAGTTTACCTTAGTGACTATTCTCTGGGGTATTGTTGGCATGGCTGTTGGTGTTTTGATTGCCGCTCAATTAGTTTGGCCACAGCTAAACTTTGATACGCCGTGGTTGACGTACAGTCGCTTACGTCCTCTGCATACTAATGCGGTTATTTTTGCGTTTGGTACAAGTGCTCTGTTCGCAACGTCTTATTACGTTGTGCAGCGTACCTGTCAAACACGTCTATTTGGTGGCCCTCTTGTCGCCTTTACCTTCTGGGGTTGGCAAGCCATTATTTTAGCAGCAGCTATCACTCTGCCACTCGGTTTTACATCGGGTAAAGAGTACGCTGAGCTAGAATGGCCTATCGACATTGCCATCGCAGTTGTCTGGGTTTCTTATGCGATCGTGTTCTTCGGAACCTTGATTAAGCGTAAAACCTCACACATCTACGTAGCAAACTGGTTCTTCGGTGCCTTTATCATTACTGTTGCGGTGCTTCATATCGTAAACAGCATGGCTATCCCTGTCTCAATGGGTAAATCGTATTCGATTTATTCTGGTGCAGTCGATGCGATGGTTCAGTGGTGGTACGGTCACAACGCAGTAGGTTTCCTACTGACTGCTGGTTTCCTAGGTATGATGTACTACTTCGTACCTAAGCAAGCTGAACGCCCAGTTTACTCTTACCGTTTATCTATTGTTCACTTCTGGGCTTTAGTGTCTCTTTACATCTGGGCTGGTCCTCACCACCTACACTACACTGCGCTTCCAGACTGGACGCAATCGCTAGGTATGGTAATGTCGCTTGTGCTGTTCGCGCCGTCTTGGGGTGGCATGATCAACGGTATCATGACCCTGTCTGGTGCTTGGCATAAACTTCGCTACGACCCTATCCTACGTTTCCTCATCGTGTCGCTATCGTTCTACGGTATGTCTACGTTTGAAGGTCCAATGATGTCGATTAAGACGGTCAACGCGCTGTCTCACTACACTGACTGGACTATCGGCCACGTACACTCTGGTGCTTTAGGTTGGGTTGCTATGGTGTCGATCGGTTCGGTTTACCACTTGGTGCCTCGTCTGTTCGGTCAAGAGCGTATGTACTCTGTTGGTCTAATCAATACGCACTTCTGGTTGGCAACGATTGGTACGGTTCTTTACATTGTTGCAATGTGGATCTCAGGTGTAATGCAAGGTCTGATGTGGCGTGCAGTTAACTCTGACGGTACGTTGACTTACAGCTTCGTTGAGTCTGTACAAGCGTCTTACCCGTTCTACTTTGTACGTTTCCTAGGTGGTTTCATCTTCCTAGCAGGTATGTTCCTAATGGCATACAACACGTACAAGACGGTCACTGCGCCAAAAGATAGCCTAAAAGCTATCCCTCAGCCGGCATAAGGAGATTTAAAGAATGAGTTCTAATTCTAACAATCGCCACGAAATTGTTGAACGCAATGTCGGTCTGCTAGCGATTCTTATCGTTTTTGCCATCAGCTTGGGTGCGCTCGTAGAGATCACTCCTCTGATTTTCCAAAAACAAACCACTGAGCCAGTAGAGAACTTACGTCCTTACACTGCGCTTGAAATGGAAGGCCGAGACGTCTACATCCGTGAAGGTTGTAACGTATGTCACAGTCAGATGATTCGCCCATTCCGTTCAGAAACTGAGCGTTACGGTCACTATTCTGTTGCTGGCGAAAGCGTTTACGAGCATCCATTCCTTTGGGGTTCTAAACGTACGGGGCCTGACCTTGCTCGAGTGGGTGGTCGTTACTCTGATGAGTGGCACCGTGTTCACCTAATCGATCCTCGCGAGTTGGTTCCTGAGTCAAACATGCCTGGTTTCCCTTGGCTGGCTGACAACGTTCTTGATGGTAAGGACACAGAGAAGAAGCTACGTATTTTCCGTGATCAATTTGGTGTTCCATACACAGATGAACAGATCGCAAACGCGTCAAAAGAAGTAGAAGGTAAAACAGAGATGGATGCCATCATTGCTTATCTTCAGTCTCTTGGTCACGCAATGAAGTAATTAAAGGGGTGACATTATGGATATCGGTACTATTCACAGTATTTGGACCATAGTTCTGTTTGTTAGCTTTCTAGGCGTGGTTTGGTGGGCTTACGGCAAAAGTCGTAAAGCTCGCTTTGATGAAGCCGCAAACCTTGTTTTCGCTGATGAGCAGAAAGCGCCTGAAAAAGAACAAGGAGTGACTAAGCAATGACGACGTTTTGGAGTCTTTGGATAATCATCATCACGGTCGGTACTCTCGTCGGCTGTGCTGCACTTCTGCTTTGGTGCCTTAAAGATAAGATGGGCGTTGAAGAAGGTGCAGACATGGGGCACGAGTACGATGGTATTCGTGAGCTTAATAACCCACTACCTAAGTGGTGGACTTACCTGTTTGTTGGAACCTTTGTATTTGCAGCGATTTACCTAACTCTTTACCCAGGTTTAGGTAGCTTCAAAGGTGTGTTGGGTTGGCAGAGTTCTGACCAAACCGTTCGCTCAGTTGAAGAGTCAAAAGCGTCTATCGCCGCTTCTCAACAGAACAAACATCTGGTTCAGTACGCGAAAGAGCTCGACGATGCAGAAACCTACTTTGGCGAAGCATTCAAAAAGCTTGCTTACGTAGACGGCTCTTCTGAACTGCGCCCTATCCCTGAAATTGCAGCGGACAGCGAAGCAGTGAAAGTCGGCCAACGTCTATTCTTGCAAAACTGTTCTCAGTGTCACGGCTCAGATGCTCGTGGTCAGAAAGGCTTTCCTAACCTGACTGACGATGCATGGCTATACGGCGGCGAGCCGCAAGCTATCGTGACGACAGTAATGCAAGGCCGTATCGGTCAAATGCCATCATGGAAAGACGCTTTGGGTGAGCAAGGTGTACAAGAAGTGGTAAGCTACACGCTTAGCCTTTCTGGTCGCTCTGTGAATGCGCGTGAAGCTGAAGCTGGTAAAGCACGTTTTGTAGTGTGTGCAGCTTGTCACGGCACTGACGGTAAAGGTAACCCAGCGGTGGGAGCTCCCGACCTAACAGATCAATACTGGTTGTTTGGTGGTTCACGTGCAGATGTGACAGAAACAGTCATGAATGGTCGCTCTGGCGTGATGCCTGCTTGGAAAGACATTCTAGGTGAAGACAAGGTACAACTTGTTTCAGCCTATGTTTGGAGTCTAAGTAATTCAGATAATAAGTAACATTTCAATAACGGTCCCTATCTTAGGGACCGTCTTTCCTTTATTGTTAAAGCCCTAATTTCTAAATCTTTTTATTGAGAACTTTTTTATGGTAAAGCCTTGGTATAAGCAGTTTTGGCCGTGGTTCCTAATCATTTTGCCACTGACCGTCGTTGTATGGACAATCATCACAGTAATTGTTTTCTCGCAAAACTCGGTCTCATTGGTGACTGAGGATTACTATAAAAAAGGAAAAGGGATCAACATCGACATCTCAAAACAGAATGTCGCTAAAGAGCTCGGGCTGTCTGCTCAAGCATACTCTCAAGGCAATGATGTTGTGATTCAATTCGAAAAAGGCGAACTGGAACACTTCCCTGCGATTACCGCGATGTTTGCTCACCGTACTCTACCGGATCGTGATTTCAAACAATTACTCACCTCTGACGCAAATGGTCTGTATCGCTTCACGTTGACCGAGGAGCTTCAAGGCCCGTGGTTTATTGAGCTCACACCTCATGATGAAAAATGGCTCGTGCAAGGTCGCGTGACTTTCCCAACCACTACTTCTGTTCCTCTGACAAACTAAACAATTATGTGCAAATCGTGTTATCACTGCGGTGAAGATGTACCAGCCAACACGGATTTTAAGGTTGAGATCCTCGGCGAGTCGAGAGAGATGTGTTGTCCTGGGTGTGAGACGGTCGCGCAAACCATTGTTGATAGTGGGTTAGACTCCTACTATCAATATCGAACTGCGCCGGCCGAAAAAGCCGATCTTGTTCCCGAGCAGCTACAAGCATTGATTCACTACGACAATGACGAGGTACAGTCTGAGTTTGTTCGTAATAGTGAGAATCGAGCTGAGGTGACACTGTCACTAGAGGGCGTATCTTGTGCCGCTTGTGCTTGGTTGATTGAAAAGCAAGTATCCAATAAGACTGGCGTCGCATCGATAAGAGTCAACACCACGACCAACCGTGCCCTACTTGCTTGGGATAAGACCCAAGTGAGGCTAAGTGAACTGCTTTCATTGATCCATCAACTTGGATATAAAGCCGCGCCCTTTGAAGCGGATAAGCAAGAAGCCGCTTATCATCAGCAAATGAAGCAGTATTTGTATCGGCTTGGGATCGCTGGTTTAGCCACCATGCAGGTCATGATGTTGGCCGTGGCACTCTATCTAGAAGTATTTGGCGACTTAGAGCCTGAGTTCAAAAACTATTTTCGATGGGTAAGTTTGATTTTTGCTACCCCTGTGATGCTTTACTCCGCCCTGCCGTTCTACATTAACGCATGGAGAAGCATTCGAGGGCGAACGCTAGGTATGGATGTGCCGGTGTCGATCGCGATGATTTTTGCTTATGTCGCGAGCTTAGTCGCTACGGTAACAGAGCAAGGCGAAGTTTTCTTCGAGTCGATTTCGATGTTTGCCTTCTTCCTATTAGTCGGTCGATTCTTGGAGATGCGCGCGCGGCGTAAAGCGGCGGCAGCGAGTGGCAATCTGCTCAAACTCATCCCTGCCATTGCTAACAAATTAAACGGCGAGCAAATCCCGGTTAAAACACTAAAAGTCGGCGATCAGATTCGAGTGCTTCCTGGGGAGCACATTCCAGCCGACGGCAAGATTATCTCTGGCCGCGTGCACATTGATGAATCTATGTTAACCGGTGAGTCTCTTCCTGTTGTTAAACAGGTGGACGATCACGTCTATGCTGGCACGCTCAACGGTGAAGAATCCTTTGAACTTGAAGTGACTTCATCTAAAGCCGACTCGATGATCTCAAATATCGTGCGTCTTCAGGATGAAGCTCAGCTTACTAAACCAAAGATTGCCGAAATAGCCGATATTGTTGCGCGTTACTTTGTTGCGATAATTCTTATCATTGCTGCTGGCACTTGGTTTTTCTGGCACTCCAGCCGACCGGATGACGCCTTCTGGATTATGCTGTCGGTGCTGGTCGCGACGTGTCCTTGTGCGCTGTCATTGGCCACGCCCACCGCGCTCACTTGTGCGACGTCTCGTATGGGCAATCTCGGTATCTTGCTACGTAAAAGCCATGTCTTTGAGACCTTATGTCAGGTCAATCATTTAATCGTCGATAAAACCGGGACTTTGACTCATGGCGATATCGAAATTAATCAAGTCGAGCTGTTTGGTGATCTGGATAAAGAGCTGGTGCTCGCGATTGCTGCGTCACTCGAGTCCCATGCCAACCACCCTATTGCCCGTGCTTTTAAACATCATTCAGACGTCAATGTTCGCGTTGAACAGGTAGAAAACATCATTGGCTCGGGTATTAAAGGCGTTTACAACGGCGTCGACGTTAAGATTGGCAGTGCTCAGTTTGTATTGGGTGACAGTAAAGTCGCACAAGCGAACTCAGTATACCTTTCTATTGATGACGTTCATGTCGCTACCTTTAGCTATCGAGATCCGATTCGCACTGAAGCAAAAGCATTTATTGAGAAGTTCCAGCGCTCAGGTGTGAAAGTCACGCTGCTTACTGGTGATACCGACGAAAACGCTCAACTCGTCGCGAAAAAAATTGGTATCGACAATGTGGTTTCTGGAGCGAAACCGCAAGACAAGCTTGAGTATCTCAACAATGTCGATGGTCGAGATATCACTATGATGATTGGTGATGGCATTAATGATGCGCCGACACTCGCAGGTGCGCATCTCTCTGTTGCTATGGGCGGCGGCGCCGATGTAGCGAAAGCCTCAGCCGATATGGTACTGCTTGGCGATCGATTGGATCGTATCTTAGAAGCAAGAGAACTTGCACTACAGACACGGAAAATTATTCGAGAAAACCTCGCCTGGTCACTGGGCTATAATGTGCTGATTTTACCCCTGGCTGTGATGGGTTTTGTTGCTCCCTATTTTGCTGTCCTTGGTATGTCTGCAAGCTCAATTATTGTAGTATCGAACTCTCTGCGTCTGCTGAAAGAAAAAGGTAAGTAAATGGAAAGCCTTTACATCCTAATCCCTATCGCCATCGTTTTGGTCTGTGTGGCCGTTGCCGTGTTCCTTTGGGCGGTCAAAAGCGAACAGTTCGAGGATCTCGAACGTCAAGGACACAACATCTTGTTTGACGAAGACGACCATAAGAAGCAGCCACCAAAATGACCCCAGATTGGATTGGCGCTTTTCTGATTGGATTGGTTGGAGCTGGCCACTGCATGGGCATGTGTGGTGGTATCGCCTCTATGTTGTCAATGGGCCAAGCAAAGCCTTCTACTTTGACCCCACTGTTTTACAACCTTGGTCGCTTGGCCAGTTACACTCTGTTTGGCGCGATCATTGGCGGTACCATCTCAACCATTTCTCAAGTCAGCCATGTGAACGATGTATTGATTTGGTTACGGTTAGCTGCTGCCGCTTTTATGATTATGCTCGCTTGCTACATAGGTCGATGGTGGCAAGGTTTGCTTTATGTCGAAAAACTCGGGCAATCGCTGTGGCGATTCATCTCTCCTGCGGCTAAGTCTTTGCTGCCGCTTCGATCTCCCATCTATGCTATTCCTTTTGGTTTTGTTTGGGGATGGCTGCCGTGTGGTCTGGTTTATTCTACCTTAACTTGGGCCGCCGTTTCGGGCAGTGCGGTCAATGGAGCGTTAGTCATGTTGGCATTTGGTCTGGGTACATTGCCGGCGATGTTGCTCGTCGGGCACACTGCTACATTATTAAATAAGCTGCAATCTTCTAATACATTTCGACACATAGTCGCGGTAACAATCCTGACTTATGGGCTCTATACTGGCTACGGCGCACTCAAGTTGCTATCAACAAACTTGTAGTTAACTGTTTTAGCGAGTCTTTTTGCACTACCCTTTACGCTTAATGGGTGCTAAAATATTGATGTATATCAAATAGTGAAAGGTTGTTATGATTTCTGAAAAGCCTGCAACAAAGCGAATTCAGTCCGGTGGTTGTGCTATTCACTGCCAAGACTGCAGCATCAGTCAGCTTTGTATCCCGTTTACACTCAACGAGTCTGAGCTTGATCAGCTAGACCAAATCATTGAGCGTAAAAAGCCAATCCAGAAAGGACAAGAGTTGTTTAAAGCCGGAGATGAACTCAAATCTCTGTATGCAATTCGTTCAGGCACAATCAAAAGCTACACCATTACCGAGCAAGGCGACGAACAAATCACAGCCTTTCATCTCGCCGGTGACTTGGTGGGTTTTGATGCGATTACCGGTGACCAGCATCCAAGTTTCGCTCAAGCACTTGAAACCTCGATGGTGTGTGAAATTCCTTACGAAATTCTCGATGACCTATCGGGTAAGATGCCGAAGCTTCGCCAGCAAATCATGCGTTTGATGAGTAATGAAATCAAAGGCGATCAGGAAATGATCCTATTGCTGTCAAAGAAGAATGCTGAAGAGCGTTTAGCGGCGTTCTTGTACAACCTCTCTACTCGTTTCTCTCAACGTGGCTTTAGCCCTCGTGAGTTTCGTCTAACCATGACTCGTGGTGATATTGGTAACTACTTGGGTTTGACCGTTGAGACTATCTCACGCTTGTTAGGCCGCTTCCAAAAGTCCGAAATCCTCAGTGTTAAAGGCAAGTACATCACTATTCTTGACCATGATGCACTGATGGAGCTAGCCGGCGTTTCATCAGAATCATAATACCTTTCAATGATGTAGCTCGGTTTTCAATTGAAATAGAGCTACATCATACTTCTCTGTTTATCCTGCAATTTTTACTAATACTCTCGTCTTAACTAAGCTACATTAATCATATAACCCTCCTCATCTCTAAGGAGAATATATGAGTATCTATAACAAGATTTTGGTCGTAGCTGACATCAATAAAGACGAGCAACCTGCATTAGCCCGCGCCATTCAATTGGCCGAGAAAAGCCGTTCTCCAAGTCGGGTCACCTTCTTTCTTTCTATTTATGATTTCTCCTATGATATGACCTCTATGCTCTCTGTCGATGAGCGAGACGCAATGCGTCGTGGGGTTATCCATCAGCGTGAGCAGTGGATGCGCAAGATCGCTAAAAGCTACGTCAGCGACGCGATTGAGTTTGATGTGCGTGTGGTGTGGCACAACCGCCCTTATGAAGCGATCATCGCAGAAGTCTTTTCTGGCGAGCACGATATTGTGATCAAAGGGACACGTAAGCACGATGTACTTGAATCGGTGATTTTCACCCCTACAGATTGGCATTTACTCCGCAAGTGTCCATGCCCAGTATTGTTGGTTAAAAATGAACAGTGGCCCGATGATGCGAGTATTCTTGCTTCAGTACATGTGGGTTCCGAAAATGACACTCACCTTGGCCTCAATGATTCGATGGTTGAACAGCTCAACAGCCTGACCGAACGTTTAGGTGCCAAACCCTACTTGGTCAACGCCTACCCTGTTACGCCCGCGAATATCACCATTGAACTTCCTGAGTTCGACCCAGCCACTTATACCGATGCAGTGCGAGGGCATCACCTCACCGCGATGAAAGCGCTACGTCAGAAACATGGCTATGATGAGGAGCAAACAGTGGTGGAACAAGGTTTGCCTGAAGACGTGATTCCTGACGTCGCAGATAAGCTCAATGCAGCAATGGTGATTATAGGCACTACAGGTCGTACCGGGCTGTCTGCCGTGTTTATCGGCAATACCGCTGAACACGTGATCGATAAAATCAACTGTGATGTACTGGCGTTAAAACCGCAAGGCTACATCAGCCCACTCGATCCAAAGACAGCGATTTAAAGTTTGATTAGATAAGAAAAAGGAAGATAGTCACTATCTTCCTTTTTTAGTTCAATTGGTATTAAACATTGGTGACGTCGATAAACATCGACTCATCAATGTTGGTTGACGAAACCGTCGCTTCGCTAAATTGGTATTCTTCTCTATTGCCGTCTCGATCCAGTGGTAGGTTAACGAAATCAAACAAGTTCTTATCCGCAAGCTGGCTAGGACTTACATTCTGGATAGACTTAAAGATAGCCTCAACCCGACCTGGTGTTTTCTTATCCCATTCGATTAGCATCGCTTTAATTGATTGACGCTGAAGGTTTTCTTGTGAGCCACACAAGTTGCACGGAATAATTGGAAATTGCTTGTGCTCCGCGTATTTCACCAAATCTTTTTCGCGACAGTAAGTTAATGGGCGAATAACTACATTGCGACCATCATCTGAACGCAGTTTAGGTGGCATTGCCTTCAAGCGTGAACCATGGAACATGTTCAAAAACATGGTTTCAACAATATCATCCATATGATGGCCCAGCGCCAACTTAGTCGCGCCAATCTTCTCAGCAAATGAGTAAAGTGTGCCACGACGCAAGCGTGAACAAAGGCCACAAGTGGTTTTTCCCTCAGGGATCTTCTCTTTGACCACCGAATAGGTATCTTTGTCGACGATATAGTAAGGAATGTTCAGCGTTTCGAAATAGTCTGGCAAGATGTGCTCAGGGAAGCCTGGCTGTTTCTGATCTAAGTTCACCGCGACGACATCAAACTTAATTGGAGCGGCTTTTTGTAGATTCAATAGGATATCCAACATCGCAAAGGAGTCTTTCCCCCCGCTGATACAGGCCATTACAACATCACCCTCTTCAATCATGTTGTAATCTGCGATAGCGTTGCCAACATTTCTTCTCAAACGCTTTTGAAGTTTGTTGAATTCGAGGGTTTCTTTTCTTGTATCTACTTGTGTCATTACGTGCTCTCACAATGTTGGTATCACCAACAGTAGGACATCCTAGTTAATGTGTTTCTTTGGGGCGTGGATTATACGAGCTTTTTGGCGAGGATTAAATGTTTGCACGTCGATCTCGGGGAAAAATGAGTTTACCTGTCTAGCATCGAGTGTTTTTGTCGTTCAAATAATAAAAAGGCCGCCTGATGCGACCTCTTCTCTGTGGGCTGACCCTAATTCGCTTTAGGCAAGTACGGGAGCACTCTAGCAGTTTCCGCTGGCAGAGTCATAGTTCCTCCCTCACCGATTTCTTCAAGTGCAACTTGCACTTTGCCATCGATGATGGGTTTGCGGGTACCGTTTGAGAAAACGATTTCGGAGTTAAGATCCTGAGCAAACTCCAAGGTCACCCCTTCAACATCTGGAGTAAACCAACTAGCGAACACCCCCCCTAACTGCTCTAGAATAGCTTGCATTTGCGGAAGTAAAACTTTGACTTGATCATAGCTAACCTCGCCAGACATCGGCTGTTTGGTCATCACCACCATAGAAAAGTCGCAGCGTTGGTCCATCGGCGTGCGAACAAACACCAGTGGGTTGGCTGAGCGCAGGTTATTGTCTAGTGGAACCAAGACTTCCCGATGAGGTGAAACGCTCAGCTCTTCATAATGCTCTTCTTTTTCCATCCAGGCTTTTTCTATCTCACACAGTTGTTTCGTGTCTGCGTTTAAAAAGAAGAAACCGACTTTAACATCGTCATGCCCCTCTTTCGCATTCTGCTTCATATGAGAGAATAACTTCGAGTAGGTAAACATGTATTCTTGAGCGTGCACAGGCAGGGCTGCGGCTGTAGCGAGCGCGGCGGTTAATAGGGCTAACGTTACTTTTTTCATTGATATCTTTCTTATTGATTTGCCAAGGGAGTTTCCCAGAACGACTCATTGTGCCTGATCATCGCTTGGAGATCATTGACATAGGCCTCACCACGTTCAGAGTACTTGAGTAATCCTTCGGTTAATGCCATCGCCGCATCGATATCGGTCAGGCTTTGACCAGCTAAATGGCGCTCATAGCGGATTTGACGCAAATCCTGATAGGCAGTGTTGCGGTTTACGTTCATAAAGTAGCCGTGGATGGATTGTTGTACCGAACGAAACTTAGCCACCTCATGGGTCATGCCTTCGCTTCTTTGTAGTGGAACCAGGCCACATCCGGCTGAGTAACACCACTGGCCGAAATAGTTATTGGCTTGTGTGGCAAAACGCGATGTGCCCCATGCCGACTCATTAGCGCCTTGGACTAGTACCAGCGCTTCAGGGAGCACATCAACACGATGTAACATCTCATCAAGCCATGATTCGTTGACACCTTGCGAAGGGAGTTCGAGGCTGTAAAGTTGCCCCAAACGTTTCGCATCTTGAAGCTCGCTTTTGGATAATTTTTTCTCAACAAAGTTTGCCTGGATGGCTTCCAAACGTTGGCGCTCTTTTTGGATACGTTTGTTCTCCAACGCTATGCCTGGCCTTAAGTAATCGAAGAAAGTTTGTTTTTTCTGTGTTACATCGGATATCGAAGCAAAATCCGGGGCATCCCCCACTTTTCGCGCTTGTGTCTGTGAGACCGAGAGCTCGTTGACAACCTGTTGGGTATTTTTCTCATAGCTATAAAAACTACAGCCGGCAATAATGCCAGCTGTAGCGATAGCCAAAAATTCACTTTTACGCATTGAACACTTGTGAATCGTCATCACTATTATCATCTTTATCTTGAGGTTGATCGGAAGCCACTATCTTTAGTTTGATACCAAACATGTTGCGATAAATGACGCCTTTCACGTGGAAGAAAAACGGCAGAACAATAATCAGGCCAATGCCATAGAACATCATGCCAACAACAAACATGATAGAAATCAGCAGGTAAATTCCCGCGAGAACTAAGATTTTCTTGTTGACTGCGCGCAGCGACAGTAGCAGCGATTGCATGGGTGGAACCTGCTTCTCACAGATCAGCAAAATCGAGTTACTAAACGCTAAAGACAAGTACAGCGACAAGAACGGGAAAATCATCCCTGCTACGCCTTGAAGCATAAGGCTAAATAGAGTCGCTAAAATCACCGGCACAGTATATTGCAGCCCTTTTGCGATGTGTCTTGGTTTGGTCGCTAAACCGGCAGCATGACTCATCGCCATTAAACTGATTCCCGCATAAATCGGCGCACTGATCACTTCATAGCTAAAGTTGGCGACCATGATGGCAGTAAAAATGCTGGGGTCAAAGGCTTCAGGGTTAGTAAAAGCGTCAATGATAATGCCTGGATTACCCAACTGCAGCTTCAAAGCAATGTAAAAAATAGCCAACTGCAAAACGATCAAAATTACGATCGAAGGTGAAAAAGAGAGAAAGTTTTTGGCAGTATGCTGCCATGCCTCTCGTAATACGTCTCCTGCTTTGAGCTCGTAGTCTCCAGAAAGCGCTCTGTCGATGCTCCCACCTAAATTGAAATCTTTTTCAATGTCATTATTCATTCTTGAGTCCAATACCTAATGAACCGGGCCACTAAGCTAATCTGTTGATTAAAATACGCCTTATTATACTGCAAGCGTTCAAAGTCTAAAAACGGATCTCAAACATCCACTTGCTTTCTTGTCTGATTGGTTGATACTTAACCACAATGCGCGTCGGTAAGTCTCTCTATCTCAATGAGAAATCGACAAATTGTTTCGTTAGACAAGCAGGTATCCGCTAGTAAAGTCAGTATGGTAAGAAATCTTTACTTTTACCTGCAAAATTTTTTCTATTTCAAGTTGAGAAAATGCTTTAATTTCACACTATTGGTGATTATGATGCGCGCCTCGAAATCATGTAACGATACATCGTTTATAACGAAGCCCAAATGGGAGAAATACAGACGTTGAACGCGACCAATAATGCAGGACAACCAGTGGTGCGCCTTACTGGTATTAGTAAAAGCTTCGATGGTAAGCAAATCATCGGTAATTTAAATTTGGATGTGAACCATGGCGAGTTCTTGACGATTCTTGGCCCATCGGGTTGTGGTAAAACCACAGTGCTCAGAATGATCGCAGGATTTGAAACCGCTGACACGGGCGAGATCATCCTTGATACACAAAATGTTACTCAGCTCCCTGCAGAACAGCGTCACGTTAATACGGTATTCCAGAGTTACGCCCTCTTCCCTCATATGACGGTTTTCGACAATGTCGCTTTTGGCTTACGCATGCAAAAAGTCAATTCAAGCGATATTGAACCAAGAGTGATGGAAGCATTGCGCATGGTACGCTTAGATAGTATGGCGATGCGCAAGCCGCATCAACTGTCCGGCGGTCAGCAACAGCGTATTGCCATTGCTCGCGCCGTGGTTAATAAGCCTAAAGTCTTGCTACTTGATGAGTCGCTCTCTGCGCTCGACTATAAGCTGCGCAAACAGATGCAAATCGAGCTTAAGCAGCTGCAGCGTCAGCTAGGCATTACCTTTATTTTTGTGACCCACGACCAAGAAGAGGCTTTGTCTATGTCGGATCGCATCATCGTGATGCGAGACGGTGTGATTGAGCAAGACGGCTCGCCACGAGAGATTTATGAAGAGCCTAAAAACCTGTTTGTGGCTAAGTTCATCGGTGAGATCAACGTGTTCAACGCCACCATGATCGAACGTATTGATGACAAGCGTATCCGCGCCAACATCGAAGGTGTCGACTCGATTGTGTACTGCGATAAATCGGCCAATCATGGCGACAAACTGCAAGTACTGCTTCGCCCAGAAGACTTACGCATTGAAGAAATCAAAGAGTCTGAACAAAAAGGCATCGTCGGTCACGTGACCGAACGAACCTATAAGGGAATGACGCTGGATTCAGTTATTGAACTCGAATCAGGTATGCGTGTGATGGTCAGTGAGTTTTTCAATGAAGACGATCCAGACGTCGATCACTCTTTAGGCCAAAAAGTGGCGATTACTTGGGTTGAAAGCTGGGAGGTCGTCCTCAATGAAAGCCAAGACGATTAGTCTACAAAACGCGATCATCACTCTGATTGTCGGCTGGCTAACACTGTTCGTGTTGGTGCCTAACCTGATGATTATTGGTACCAGTTTCCTAACCCGAGACGAAGCCAATCTGATTGAGTTGACGTTTACCCTCGATAACTATGTGCGCCTGTTGGATCCTCTGTATGCCAAAGTGCTGCTGCACTCTTTTTATATGGCGATCATTGCCACGCTCATCTGCTTGATTGTGGGGTATCCATTTGCCTATATTGTGGCAAAAATGCCGCACAAATGGCGCCCGATTATGTTGTTTTTAGTGATTGTTCCTTTCTGGACCAACTCGCTTATTCGCACTTACGGGTTAAAAATTGTTTTAGGTACTCAAGGTATTCTTAACAAGTCTCTTATGGCATTAGAGATCATCGATAAGCCGATCCGCCTGATGTACACAGAGACCGCCGTCATGATTGGTTTGGTCTATATTTTGTTGCCGTTTATGATTCTGCCGCTCTACTCTGCGATTGAAAAACTGGATCACACCTATATCGAAGCGGCGAAAGATCTGGGCGCAAATAAATTTCAAACCTTTACCAAGGTGATTTTACCTCTGACCACCCCTGGTATCATCGGTGGATGCCTGTTGGTGCTGCTGCCCGCACTCGGTATGTTCTATATTTCCGACTTACTTGGCGGAGCTAAGAACCTGTTGATTGGTAACGTGATCAAAAGTCAGGTACTCAATGCGCGGGATTGGCCATTTGGCGCCGCAACCAGCATCGCCCTTACCATAGCGATGGCGGTCATGCTTTACGCCTACTATCGAGCGGGCAAACTATTGAATAAGAAAGTGGAGCTAGACTGATGGGACGTACAGTTAGATTTAGCTTTATGGCATTGGTATACGCATTCTTGTACCTGCCAATCATCGTACTCATCGTCAACTCATTCAACGCCAATAAATTTGGCATGAAATGGGATGGCTTTACCACCAAATGGTACGAGACCTTAGTCAACAATGACAGCTTGATGCAAGCTGCCTGGCACTCGATCAATGTTGCCGTCTTCTCTGCGACAGCAGCGACCATCATCGGCAGCTTGACGGCGGTTGCTCTGTTTCGCTACTCCTTTAAGGGAAAAAGTGCTGTTAATGGTATGCTGTTTGTGGTGATGATGTCGCCTGATATTGTGATGGCGATTTCACTGCTCGCACTGTTTTTAGTGTTAGGGGCGCAGCTTGGATTTTTGACCCTATTGATTGCTCACATCACTTTTTGTTTGCCATTTGTGGTGGTCACTGTGTATAGCCGCTTAAATGGCTTTGATGTGAAAATGCTTGAGGCGGCAAAAGATCTTGGTGCCGGCGAGTGGGTTATTTTGAAACAGATCATTTTGCCATTGGCAAAGCCTGCCGTTGCGGCTGGTTGGCTGCTCAGCTTCACCTTGTCGTTGGACGATGTCATTATCAGCTCCTTCGTTACAGGTCCAACCTACGAGATCTTACCCCTTAAGATCTACTCTATGGTTAAGGTGGGAATATCTCCTGAAGTGAATGCTTTAGCAACGGTCATGTTGGTGGTCTCTCTGGTACTGGTAATTGCTTCACAATTGCTAGCAAAAGAGAAAGTGAAGTAACACACGATTCTAATTTCACTAAGCAGAATGGCTTGGCGCCATTCTGTTTTTCTATCTAAGGCCGAATAATCACATGATTAAAAGGCCACGTTTGGTTTGGAGCTAACGTAAATGAAAAAATGGGCTACTTTATTAGCTGGTAGTGCATGTGCGCTGTCCCTGTGGTCACACGCAGTCGCGGCGGACGAAAACAAAGAATTGGTATTCATGAACTGGGGGCCGTACATCAACTCTAGCCTTCTAGAGCAGTTTACCGAGGAAACGGGGATCAAGGTTATCTATTCCACTTATGAATCGAACGAGACCTTGTATGCCAAGCTAAAGACACACAATCAAGGCTACGATCTGGTCGTCCCATCGACGTATTTCGTTGCTAAGATGCGTGACGAAGGAATGCTACAAAAGATTGATAAATCAAAGCTATCCAACTTTGACAATCTAGACCGTAATTACCTAGATAAGCCATTCGATCCTAACAATGACTACTCTATTCCGCACGTTGTGGCGATCACTGGTTTAGCCGTCAACGCCGACATGTATGACCCAAATGACTTCCAAAGTTGGGCAGATTTGTGGAATCCAGAACTTGAAGGTCAGTTGATGTTGATGGATGACACGCGTGAAGTATTCCACATCGCTTTGCGCAAACTGGGTTACTCGGGCAACTCAACTGATCCACAACAAATTGACCAAGCGTACGCTGAGCTACAAAAGCTAATGCCGAACGTTTTGTTGTTCAACTCAGACAATCCAGGTGCGCCATACATGTCTGGTGAAGTCGGCGTCGGTATGCTTTGGAACGGCAGCGCAGCAGCGGCACAAAACGAAGGTATGAACCTAAAGTTGGTGTTTCCGAAAGAAGGTGGCATTGGCTGGGTCGATAACTTTGCGATTGCCTCTGGGGCTAAAAACGTAGACGCGGCACATAAGATGATTGATTTCTTGTTGCGTCCAGAGATTGCCGAACAGATTTCGCGCGATACCGGTTATTTAACCGCCGTGGCAAAGTCTAACGAGAAGTTTAAAGACATTGAGCCACTTTTCCCTTCTCAACAAGACTTAGACCGTGTTGAATGGCAAGATGCCGTGGGTGATTTGACTACTAAATATGAAGAGTACTTCTTGAAGCTAAAAGCCGGTCAATAAACCGAAGTTAAGCAAAAATAGGCAGCGTTGGCTGCCTATTTTCGTTTTTGACTGATATACTTAGCGGTTGCTAGGTTTGTCGATACGACAAGCAGGTTTAATCATCAGTTTCCATAATATTCGGCATATCTGGGGCCACCCTATGTTGAAGGAACACAGATAAAGACGGAAAACAAATGAAAAGTAAATTCTACGCAAGTGCGCTATGCGCAGCGACGCTATTCACGACGCCTGCGATGGCGGCTGATCAAGAACTCTACTTCTACAACTGGTCTGAATACATTCCAAACGAAGTTCTTGAAGACTTTACGAAAGAGACTGGAATCAAAGTCATTTACTCTACTTATGAGTCTAACGAAAGCATGTACGCTAAGTTGAAGACTCAAGGTTCTGGCTACGACCTTGTTGTACCGTCGACATACTTTGTGTCTAAAATGCGCAAAGAAGGCATGTTGCAGCAAATCGACAAATCAAAGCTATCTCACTTCGACGACTTGGACCCTAATTTCCTTAACAAACCTTTCGATCCAAGCAACAGCTACTCTATCCCTTACATTTGGGGCGCGACAGGGATTGGCATTAACTCAGATATGTTAGATAAATCATCTGTCACTAAATGGGATGACTTCTGGGATAGCAAGTGGGAAGGCCAACTGATGCTAATGGATGACTCACGTGAAGTGTTCCACATTGCATTGACCAAATTGGGCTACTCGCCAAACACGACCAACCCAGATGAAATCAAAGCCGCTTATGAAGAGCTGAAGAAACTGATGCCAAACGTGTTGGTGTTTAACTCAGACTTCCCTGCAAACCCATACCTAGCAGGTGAAGTGTCACTGGGCATGCTTTGGAACGGTTCTGCCTACATGGCTCGTGAAGAAGGCGCATCAATCGACATCATTTGGCCAGAGAAAGGCACCATTTTTTGGATGGACAGCTTGGCAATCCCTGCGGGTGCGAAAAACCTAGAAGCGGCGCACAAAATGATCGACTTCCTACTTCGTCCTGAAAATGCAGCCAAGATTGCGGTAGAGATTGGTTACCCTACTCCTGTCGCGACTGCTCATGCACTACTACCAGAAGAGTTTGCCAATGACACCAGTATCTTCCCGCCTCAAGAGGTGATGGACAGCGGTACATGGCAAGATGAAGTTGGCGAAGCAAGCGTTCTCTACGACGAGTACTTCCAGAAACTCAAAGTAGATAATTAAACGCTTTGATTTTTAAGCGATATACTTAAAGAGCGGCATCTAGCCGCTCTCTTTGTATCTAGGGAGTACTGCTCACGTTAGCTAAGGATATGCGATGAAGTCAAAATATATGATTGTACTTGTCATATTGTGCTTGCTGTTTGTGCTCTCTACGCTGATCGCGTTTCTTACCCACGCTGAGCTGATCGATTCTCGCTACGATGTGTGGTTCGAGAGCAATACCTTGTTCGTCCTCATCTTCATCTTTTTTATCTCGCGCAACACCATTCTCGACAACATCTATATCAAGTACGGCTTTCTGATCCTGATTTTGAATCAAACCTATGATGTGCTCACTGAAGTGAAAGTGCTTGATCAGATTTCAGACCGTCATGAGTTGTTGGATACCATGATTGAAGACGGCAGCCTTCAAATCGCCTATTTGCTGATCGCCTTTGGCATCACCAACTTGCTTAAACGAATCAATGAGCGAGCCTCTATCGATGAGTTGACAGGGCTGTATAACCGCAAAAAACTCTCAGACATTAAACTGGACCGCTTTGACCTCATTTATCTAGACTTAGACGGTCTTAAAGTCGTCAATGATACCCAAGGACATGCTGTCGGCGATCTATTGTTGATCGAGTTCTCAAGTGCCATATCCCAGGTAAAAAATAGTGGCGAGCAAGCCTTCAGGGTGGGTGGTGACGAATTTGTGATTGTAACTGCAAGCGGACACGGCAAAGCCTTTATTGAAAAACTAAACCACTATCTGCAAGGCAAAGAGATTCTCTTTAGCTACGGTATCGAAACTACGAGCAACAAAGAACTCGCCGTTGCTTTGGAAAAGACAGATCAGGCGATGTATGCGATGAAAAAGGCTCAACGCAAGCATTGAGCGCTATCTAACCTAGATTAGGCGTGTTTGATGTTTGGTTGCTGCAGTGCCAGAATTTCATCCACTAACTTTGGTACTTCAACACTGGCTTTTCCGTAGCGTTTTTCTTCGAACTCACTTTCAACCGCACTCGGCTCTAGGTTGATTTCAATCGTGTGCGCGCCATGCATTCTTGCGTCGTGTACGAATCCGGCAGCCGGATAGACAACCCCAGAGGTACCAATTGATACAAACAAATCTGCTTCTTCGAGCGAGGCGTAAATGTCGCCCATTCTCAACGGCATTTCACCAAACCAAACGACGTGCGGGCGCATTTGTGAAGGGATTTGGCAGCAGTGACAGAGATCGCCGGTCTTAAGCTCCCCTTTCTCTTCCACAACCTGGTTAGAAACACTACAGCGAGCCTTGAGCAGTTCACCATGCATATGGATGACATTAGTGTTTCCGCCGCGCTCGTGCAGGTTGTCAATATTTTGGGTAATGATGGTGACTTTACCATCGAGCAGCTGTTCTAGTTTTCCCAACGCCACATGCGCAGGGTTAGGTTCGATATGGTCCTCTTGCAAGCTAATGCGACGTTTATTGTAAAAGTCCTGCACTAAGTCCGGATCACGTTCAAATCCTTCAGGCGTGGCGACATCTTCAATACGGTGATTTTCCCACAGTCCATCTTGAGCACGAAAAGTTTGAATCCCTGACTCGGCTGAAATGCCTGCGCCGGTTAATATCACGACATTACGATACGGAAAGTTCATACTGCATCCTTGTTAGTATCCATATTGTCAGCTTAGCACTGCCGCCCATATAGCCCTAGTACCTTGCGTTAGACCATGGTCGAAAGAACACTCAATTTACGTAAGTTTTGTGAGGTTAAACAAAAAAGGCGGCATCGCAGCCGCCCTCTTAACCTATTCATAGGTTAATCTTCATTCGTGGATGAGATTTTGTGAATAGCGAGATCCGCACCGTTGAACTCATCCTCTTCACTGAGCCTTAAACCGTACACTTTGTCGATAATACCATAGACGATCAACGCGCCGATCAAAGCGATGACAACGCCTGCTAATGTGCCAAGGATTTGCACGCTTAAGCTCACGCCGCCAAGTCCGCCCATTGCGGATTGACCAAAGATACCTGCAGCAATGCCGCCCCAAGCGCCGCACACGCCATGTAATGGCCACACACCCAAAACATCATCAATCTTGGTTTTGTTTTGTAGGTAAGTGAACAGGTAGACAAACAAGGCGCCGGCAATCGAACCTGTGACCAACGCGCCAATCGGATGCATCAAGTCAGAACCAGCACACACCGCCACAAGGCCCGCGAGTGGTCCATTATGAATAAAGCCCGGGTCATTTTTGCCTGCGATGAGCGCTGCTACGATACCACCGACCATGGCCATTAGTGAGTTCATCGCGACTAGACCACTAATTCCGTTCAGTGTTTGCGCAGACATCACATTAAATCCAAACCATCCGACACATAAGATCCAGGCACCAAGTGCCAAGAATGGAATGTTGGAAGGAGCAAAGTTGGTATGCTTACCCGCGCGAATCCGGCCTTTACGCATGCCCAAGAATAGCACTGCGACCAAGGCTATCCACCCGCCGACGCCATGAACGACGACAGAGCCAGCAAAGTCATGAAATCCATAGCCAAACTGAGTTTCGAACCAGGCTTGTAGACCGAAGTTACCATTCCAAATCATGCCCTCAAACAGAGGGTAAACGAAGCCGACGGTTAAAAAAGTGGCAACCAAAATAGGATAGAAACGCGCGCGCTCGGCAATACCGCCAGAAACGATGGCTGGAATCGCGGCAGCAAAGGTTAACAAGAAAAAGAATTTGACCAACTCATAGCCATTACCCTGTGACAGTGTCTGCGCGTCGGCGAAAAAATTGGCACCATAGGCTACCCAGTAGCCAATAAAGAAATATGCGAGGGCTGATATACCAAAATCCGCAAGAATTTTTACCAAAGCGTTGACTTGGTTTTTGTGTCTAACCGTTCCGACTTCTAGGAAGGCAAAACCCGCGTGCATTAAGAACACCATTATGGCACCGAGTAAAAGAAATAGTGTGTCAGAACTTTGCGTCAGGGTTTGTACTGCTCCATGTACCTGACTGGCTGTTACGCTCATCGGTATCGTCTCCATCTTGATTGTTGCGCACTTTTTATGTGCAGCAGGGTGTTTTTCTCACCAGTTTGGTGAATTAATTCAGAGCAAGGGTGTGGCAAGTAGTGTGCCATTTGCTAGTAGGTGCAGGAGAGTAATATAAGATGTTGATATATCTATCTAAATAGTTGTAGGAACTATTATTGATGGGATTAATTCGAGCTTAACTAGCTATAGATTGCACTAATGTGGTGAGGTTGCACCAAATGCATGCGCTCAGCGATGGTGCACAAAAAAGCCCTGCATCAATATTTGCAGGGCTGTCGAGATTACAAATTGGGGCCTTTTGAGAAGCTAAATGGTTGGTTGTCCCGTAGCCGAGTCATGCCTTGAAACATTCTAATAAACCAGACCACAATCGCGACTATGCCAAATGCAAAGCCCACATAGGGTATGTAGTATGCCACCTGATCAATAAGTTGGCTGTTGTACCAGTAGTCATTGACACCCGATAACACACCGTTAGATGTGGCGACGGTAATGATTAGCACCACAAAATAGGTCAAGTTCAAGAAGAAGGTACGAATTAAACCATAGTAATGAGAATCCAATACCTCGCCGTCTTCGCCTTTGTCCAATCGATATCCGGCGTAAACAATAGCAATCACCCCAGAAATTAAACAGGTAAAAGGAGTGAAACAGCTAAGGATATACGCAACCCAAATCCCTTTATGAGGTTTGTTCATCAGCAGCGACTCCTTCTACGCGTCGAACAGGCTTAACTGCTTGCTCTTGTTTCTCTTGTTCCATCACTTCGTGATACCAAAGATCATGGTGCTCTTTTGCCCAGGTTTCATCAACCTCACCTGTGACCATTCCCTCTAATGCGCCTTCCATACCGAATAAGCCGATATATATATGGAAAACGAAGCCACAGATGAGGATCAAGGCCGCAATCATGTGCACCAGATTCGACATTTCCATATCACGGCGCGTTTGACCAAAGATTGGAAAGTCAAGCACCAGTCCGCTCAGAGCAACCACACTACCGACCACGATCAGCATCCAGAACAGCGCTTTTTCGCCTGCATTGGAAAACTCTGCTGAAGGATGAGAGCCTTTATGTTTGCCCACCATGCCACCAAGCTTCATAAACCAATGCAAATCCACTTTTCTAAAGATGGATTTGCGCCACCATTTCACTAGCACACACAGCAACAATACATAGAAGATCGGCCCAATGTAATTGTGGTACTGCTTAGCGAGCATAATGATGAAGCCCCATAGATCGGCAGGGATATAAGGTTTAAGAAAGTGTTTTCCATACACCAACATCAAACCACTAAATGCCAGGGTCAAGAAAGTGAATGCCATACTCCAGTGAAGAGCACGATCGAGTCTCGACCAGCGTTTGATCTTACGCCCTGTCCTTGGTGCGCTGAGCATGATTGGGCCGATGACGATATACATCATGGTGACCAGTGCGATACTGCCAAATATGGCCACAGCGCCTGCAGGAGACATCCACTTTTCTTTCAAGATGTACCAAGCTTGTCCGGGCGTACTGATCAGCGTTCCATGTTCAGGAAACTGAGAGGTGGTATACCCTTGCTCCCCTTGACGTACTTGACGCCAAAAATCAGCGCCCGCCAGTTGGGTCATTTCGCGTTGTGCAACTTGAGACTCGCTTTGCTCAGCGTATGCGGGCAACGACCAAGCAAAAGACAATGCTGCCAACAGCGACAGCATTGCAAGAGGTGCACGTTTAAGTAGTGAAAACATGACTCTCTCCAGGATTAGCTTTTGGTAGCGTCGTAAGACAAGTCGTTACCATCGGTCCAACCAGCACCTTTCGCTCCGCGTTCGACCACACGTTGACGGAAAATATCAGAGACTTTCTCTGCATCGCCCGCCAATAAGGCTTTGGTTGAACACAGTGACGCGCACATTGGCAGCTTGCCTTCAGCGATACGGTTAGCACCGTACTTCTGACGTTCTTCGACAGAGCCAGCTTCAGTTTCAGGGCCACCGGCACAGAAAGTACACTTATCCATCTTGCCACGCTCACCAAAGGCTTCCTGTTTTGGAAACTGAGGGGCGCCAAACGGACACGCAAACAGACAGTAGCCACAACCGATACACAGATCTTTGTTGTGCAGCACGATGCCATCTTCTGTGTGCTCAAAGCAATCTGCTGGACATACCGCCATACAAGGGGCATCTGTACAGTGCATACAAGCTACAGAAATCGAGTTTTCTCCTGGCTCACCATCGTTGAGTGTCACAACGCGTCGGCGTTGAATACCCCACTCCAGCGCGTCATCGTTTTCGTTCTTACATGCAGTGACACAGCCGTTACACTCGATGCAGCGTTTGGTGTCACAAAGGAATTTCATTTTAGCCATCTGTTGACTCCTTACGCTTTGCGAATGTTACATAGGGTGACTTTGGTTTCTTGCATCTGCGTGACTGGGTCGTAACCGTAGGTCGTGGCAATGTTCGCCGACTCACCAATCACATAGGGATCGGTTCCTTCTGGGTATCGAGAGCGCAGATCTTCCCCTTGGAACTTACCGCCGAAGTGGAAAGGTATAAACGCCATGCCCGGCTTAACTCGGCGAGTCACCATAGCCTTAACATGGATTCGCCCTTTTTCGGCACCTTCAACCCAAACCATATCGCCGTCTCTGAAACCAAGATCGTTGGCATCTTTCGGATGAACTTCAACAAACATCTCTTGTTGAAGCTCCGCTAGCCAAGGGTTTGAGCGAGTTTCATCACCACCACCTTCGTACTCAACTAAACGGCCTGAGGTCAGGATGATCGGGTATTCACCCGAGACATCTTTGTCTTGAATCGACTTATACATGGTCGGCAAGCGATAAATAGACTCACTGTCATCCCATGTTGGGTAATCGGCAACCAAGTCACGTCGCGGCGTATAGAGCGGCTCACGATGGAGTGGTACGCGATCGGGGAACGTCCAGACCACCGCGCGCGCTTTGGCATTACCAAATGGAATACATCCGTGCTTGATCGCCACTCGTTGAATCCCGCCTGATAAATCTGTTTTCCAGTTTTTACCTTCTGCAGCGGCTTGTTCTTCTGCGGTGAGGTCATCCCACCAACCCAGCGCTTTAAGCAGCTTGTCGTTAAACTCTGGATAACCATCTTCTAGCTCACACCCTTTCGAGTAGCTGTCCTCTGCAAGCAGATTTTTGCCTTCAAACTCAACGCCAAAACGAGCACGGAAGTTGCCGCCACCTTGAGCAACAGGTTTAGAGGTATCATAGAGGATGTGCGTGCCTGGATGCTTCATTTCTGGAGTGCCCCAACACGGCCAAGGCAAGCCATAGGTCTCGCCGTGCGCAGCCCCACCCTCCGCTTCTAGCGAGGTTTTATGGAACGTATGCCAGTTTTGCTGATGCGTTTTGAGTCGTTCAGGACTTTGACCTGTGTAGCCTATGGTCCACATACCACGGTTAAACTCCCGGGTAATGTCTTCAATTAGAGGCTGATTGTTTTCTACCTTGATGTTTTTAAACAGTTGATCAGCAAAACCCAGTTTCTTGGTCAACAAGTACATGATTTCGTGGTCGGGCTTAGATTCAAATAGTGGATCAACGACCTTGTCGCGCCACTGAATTGAACGGTTTGATGCCGTCACACTGCCATAGGTTTCAAACTGAGTGGTCGCTGGCAGTAGATAAACACCATCAGTGCGGTCATTCATGACTGCCGCCACTGTTGGGTATGGATCAACAATGACCATCATGTCGAGCTTTTGCATCGCTTTACGCATCTCTACCCCACGGGTTTGTGAGTTCACTGCGTGTCCCCAGTAGAACATGGCGCGAATGTTGTCGTTTTGCTCAATGTTGTCTTTGTTTTCAAGTACGCCATCGATCCAACGTGAGACTGGGATTCCCATGTTGTTCATTGGCTTTTTGCCTCGGTACTCGTTTTGATCAAACTGACCTTTGACCCATTCGTAGTCCAGATCCCACACTTTCGACCAGTGCTTCCAAGCACCATCAGAGAGACCGTAATAACCAGGTAGGGTATGAGAAAGCACGCCTAAATCCGTCGCACCTTGTACATTGTCGTGACCACGGAAAATGTTGGCACCACCGCCCGACTTGCCCATGTTGCCGAGCGCCAATTCGAGTACACAGTAAGCGCGAGTATTGTTGTTACCTGTGGTGTGCTGAGTTCCTCCCATACACCAAACCACACAACCTGGGCGGTTTTCGGCCAGAAGTTTGGCCGTTTTGTACACGTCTGCTTCAGAAACACCGCTAACGCGCTCTACTTCAGCTGGCGTCCACTTGGCGACTTCCTCACGGATTTCATCCATACCAAACACGCGTTGATGAATAAACTCTTTGTCTTCCCATTGGTTAGCAAAGACATGCCACAAAATACCCCAAATAAAGGCCACATCTGAGCCCGGACGAAGAGAAACATAATGATCAGATTTGGCGGCCGTACGCGTGCGACGAGGATCGGCAACCACGATCTTACAATTGTTCTTTTCTTTTGCGATCAAGATGTGCTGCATCGCGACTGGGTGCGCTTCTGCTGGGTTCGATCCAATAAACAGCATCGACTTACAATTGTGCATGTCATTGAACGAGTTGGTCATCGCACCATAACCCCACGTATTCGCAACACCCGCCACCGTTGTTGAGTGACAGATACGCGCTTGGTGATCGACGTTGTTGGTACCAAACAGTGACGCCATTTTACGGAACATATACGCTTGTTCATTATTGTGCTTGGCGCTGCCTAACCAATAAACTGAATCGGGACCAGACTCTTTGCGGATGTCTAATACTTTGTCGCCAATCTCTTCGATGGCTTGATCCCAAGAGAGCTTCTTCCATTTGCCGTTTTCAAGCTTCATCGGGTATTTGAGGCGTCGTTCGCCATGGCCATGTTCACGCAGCGCAGCGCCTTTAGCACAGTGTCCACCAGCGTTAAATGGGTGGTCAAACGCTGGCTCTTGTCCAGTCCAAACGCCATTTTGCACTTCGGCGTAAATCCCACAACCGACAGAACAGTGTGAACAGATTGTGCGTTTGACTTCGGTTTTGGCGTTAGAGTCTACCGCTTTGGCTTGGGCTTTTTTGATCATCCCTGGGGCAAATAAGCTCGCCCCCACTACCGCACCGCCGGCAGCCAGTGAACTGTTTTTCATAAAGGTACGGCGCGAAACGCCTAACTGATTTTGCTCTTTAATGACGCTGTCGGAGCGTTTAACTAATTTCATCGTTTAGCTCCTATAGCGTTTCGTAGTAATCACGGATATGTTGCGTTTCGTGGTAGCCGGTTTTCTTTACTTCTTGCTGCGGGCTGATTGTTTCTGCAGCAGTGGCCGCTTTCGTCGTACCCGCGACAACCGCACCCGCGACAGCGGCTGTGGTTATTCCTTTGAGCAGGTCTCTTCGACCCTGGTTCAACTCTTTGTTCTCTTTCATTATTGCTTCCTTACCTTTGGCGTAGGTACTGTTCTCAATGTGACGCTTAAGACTGAGGTTGCTCATATTCAGTCACGTTCTTTACATCAATTTTTGCTCTGTTTTTACTGCTTGTTGGTTTCTCACTAAAGCGCACTTGCTCTATGGTGAAAAATGCGAGGCACAACTGCGCGACCGCTTGATAAAAATTCGCGTGCTGCGCCTGAACAATTTGTTTAATCAGGGATTCGAACCAAGGGGCGATGTGACGGTTAAAGAATCGCTGCTGAGTTTGCTCTGCTTCGTTGGTTAGCGCCGCCATCACTTCACATAATGCACTGATATGATCTTCTGGCTCTTTCACACTAGGCGCGCGTTCAAATCCCAGTAGTTCTAGATCGTGGCGAATATCGGCAAGGGGCTTCTCCATCAATGAGCCAGTGAGATGCCATGAAGCGAATGGCATCACCTCACCTCGCCCGATGCCTATAAACAGCTCTTGGTATTCGTCTGCAAGCGATGCGGATTGGCTTTCTCGAGCGGCGCGTGAAAGTTGCAGCCATGCGTGCTTCATAGCACTATCGGAAGACTCCGTTTCCAGAGATGACAGAAAGGCGAGCATCTCATCGCTCGGGGCTTGACGGAAAAGCGCTGCCAACACCAAGTAAATATCGCTACGAATGGATTGATAATCTTGTTCCATTGCTCACATCCTGTCTTAGTAGTTGAGTTGTTTGGTTGGGTCGTCGGCCATCGCTTCAAACATATCCACGACTCGGCAGTCTTCACACATCGCAATACGGTTGAGCGCCGTATCATCAGCAAAATGCGAGTGACCGCGTAACTTATTCTGCAGCATGTCTATCATCGACTGAGGGGCAAAAGGCTTGTGGCAACGCACGCACTCGGCCGCCTTCTCTTGGTGAATCACTTGTGCTTGCTGACGGGCTTGTTGATCCCAATTGATCCTTGGCGTCATGGTCAAGACTTGTTCTGGGCAGGCTTTGACACACAGACCACACTGAACACAATCTTGCTCGACGAATTTGAGCGATGGCGACGCGCCATCCGTATGCAAAGCGCGCGTCGGACAGACAGCAACACAACTCATGCACAGGGTGCAGTCGCTGCTTTGGCACGAAATGTTTCCGTATGGTGCACCTGCGGGCAGTTCAACGATGTTGTCGACGGGAATTCGCGACTGCGCCAGCGCATCCAATGCAGTAAATAGGCGCTGACGTTTGTTACCTTCTAGCTCACCCAAAGCGAGATCAAATGAGTCATGACATAGGGTTGGCGTGCCCTCTCGAAGCGACTCAAGGTAAAGGATGTCGATCGTCTCTTTAGCGATACCCAGTTGCTCAAGTAGTGTTTGAGCGATGGATACTTCACTGTTGAGAATACGTAAGATGGTCGCTGGCATATGGCGGCTCGCTGCAAACAAAACCTGTGTCGCGCCATTAGCCAGAGCTGCGAACCAAGAATCAATGCCAACAGAGGGTAACTCTTCGACAACGATGGGGATGACATTGTCTGGCAATGCTTGCAGCGCCATGACGTTATAAGACTCGTGACGAGAGCTGCAGATTAAGATGATCGGTTCCAACCCACCCTGAGATTCATAGTTGGCTAACGTCCGCTCTATAAACTTTTGCGTTTCTTGTGGGTTAGGTAAAGCGTAATGAATCGCTTCTGTCGGGCAGGCCGTGGCACAAGTCCCCACCCCCTGACACAAATATGGATTGATCTCGATTTTATGTCCGGTTTTGTCGCTACCTTCACTCGACAACGCTCCAGCAGGGCAAGCGTCAACGCATCGTTCACATCCTTTGACACCACGAGAACTGTGCGCACAAAGATCCGTATCTAGTCGAAAGAACTTTGGCTTATCAAAGGTCCCCATCAAGGTCGGTATTTCTTCAAGCGCATCAGCGAGCTTGGGGTGACCGCGCCCAACCGGATAGTAACCAGGTACGGGCACTTCTTCAGTCATGCAGCTATTTAGGCAGAGGTCGAGAACGACATCAAAACAGTCATGGTTGATGGCGATGCTGGCTAGGTTGACCTCGACCCCTTTATTATCAGTGAGCACTTTAAAAGCACCGAGAAAGCCACTGATCTCGACGGTGTTGGCAAAGAAAAGACGACTATGTTCACCGGGTTCACCATCGGTTGAGAGCAAGGTGAGACTGCTCATCTGCTCAAGCTGTTGGGCGGCGCTTTCAATGATTGAGGTGGGACCGACGATCAGCGTATGCCCACCACTTTCATAACTGACTGTAGGGGGAATGAGGTTAGTTAACTCAACCGTATGCTCAAACGCATACCAGCGTGCTTTACCATTGGTTGTGGCGGATTGTTTTAGTTGTTGTTTCAGCATTGCTCAGTTCCAGTTAGAACGGAATATTCACCTAGGCGAGTAATAGCAAGTGCTGTACCAACTTTTTACTAGTTATAAATCAGTAAATTAGTTCTTTTTGTGCAAATATCTCAGCGTAAAAAAAACGGGTGAGACAAATTGTCTCACCCGTTATATTCACACTTGGTCAAAATGTACCTATTTTTTGTGTGGTATATTTTGTCCCATTGTTTGATCGGGCTTGTCGGCTTGTGCTCGTTCATTTGGCGTTTGTTCATCCATTTCTGCGCAATCGACCTCGGTGTCAGCGGTTTCGCTGTCCAACTCTTCAGCAACGGGTTGTGAATCTTGTTGATTCATCCAATCGCGCAGTTTTTCTGCCACTTCACTGGATAGAGACTTGACCGCTTTATAGTCATGGTCGTAATCATTCAAACCATCGATTTCGCTAAACTGACCAGAGAGAAACAGTTTTCGCAATGCGGCTTTTTTTACGCTCGCCTCAGCTTCAGACACCAATAGCGAAGCAACGGACGATGATTCATCACTCGCTTGTTTAACTTGAGTCTCACAAGGGCTTGCTTCGCCCCCCTGCTCGGCACAGTCTTGTGGTGTCTCTTCAATTTCTTGATGAGAATGCTGCTCAAGCTTACGTTGTGACCAACGATTTAAGAAATTAGTTGCCACTGGCTCTACCCGCCCCTTTACGTTTCTTGCGTCGCTGTTCTAACAACTCGCCATGTCGACCAATAAAAGCTTCTATCCATGCTTGTACCGCAAGAGGCATATCGTTAGAAAGCACCAGATAGTCCCCATCCATGTATTGCCCTGCGACACTTTGCGACGCGGTAATGGTGACAATACTTGGTTTTTCATCGGAGTCGACATTGTCTAACACCACAAACAGCTTCGGCTGTTTGGAACTGAGATTAAAGCGATAGTCGGTACGTTCATCTCGATGTAACTGCAACACACAAACGTTGTCAGTGGGTTGAGCGGGTTTTAAGTCAAACCCGACCAACTGCCATTGTGTGGTCGTCCATAAACCTGTCGCAATCTCATGGGCGATAAGTTGGCACTCCACTGACCATAACTCTTCACTCTTGTGCAGTTGTTCGGTCACAGATTGTTGTTTTGCCATGGTTTATTCCATTGTTAATATGTGTTTAGATGGTTCATGCGCTGCACTTAGCAAACTGTTTAAGCAGCATAACAAAGCAAATTTTGTACCCAGTGTGCTGTCATCATTCTAAAAACGCCGTTAGCATTAAGTTGAGTACTCCTTTCAACCTAGCCTAACCGTCGATTCAAAATTGAGAATGTGTGCAATCTATAACCTAATCGCAGTTAGGAACACAATTTGCTTGCAAGTCGCACTCCTTGAACAATTGAATAGGAACCGCCGTGGTTAAGCCTACTATTATCAAAACCAGTGAAAATCCGCTGCAAACCATAGAAGTCGACGTCTTCGATGAATATGGCGAACGTTTAACCAAGCAAATCGCCTGCGAACGCCCACTCACTGTCATGTTGAACTGGAAAGAGGTGGTGACGCTGATGACGCTGGGCTCTAGACCAGAATCTCTGGTATTGGGCTATTTAAAAAACCAAAGCTTCCTGAGTGACCCCAATGCCCTAGAATCTGTGATTATCGATTGGGAAACGCACAGCGCCGCGGTGATTACCAAAGAAGACGTCCAGAAGGTGGAAAGCGCGCTTAAGAAGAAGACCGTCACTTCCGGGTGCGGTCAAGGCACCATGTACGGCAATGTCATGAAGCAACTTGAAGGCTATCAAGTGCCGCAAGTCACTCTCAAGCAGTCTGAAATCTATTCCGCTCTCGAAGCCTTGACCCACTACAATGATACCTACAAAAAAGCCGGTGCCGTTCATGGCTGTGCCGTGTGTCAGCAAGAGCAAGTACTCTCATTTGTGGAAGATGTCGGTCGCCACAATGCCGTGGACACGCTGGCCGGTGAAATGTGGCTTAATCAAGAGTCGGGATCGGATAAGATCTTTTACACTACTGGTCGCCTAACCTCCGAAATGGTCATTAAAGTGGCGCAAATGGGCATCCCTGTGTTGCTCTCTCGTTCTGGCGTTACCCAGATGGGGTTAGAGCTGGCAGAGCGCTTTGGCATTATCACCATCGCGAGAGCAAAAGGATTGCGCTTTCAAGTTTTTACTGGTGCCGACAGAATTAAGTTTGATGTAAAGGGCCAGCAGTAGATAGATAGTGAAATGTGGCTATGCGCAAAAGCTTGTATTCAAATAGCAAAAGAGCCTCCATCTGGAGGCTCTGAACATTTAAATGGCGGCGGGTTTAGCCTTCAATACCGCGAGCTTTAAGGAACTCTGCGTAAGTCCCTTTGAAGTCGGTGATTTGATTGTTCTTTATCTCAATGATGCGAGTTGCTAACGAGTCAACGAAAACACGGTCATGCGAAACAAAGAATAGCGTCCCTTTGTACTGTTCAAGCGCATTGTTCAGCGACTCGATCGATTCCATATCCATGTGGTTGGTTGGCTCATCCATCAGCAGCATATTGGGTTTATGCATCATGATTTTGCCAAGTAGCATCCGCCCTTGCTCACCACCAGACAGCACTTTGACTGACTTTTTGATGTCATCCTGAGAGAACAGCATCCGACCAAGGAAACTGCGCACGACTTGCTCATCATCGCCCTCTTGGCGCCACTGCCCCATCCATTCCATTAGGTTGAGATCTTCCGCAAAGTCGGCGGCATGATCTTGAGCGTAGTAACCGATGTTGGCGTTTTCTGACCATTTAAACTCACCAGTGCGTGGTTTTAGTACACCGGCCAATGTGTTTAATAAGGTTGTTTTACCGACACCGTTTTCGCCAATAATGGCGACGCGTTCACCGACTTCAAAAATCGCGTTGAAGTTGCTAAATAAGTCTTCTTCAAAGCCTTGACTCAAGTTTTCAACGATTAGCGCGTTACGGAACAGTTCTTTAGACTGTTCAAAACGAATGAACGGGTTCTGACGACTTGAGGCTTTCACCTCTTCCAATTGAATCTTATCGATTTGCTTGGCACGAGACGTCGCTTGTTTTGCCTTAGACGCGTTTGCAGAGAAGCGTGCTACGAAGGTTTGCAGTTCAGCGATTTGTGCTTTTTTCTTGGCATTGTCTGACAGTAGACGCTCGCGAGCCTGAGACGCTGCTGTCATGTATTCGTCGTAGTTACCTGGATACACGCGCAGCTCACCGTAGTCTAAGTCAGCCATATGCGTACACACTGAGTTTAGGAAGTGACGGTCGTGCGAGATGATGATCATGGTACAGTTGCGTTGGTTCAGCGTCTCTTCTAACCAACGGATGGTATCCATATCCAAGTTGTTGGTTGGCTCGTCGAGTAACATGATGTGTGGGTCGGCAAACAGAACTTGGGCAAGAAGCACACGAAGCTTCCAACCTGGTGCGACTTCACTCATTAAGCCATAATGCTGCTCTTCAGGAATGCCGACCGCAAGCAGGAGTTCTCCGGCTTTGGCATCGGCCATGTAACCGTCCATCTCCGCGAACTGAACTTCTAAATCCGCAACCAGCATGCCCTCTTCTTCACTCATTTCTGCCAATGAGTAAATGCGATCACGCTCTTGTTTCACTTTCCACAGTTCTTTATACCCCATGATGACGGTATCAATCACGGTGTACTCTTCGTAGGCGAATTGGTCCTGATTCAGCTTAGCGACACGTTCGTTAGGATCGTAACTGACGTTACCCCCAGTCGGCTCAAGTTCTCCGCTCAGGATCTTCATGAAGGTTGATTTACCACAACCATTCGCACCAATCAGACCGTAGCGGTTACCTTCACCGAATTTAACCGAAATGTTCTCAAACAGCGGCTTGGCGCCGAACTGTTGCGTGATGTTGTTTGTGGAAATCAATGTCATTACCTATTAAAAATGAAAAACGGCGCCACACTACTGATTCATGTCGCCAACTGCAAGTATTGTTTTACTTTGTCGATCGGTTTGTAGGTTAAATGACACCGCAGAATTTTGAACTGTGAGTTACCAACACTAAGCTAAATGTTGGTAATTTTTAGCTCCGATTCATTTCTAACGGGTAGATAGATATAAAACGTCGACCCTTTGCCCCATTCTGATTCCACTTTCATTTCGCCCCCTGTTTGGCTCAAGATACTTTGTGAAACCGAGAGCCCAAGTCCAGTACCGTCTCTTTTGGTGGTATAAAAAGGCGAAAAGATACGCTTCAAATTCTCGGGTTTGATTCCACATCCCTGATCGCGAACACTGATGATCGCCCCTCGGCAGTTACCCCCATCCATCCAGTCGGTGGTAGTAATGGTGAGCCTTCCTTTTCCTTCCATCGCATGGATACCGTTCATCTGTAAATTAACCAGTATTTGCAACAGTTGATGTCGATTGACTTCGACACAACTTTTCGCGTTCAGATCGGTGACGAATTCCACATCACGCTTTTTCGAACCGGTTTTTACTAGGGTGATACTCTCTTCGACAATAGGGTTCACATGCTGCCAGGTGATCTCATCTTGTACACCCCCTTGTCGACTGTACTGCAGTAGACTGCGCGTTATATTGCGAATCCGATCAATCTGAGCATGGATAGCTTCTATCTCTTCAGAGACGCGCTGCGAGTCTTCTGCCAGTTCAAACTGAATAAGTTCAATGTTGCCAAGGATGACGGCGGTCGGATTGTTGATTTCATGGGCGATGCCTGCGGTGAGTTCCCCAAGTGCGGCCAGCTTTTCGTTCACCACAAGTTTATCGCGGGTCTGATTGAGCAATTGAATGTGCAGTTCGAGCTGCTCGGTTTTCTCTTTTAAGCTCGCGGTGCGCTCGTGTACTTTGCGTTCGAGTTGTCCAGCGGCAACCTCAAGTTCACTCTTTTGCTGCTTAAGTAGGTCGAGCATGTTGTCAAACTGCTTAGCCAGTTGAGCGAGTTCGTGGTTTTCATCCAGTCCTAACGGGCCAATCCGGGTGTCTTTGCCCAATTGGATCATCTTAACCACTCGGTGGATGCGCTCGACGGGTAGAAATAGGTCGCGAGAACCCCGATAGACAATCAGACTGGAGAGTAGCAACAACATGACGGTGGTAATGGATATCTCAGCTATGTTGGTCATGTAAGTAGCTAAAAACGGCCACATCAAATATCCGGTATAAAGCATCCCGATGACATTATTGTACTGATCGTACAGCGGCTGGTAGGCCGTGATGTACCAAGCATCGTAAACGAAGGCTAAGTTAACCCACTCCTGCCCCTCAATAAGTACCACTTGTTTGACTTCATCCGATACCCGTGTACCAATCGCGCGTCCCAGCCGATCATCGCTATCTAGCGGTACATTGGTGCTGACCCTCAGGTCATCTAAAAATACGGTCAATGTTCCTACTGGGCGTAACGTATCTTGCTTAGAGGGGTAGATAAGATCGCGAATGGTATCGACTAAGCCAGTGCTGTTATTGAGCAATAGCCCGCCGTCAAGAAAGCCAATAATGTCGAGATTTGGGTTGTAGATAGGTATCACTGTGCGGCTGACCAATCCGCGACTTTCTACCGCTTGGCTGTTTAAGATTGGCGTTTGCGCCCGTTTCACTAAGTCGTCGCCGAGCTCAGCTAGCTGTTGCTGCGAGAGCACATCAAAAAAGGATTCGCGTCGTGTCAGATCCATAAAGCGAAACTTGCTCTCGACGCTGTCTACCCGGTGAAAACGTAAGAAATCGAGCTTATACGCCTTACGCTGCTCCGACACCCAATACTGAAGTTCAGTCTCTTCGATATTAGGATCGCGCACACGCTGAATAAACTCATAAGAGCGTGCGAATGACTTAACGTGGTTGGCTTGTTTCTCTTGAATCAGCTCAATACTGTTTTCAGCCACACCAAGTCTCTCGGAAACATCGACCAATGCACTTTGCCAAGTGTAATGAATCGACCAGTAGATGGTGATTCCAATCAGCGCGATCAGCGTCAACAGGATCGGTGCAGAGGTCAAAATGATCAAACGATAGCGCACCATGGTTTTAAAGCGATAACGCCACTTTGACCAAAGCGTCGCGCTAATCGGCATAGCTCGACTCCTCACTCTCCCACTCTTTAAACTTGCGCTCTAAGGTTTTTCTTGCCACGCCAAGATCGCGTGCCGCCGCTGACTTGTTGCCATCATGGTAATCAACCAGTTGCTGAATGTGCGCTTTCTCAACATCTTTCAAACACCAGCTGTTGGGATAGCCTTGACCCTGCGTACTGCTCGAAGTCAGCTCGATCAATTCTGCGCCATTTGACACTGTCATCGTCACCGATGGTTTAAGTGTCTCTCCGTGTATCTCACGCCAGTAATGCGCTGGCGGCTTACCGAGCAAGATACAACGTTCAATGAGGTTTTTGAGCTCGCGGATGTTTCCCGGCCAGTCATACTCATTCATGGCCAAAATGTCCTCATGAGCCCATTTAGGATCAGGCATACCGAGTTCCGCCGACAACATCTTGGTAAAAAATGGCACCAGCTCGATTAAGTCTGCCTTTCGTTCGCGTAACGGCGCGACATCGATTTTAAGTACATTCAACCGATAATAGAGATCTTGTCTGAAATGCCCTTTTGCTACCTCTTGTTGCAGATTGCGGTTAGTCGCCGCGACCACTCGCACGTCAACGGTGACTTCTTTTTCCGAGCCCACCGGGCGAATGGTACGCTGCTCTAACACACGCAACAGCGCAGACTGCATAGTCAGTGGCATTTCACCAATTTCGTCTAGAAACAGCGTGCCTCCATTCGCGACTCTAAATAGGCCTTCACGGCTCTTCTTTGCGCCAGTAAACGCACCAGCGTTGTGCCCAAACAGTTCACTTTCTAGAAGATCCGGCGCAATCGCGCCACAGTTGATTGGGACAAATGGGCCACTGCGTTGACTCGCTTCATGCACCCCGCGCGCTACCAGTTCTTTACCAGTTCCCGACTCCCCCTCGATCAACACCGACGCTCGTGACGGCGCAAACTGACTGATCAACTGCTTGAGCTGCTTGGTTTTGTCGGAGCCACCGACGATATCTGTCGTAATATGGCGCTTAAAGTCATGGCGTAGCGCATATTGATGGCGCTGCTCGAGCCTTTTATCCATACATCGCTGCACCGCTTGCAGCATCTGCTCTAGGTTGAAAGGTTTGAGAATAAAGTCCGACGCGCCAAGCTTAAGGGCTGAAATGGCGGTTTCCAAATCTGCGTAGCCGGTCATAAAGATCACATCGGCTTTTCTCTCCGGATCGGTAAAAGCTTCTTCCCACTCTATCCCGGAGCGACCTGGCAAGTTGATATCGAGCACAATCAAATCATAGTGATGCTCTGTGCGCAACGACTCCGCTTGTTCAATAGAGCCAACACAGTCGACTTTAGCAAACCATTTGCTCAATGCTTTGTTGAGGATGGTTTGCATACCTAGTTCATCATCGACGACGAGAACAGAGAAGGCTTGATATTGAGACGCTTTGTTTGGATCGAAGGAAGGAGGCATATTACTCAGTTCAACTAGTTGCAATTAGGACAGAGTGTACCAAGTTTCTTATCAACAAACTGAATAAAAGTGGGACATTTTGTCCCTCGTCATGATTTATGTACCTAAGCTACTGATATTACGTTCGAAAATGCTCACAGATTTCTGGCATCAAGCTTGCTTAATATGCGTGCCGATTTATAAATAAGTCGCCAGTGTCGAAAGCCGTAAGATAAACGGCGGTTTTTGTAGTCCCAAAATGGAATTATAACTATATGAAAGCAATCAAAATCACTCTTGCAACAGCGTCACTCGCCCTCATCAGTTACTCTGTGTTCGCCGCAGGCGAAAAACCCCATGTTCGCTTGGCAACAACCACGAGCACCTACCACTCAGGTTTGCTTGAATACTTGTTGCCAAAGTTTGAACAAGAGACCGGCTACCAAGTTGATGTGATCGCAGCAGGAACGGGAAAATCGCTGAAAATGGGAGAAAACGGCGATGTTGATTTGGTCATGACCCATGCCCCAAAAGCGGAAGCTAAGTTTGTCGAGCAAGGTTTTGGCGTATTGCCGCGTAAACTGATGTACAACGATTTCGTTATCGTTGGTCCTCAATCTGACCCAGCTAAGGTAACAGAACAAAAAGATGTCGCTGAGGTCTTTAAGTCAATTGCGAACCAAAATGCCACCTTCGTCTCTCGTGGTGATGATTCCGGTACTCACAAAAAAGAGAAAGGCATTTGGCAGCAAGCCGATATGGAACCTAACTTTGGTGGTTACCGCAGTGTTGGTCAAGGTATGGGCCCCACACTCAACATGGCCAATGAAATGCAGGGGTATACCATGACCGACCGCGGAACTTGGTTGGCCTACACCAATAAGTTGGATCTCAAAGTGCTGTTTCAAGGCGATAAGAATCTGTTCAACCCGTATCAAGTGATCTTGGTTAACCCTGAGCGCTATCCAGGTATCAACTATCAAGGTGCAAAAGCATTCAGTGATTGGCTGGTCAATCCCAAAGGCCAAGCTCTGATCAATAGCTTTAAACTCAATGGCACTCAGCTGTTTGTTGCCAATGCAGACCAACAATAATTGTCTATGAGTTTGTGGCAAACCACACTGGATGCACTCGCGCTCTTGGTCAGTTTTGACCAAGAGCTGTGGGAGATCGTGGCCGTCTCTTTTAGCGTCTCTTTATCTGCAATCTCCATAGTCCTGTTCCCAGCGATCATGTTTTCTTTTTTGCTTGCCTATACCGAGTTTCGAGGTAAGTGGCTATTCCTATCGTTGATCAACACTTTGCAAGCAATACCCACAGTGGTGATCGGCTTGATTCTGTACATGCTTTTGTCCCGTTCAGGACCGCTGGGTGATTGGCAAATGCTGTTTACTCAAAAAGCGATGATCTTTGGACAAATGTTGATTGGCTTTCCAGTTCTTGTCTCTATGATGCATGGGGCGTTGCAATCGAGTGACCGACGCGCAGTCGAAACGGCCATCACACTGGGTGTGAGTGTGCCGAGAATTATCGCCACTATGATTTGGGAAACACGATTTCCTCTGCTCGCCGCCGCTATCGCTGCCTTTTCGAGAATTGTGACAGAGGTCGGTTGTTCCACTATGGTCGGTGGCAACATTATGGGCATTACTCGCAACATCCCCACCGCCATTGCGATGGAAAGCCATAAAGGGGCGTTTGCTCAAGGTGTGGCGCTAGGGATTGTTCTACTCACACTGGCACTGCTGCTCAATTTTCTACTGACCAGTATGCGCGGCAAAGGGTATTTAAGGACTTAGTATTATGACGATAAAAATGACTGCTCAGCAGTTGTCTATGCGCTTTAAACAACGAGTTCTATTTCACATCCCAACCCTAACGATTGGGCCCAACGACGCTATTTACCTAAAAGGTGATAACGGAGTGGGCAAAACAACATTACTTAAAATTCTTTCAGGTCTGATCAAACCGACCACAGGACGTGTCCACGCCGCCAATGATAGCTTGTTACAACGCTGGTTTACCCGAAGTGGCCGCAATCAAGTGATCTATCTGCACCAATCACCCTATTTATTCGATGGCAGTGTTTATCAGAACGTCGCTTACGGTATTCGTTATCAAAAAGAGTCTGCAAAAGATAAGCGAGCGCAAGTCATTACGGCTTTGCGTATGGTAGGCTTAGAAACCCTCGCTGACGAACATATTTCTGTGTTGTCAGGAGGAGAAAAACAGCGGGTAGCGATGGCGCGTGCTTGGATATTGAAACCATCGATTTTGTTGATGGATGAACCCAGTGCCTCACTTGATCAAGAATCGATTGAACGCCTAGTGGTGATGGCTCAAGACTTGCTGAATCGAGGTTCAAGTTTGGTCATTACCAGCCATCAAACCAACGCTTTAACCGATTTATGTCGTAAACAGTGGTGGATAAAAGAGACTACGTTGGTTGAATCACCACTACTACAAGTTATTACCGATAAAGAGATAAAGAGTCGTTATGCTTCTTCCAACGCAAACTAGTTGGGTTATTTTAGCGGGTGGTCAAGCCAGCCGTATGGGTGGCAATGATAAGGGGTTAATATTGTTAAATGGTAAACCCCTTATTCAACATGTGATTGACCGACTTGCCCCGCAAACTTCTCAGATTTTAATCAACGCCAACCGCCACCAGTCGCAGTACGCGCAATATGGCCAGGTATTTGGTGATGAGTTTAAGCAGTACCCTGGCCCATTGGGAGGCATTCACGCGGGATTGCTCCATGCCCCCACCGATTGGGTCGGTTTTGTCCCTTGTGATAGTCCACAAATCAACACCGATTTGGTTGCTCGCTTCTGCTCAGAGGTCACAGCGCAAACTGATATCTTAGTGGCGCACGATGGTGACTATCAACAACCGGTTTTTACCCTCTACCACAAGCGAGTATTGCCTAAACTGACTGCATTTCTCGAGCGAGGCGATCGCAAGATCATTTTGCTCTACAAAGAGTGCCACACACGCTACGTCGATTTTAGTGACTCACCACAGTGCTTCGTTAATCTCAACACCCCTGAAGAACTGGCCCAATTTGGAACGCTTAGCTGATGAACAATTCCCTCCCTATCCCACTGTTGGGTTTTGCTGCCTATTCTGGTACTGGAAAAACCACCTTACTCGAAGCCTTGTTACCTAAACTGACTGACGTTGGCCTAAGGGTCGGTGTACTCAAGCATGCGCATCACAACTTTGACGTCGATAAACCAGGCAAAGATAGTTACCGACTGCGCAAAGCTGGGGCCAGTCAGATGTTGATTTCATCAAGAAACCGTTTTGCGTTGATGACCGAAACGCCGGAGCAAGAGTCCAGTTTCGAGTACCTGCTGTCTCGCTTTGACTGCGATAACTTGGACGTCATTTTGGTCGAAGGTTGCAAAAACATTGCTTTCCCTAAGATTGAACTTCATCGAGAAGCCGTCGGCAAACCTTGGCTCTACCCAAACGACAGCAACATCATTGCGATTGCGGCGGATAACATAGTGCCAGACTCAAACTTGCCGCAGATGGACATCAATGACTTATCGGCGATCGCAGATTTCGTGGTGTCGTATATCCAAAGCTACAGCGTTGCTTCAAGCAAAAGCAACGCCAATGCTAGTTGCGATACGCTCTCTCCTGCTTTTTTATCGGTGACTCAAGGACAAGAAAAGATTCTCTCTTCAGTGGAAGTTGTGACAGAGAAAGAACTTTGCTGTTTGGCTGATGGTTACGGACGCGTGTTATCGCAGCCGGTAATCTCGCCAGTCAACGTGCCGCAATATACAAATTCAGCCATGGATGGCTACGCGATTCGCAGTGACGATCTCAGAGCCAATCACTATCAAGTTATGGCCGATGTGTTCGCGGGCCACGCCTATCAAAAATCGCTAGAGAAAGGTCAAGCGGTAAAAATCATGACCGGTGCACCTATGCCGCAAGGCGCTGACACGGTTGTGATGCGCGAACAAGCGACACAAGATAGTGACAGCGTCACCTTTGGTGAGGCTTCGATCAAGGCCGGGCAAAATGTTCGCCAAGCGGGTGAAGATCTTGCGCTCGGTGCGGAGGTCTTTGGTAGCGGTCAACGTATCTCCTCTGCTGAGATGGGCATGATGGCCTCACTTGGTTTAGCGCAATGCGAAGTCTATCGAAAACTAAAAGTCGCCATCTACTCTACCGGCGATGAAGTGCAAGCGCCAGGAACGCCGCAAAAAGACCACTCTATTTACGACTCCAATCGTTTTACCTTAATGGGGATGCTGCAAAAGCTGGGTTGCGAGATCATCGATTTAGGTATCATTGATGATGACCAAGCAAGGATGATGGAAGCGCTAGAGCAAGCGTCGCAGCAAGCTGACGTCGTCATTACTTCAGGAGGCGTATCAGTGGGGGATGCGGATTATATAAAGCTTGCGTTGGACAAGTTAGGCCAAATAGATTTTTGGCGAATTAATATGCGCCCGGGTCGCCCACTCGCTTTTGGACATCTCAATCGCAAACCCTTCTTTGGTCTACCTGGTAACCCTGTAGCGGTGATGGTCTCGTTCATCAACTTTGTCGAACCAGCGCTGCGTAAGATGCAAGGTGAAATGGGCTGGCAACCTTTAAAAGTCAATGCCACGGCGACTGAAGAACTTAGATCACGACAAGGTCGTACTGAGTTTAGTCGTGGTGTCTACCAAATTGATGCTCATGGTCAGCTATCGGTGAAAACAACCGGACACCAAGGTTCTGGGATTTTGCGCTCAATGAGCGAGGCTAACTGCCTAATTGAAATTTCTCCCGCTATTGATAGTGTAAAGGTCGGTGAAAGCGTGACAATCATCCCGCTTCAAGGCAGAATCTAGGCCTTGCAAAATGAGGCCAGCATTGCTGGCCTATTGATGATATCTAGGACACCATTATGTCGCGCACAATACTTTATACCTATAAAGACGAAGAGAAGACCCTGACCTTTTCGTACCAGCAATATCGCACCATTCATGAAGCGGTTGCTGATGCTGAAGGGATAGATCTCTCAGAATATTTGAAAATGGAGCAGCAGATTGAAGCCATCTCTGATACTAAAGCGGTGCGCAACTATCGCGATAACCATTTCAAGAAACTGGGCTTTGGTAAAATCACCTTAAAGCAAAAAGAGAACCGCGGCGTCGGCCACAAAAATAACTAGTCAGTGATGAGGGCTATTTAGTCGCCCTCCCTGTTAACAACTTTATATATTTCAATCACAAATCCTCCCCAATCCCATATACAAACCTCACTATCTGTGTGACTATGAGCTACACTTTTTCTCGTATCATGCAATCTAGGAATTCGCTGCGTAATGGAATCGCTAATTAAAAAAGTGATTGATTCAAAAGATGAAATGGAGCTTTATCAGCGTTGCTTGAACGAAGTCTATTTACGTTACAAGCCTGACCATTGCCTTATCGCTGAGTACAACTTAGCGCAACGAACTGCCACAACTCGCTGTTATCTCGCCCAAGGTAAGCTTGCGGATAATATTAGTTATTCGTTAGGCGGTACACCATGCGAAGCGGTATTAGACAGCGCCGATATGTGTGTTTACCCCGAGGGTATTCAAGAGCAGTTTCCAGAGGATGATATCCTCCAAGTCATTGATGCACATAGCTACTTAGGAATACCGATTCAATCTAGAAGCCAAACCACCATCGGCGTTATTGCGTTGATGTACAACCACCCATTGCCTGAGGTTGACTTTGATACTAACTGGTTTGAAACCCTAGGCTTTTTGATTGGTAAAACGATACTGCAGCAACGACTCGGTAAACAAAAAGACGATCTTTTGAGCCAGTTCCAGCGCTCTGAACAGCTCACCCATAGTGGCTCTTGGACTTGGAGTATTGCAGAAAATCATTTTACCTATTCCAGTCACTTAGCCAAAATGTTGTCCGCGCCTCACACCACTTCTCTCTCGTTTGACCAGTTTTTTGGCCGTTACGTGTTCAATCAGCCTGAGCAATTTGTCAAATTTAAAGCCAGCCTCAGTCTTGCATCCCAAACCGAGCATTTTACTGTCTACAAAGAACATAATCCTTGTCAACTGCAGCTAGAAATCAACTATTCCAGACAGTTTGATCAGCAAGGAAACTTAGCCGAAGTCACCGGCCACGTTAAAAATGTCACTCATGTTTCAGATCTAGAGGCCGAGTTTGACCTTGCGCAGCGGGTGATTGAACTATCGCCGAATGGAGTGCTGATCACTGATAAAAATAACCGCGTCATCAATTGTAACTCCAAAGTGGTGAACATCAGCGGCTATAGCGCCGAAGAGCTAGAAGGACGCAACCCATCCATTCTCGCCTCCAACATTCACGATGCAGATTTCTATCGCGCCATGTGGCAGACCGTACATGAAAATGGATTCTGGCAAGGTGAGATATGGAATCAGAGCAAAAGTGGTGCTATCTACCCTGAGCATTTATCTATTTATCAGTTACGCAATCGTTTGGGTGAGGTGCAAAACTACATTGGCATCTTTGAAGACTTGAGCCTGCAAAAATCGATTGAGAATGAGTTAAACCGCTATAAAGAGCAATCTGACTTCACTGGATTAATGAAGCGTGAAAAATTCATCAACGCGCTAGAAACGGTGAGCAAGCCTGTGGTCATTATCGTTGATATCAAACGCTTCTCTTCGTTTAACAATATTTACGGCGAGTCATTTGGTAACAAACTGCTGATTTATGTTGGTCAGTTAATCCACAGCCATTTTAGTAGTGACTCCATCAATATTTGCCGCTATGGCGCTGACCAATTCGCGCTAAGTGTCGATAAAAACGCTTCGGTTAATATTGACGACTTAGTCTCTCAGATACGCTCCGTGATTGAAACACCGTTTAAAATAGATACTCACGCGATTGAACTGGCCGTGAACATCGGCATATCGAGTATTAAGGATGTCATCGACACCCACCCTCTCAATCAAGCCTACTATGCGCTGATTGAAGCTAAAAATGCTCCGCTCACCACCACCATCGAGTATTCAGTTCCTTTGGAACACAAGATTGCTCGTCGTCATGATTTGAGCCGCAAACTCAAGAAAGCGATTGACGAAAAGCGAATCGATGTCGCCTATCAAACTATTTACGATCTTGATACCAACTCCATTGTTGAGATGGAAGCATTAGCGCGTTGGAGTGAAGACAACGAAGTTATTCCTCCTTTTGAGTTCATCTCTATTGCTGAGGAGTTTGGCTATATCTTTCAGCTTGGTCAGGTTATGCTTGAGAAGGTGTGCCAAGACATCATCAAACTTAAGCAGCTTGGCTTTGATAACATCCCTGTTAACGTCAACCGGTCTATTGACGAACTGAGTCAAGAGAGCCATAGCCATTGCTCGATCACTGAAATCATTGATAAGTACGGGCTAAGCTACAAAGATATTGTGGTCGAAGTCACCGAATCTATCCCGTTAGAAGACAAGCCCCAAGTGCAGGAATTATTGCGCATTTTACGTAAGCAAGGGGTAAAAGTGGCGTTGGATGATTTTGGTACGGGCTACGCGTCGTTTTCAAACTTGATGAAAAACACCGTCGATATTCTTAAGATCGATCGTTCGTTTGTGATGGATATCGAGCAGAACCGAAACAATGTAGTGTTGATTCAATCAGTAACCTTGCTCGCAGAACAACTGGGCGTTGCTGTGATTGCCGAAGGTGTTGAGACTCAGGGACAGTTGGATATTTTACGTGGCTTGAACTGTCGTTATATTCAAGGTTATTTATTGAGTAAACCCAAATCGATAGATGCGGTGATTGGCGAGCTGAAAAACAGCATAAAGATTCAATAAGCTATAACCTAAGACCTGAAAAAAAAACGGGAACTGAACAAAACAAAACGGGAGCTGAACGCTCCCGTCATTATTTGACGTTCTTATTATTTGATGTTCAAGAATGCAGCGCCGCGAACACCACCCGAATCACCATGTTTGGCTTTGATGATCTTCGGACACTTAGCGACAGAAAGAAGATATTTTGGAATGCGCTTTGGCATCTCTTCATAGATAAGCTCAAAGTTAGACAATCCGCCACCGAGCGCGACAACGTGAGGATCGTTGGCGGTAAAAATGTTGGCAAAACAGATCGCAAGCAGTTCCATGAATCGTTCAACATGCTCACACGCTTTCTCTTCTCCAGCTTGGTAAGCCTGGATAATATCGATCGCCTTTTTCTCTTCACCGAAGTAATGTGCATAAATTAGCTCAAAACCACGACCAGATAAATAGCTGTCTAAACAGCCCTTTTTACCACAGCCGCAGCCAAGTAGTGGCGCATTATCACCAAGATGGAACCATGCATCGATTGGCAAGCGCATATGGCCGAGTTCACCGGCAACGTGATTACGCCCAGAGAAAACCGCGCCGTCGTAAACCAATCCACCGCCAAAACCTGTGCCTAAGATCAAGCCCATCACCGATGGTTCATCTTTTAGCTCGTCGTCCCAGGCTTCAGAGAGCGCAAAACAGTTGGCGTCGTTTTCAATTTTGACACGACGGCCGATTTTCGCTTCTAGGTCTGCACGTAGTGGTTTACCCTTTGCGGCAGGTACGTTAACCGTAAGTACCGTCGCGTCATCCGCATCTTCCATTCCTGGTAGACCAAGACCGATTTTACCTTCACAGGTAAATTGCTGGTCGTACTTGCTCACTAAGCCGGCAATGGTGTCAACTAACTGCGCATAGTCATCGGTTGGCGTTGGCACACGCTCGGTCGCGACTCGCTCTAATTTGTCGTTAAATGCTCCAAACTCAATTTTAGTGCCACCAACGTCAAAGCCGTAGTACATCTCATCTCTCCCCAAAACATAATAAAATCGTTAACCGATTCATTATCCATATAGCTACGCCTACAAACTGTGACTTAGGACTAATTTAGCCTTGAGATGGTCGTAATTGGACACTCCTTGCGCATACAGGCATCAATTACTAGAGCGACTTCGCGTTTCTGTAGCCTCAATGAAAGCTTGCAAAACTGGACGTTGCTGATCTGACTTTGATCGGCTCTTACTGTGTAAATAGCTCTCTTTAAACACGTCAAACCATGCCGCTAATGTCGCAGACAAGTGCTGCTCACCCATCTGGTCGAACACTAAGGCGGCAACTTCTGCTGTAGCAAGGTGCTGTGCATTATCTGAACGCCGCATGACATAACGTGACACAGACTCAGGCTCGACAGACAAAACTGGCAAACCATCAAGATAGGGTGACTTGCGAAAGATCCGCCGCGCTTCACGCCAACTGCCATCAATAAAAATGAGCAGTGGCTTTTTACCCTGTGGGCCAATCGAATCCACTGGTATCAAACGTTGCTCATCTTCAACATACTCGTCGGGGAAGATAACAATGGGTTGGTAGCTCGGGTTCGACACTAGCGCCAGCATTTCAGGGTCAGGCTCGGTACGATGCCATTGGAACGCATACCCTTCTTTAACCGTATCTAAGATGAGTCGACCAGTATTGCTTGGTTTGAATACTTCGTTGTCTGAGAGTAACAACATCACCGCAATATCACTGTCGATGTCTGGCTGATAGTCACACAAGCAATTTGACTTAGCGACTTGGCAGTAAAGGCAGCGCTCGACTTTACTGCCTCGGGCAATAAAAGGCTTCGTTGACTGAGCAAGGCGGTGTTGATACAGGCGGTGAAAAGCGTGGATTCTCATAATGGAAGCGTTTAATGTTAAGGGCGGTCAGTTTACTTAGCCCGATACGTGTTGCAAGGATAATATCATGCAAAATGCCGAGATGATTCGGATTGGATTTTTCATCACTACCTTACTGTTATGTGCGGTATGGGAATGGCGCGCGCCGCGGAAAGCGTTGACGCAGAAAAAGTGGTTTCGCTGGCTCAATAATCTTGGTTTGATTGCCTTTAACTCGCTATGTCTGACGCTACTGATGCCGATTGTCGCCCTCGGGGCGGCCTATTATGCAGAGCAACATACGATTGGACTGTTTAACCACTGGCCACTTCCCACTTGGTTTGAAGTGTTGCTGGCAGTTGTAGTGCTCGACCTTATTATCTATCTGCAACACCTAGTTTTTCATCGCGTACCTTGGCTTTGGCGTTTACACCGTATGCATCACGCCGATCAAGACATTGATGTGACTACGGGAACACGGTTTCATCCGATTGAGATCTTGCTGTCGATGTGGATTAAAATTGGTGTTGCTCTGCTGCTTGGGGTTTCACCACTGGCGATTGTGGTGTTCGAGATCGTGTTGAATGTCAGTGCCATGTTTAACCATAGCAACGGTTATCTCCCCTTAGTTTTAGATAAGCCTCTGCGCAAACTGATTGTCACGCCGGATATGCACCGCGTCCATCACTCAGTCATACCGCGTGAAACTCACTCCAACTTTGGCTTTTTCTTATCCGTTTGGGACCGGCTATTTGGTACCTATCGTTCACAGCCTGAACTGGGCCATCAATCGATCAAGATTGGCATTCCCCTTTTCCAGCGCCGCAACGAACAAAGGTTGGATAAGATGCTTACCCAACCTTTTCGTCAAGACTGAAGCGCGTGAGAGCTTACAGTGCGTACTTGTGTAACATGGCTTGTTGATCGCCTGCAATAGTGGCGACTTGGTGTGAGTTTTCAACCATCGACTCAAGTTGTCGCTTGGTTTGCTGGCCTTGATCAGACACGCGGGTAATCGACTCACTGACATGAGCGGTGGCACTTTGCTGTTGCTCTGTGGCCACGGATACTTGTTCAACGCGAGTACGGATGTGTGTGACGGCGGTTTCAATATCGGCAAAGGTCGATTTCACCATGTCGCTCGATTCAAGCGCATTGCTCATTTCTTGTCTCGACTCAGCCACCGCGACTCGGCTTCGCTCAGCGGCCGCAACCAGCTGATTCATTCGGTCGCGAATGCTGCTGGTTTGGCTCGACGTGTCACTGGCCAACTTGCGTACTTCATCGGCAACCACCGCAAACCCGCGTCCCTGCTCTCCGGCGCGCGCAGCCTCAATCGCGGCATTGAGCGCTAGCAGGTTGGTGTTCTCGGCAATACCCGAAATCAAATCCACCATTTCTCGGATTTGTTTGACTCGCTTATCCAGCTCAACCATCGAGGTTTCGTTTGCATCCAAAGTTTGCTCTAGCCTTTGCAAGCGCATACGATTTTCTTCAATCGCCTCTACTCCGCTGCTCGAGTGCTCCGTCGCCAGTTTGGACTCTTGATACGACTCTTGAGTGATGTTGGCTATTTCGCTGATCGATGCTTCCAATTGATTGATGGTCGCTACCATGCTGGTCAAGGATTCATTTTGCTGACTCAAACTCTGATTGGAACGTTCTGCAGCATCGTGGCTGACTTCTGCGGTTTGATACAAGGTTTCGCAATTTCTGGTGACGGTCGCAATCGATTCGTGCGTCGATACAATCACTTGGTTGAGTTTACTCGCGATCTCTTTCATCTCGAGCGGACCACGCATCTGCACCGAGAAAGTAAAGTCGTGCTGGGTCAATCTATCTAAACTGCTGAGAATATTTTTCAGGCCGTGATGGATCCACCGACGTAACGTCAACCAAGAAATCACCACCAGTGAAACAATCACTATCCCACTCACCATCAGTGTTGATGTGACAGAGCCCATGGTGGCTTCGACCACTTGCTGGCTTTGATCAATCAGTAATTGTGCTTGCGATGAAATCTGATTGAGCTGAGCAATGGTTTGGTTAGCGATATCAACAACGTGGTCGATTTCCGCAGATTGCTGGTTGACTAGCTCAAGCTTAGCCAGGATTTGATCAACCATGCCCCCTGACTCGAACCCCACTTCGACCATCTGATACGCAGAGGTTAAGCTGGTAAAGTCTTCGACATCAGGGTGCCACTCTTTGAAGTCATCATAGGCTAAACTAACCCCAGCAAGACGATTTTTCATCTCGCGGTACTCTTGCTGAGCTTTGTCTAAATCTCCGAGCATCATCAGCTCGATAAATGCACTCTCCAACGAGCTCACATTGGCAATAAAACGGTTCGCTGCATCCGCTGATTCCGGATTATCGCCACTAAGAAAAGAGCTAATTCGACTCATCTCCGGTCCAACAGAGCCGAGCCCGTAGCGAAATCCATCCAGCTCTTGATTGATTTTCGCTTGACGAGATAGCAAGTTTCGTTGAGTGGCGATCACTTCTGTGCTGAGGACATTTAGTGTCTCAATCAACTGTGTCATCGATTGTGTCTGCTCACTGCTAATCCCTTGCTGATAGTCACTCGCAATGCTAAGTACTTGTTGTGAATACTGATTAGTTTCGGATATCAGAGCCTCTATCCGCACGGATAGTTCTTCTAGGGCTGGTCCTTCGCGTGTTTGAGTGGCGTAACTCAGTTGCTTAACTTGGTCAAGGATCGATTGGGTGAGCTTGGCATTGGTCATCGCCAGTGGCAGAGCTCGCTGTGATAAGTCGGAAAATTGTTGACCTATGCGGTCTAGCCCTTTAATACTGGTGGCTGAGAGGAGAATGACCAGTATAGTGAAAGTCACAAACACGGTACTGATGGTTTGAATCAATGAGAGTTTAAATTTGCCTTTGTTCAGCGTATCCATGCGGGGATCGGTTCCTACTGCTTGGTGTTGATTGCTGGCATCATATGGCGAATTTGTTACGGTTAGATTTCATGGAAAGGATTTATGAACCCGAGACTATCTTGTGCGAGTTACTTCAAAGTGGCTATGCTAACCGCTCTGTTAGTGGGCTGTAGCTCGCAGCCCAATCGCGAGCTCAGTCAAACCGCGTCGACACCACTTTCTGTTGAACAGCAGCAACTCAAGCACTCGTTGATGAAGGTTTACGCCCAATGGGAAGGGGCCCCCTACCGACTTGGCGGCACGTCCTTGAATGGCGTCGACTGCTCGGCATTTGTTCAAGCCACCTACCAGCAAGCATTAGGCTATCAGTTACCGCGCACCACCAAAGATCAAGTTAAGGTTGGAAAAGAGATTAGCTATCAGCAAGCAAACGTCGGTGATTTGGTGTTCTTCAAGACGTCACCAAAAGTGCGACACGTTGGCGTGTATCTCGGGAACAAGCAATTTATGCACGCTTCGACGTCAAAAGGAGTGATTATTTCTAGGCTAGACAACCCTTACTGGGCTTCTAAGTATTGGCATGTAAGGCGAGTGAGTCCCTCGCCTGAAATCTGAGATTAGGCTATCAATCGTATTTAGCGACCGCAGAATCGAATAAATTTTTCACCAGCGCGATGTATTCGTCTAAAAAGCGAATTTGCTCGTTAGTCGCAGGTTTACCCCATACACCGGCCAACACTTCTCCCAAATCTTCTACGACAGAATCGGCCTCTTTGAGTAACTGAAAACGCACGCTAGAGTGAAGCTCAGGATTTTGCTCAAAAATTGCCATGATATTGCTCGCAACCATATCAGTCACGACATCTTCAACGCTTTCAGTACCAATATCTCCCTCATCTGAGGCGAAGACATCCAAGTTGAAAGCTAAGTGCTCAATAAGAGCTAGATAACCATCGGTTTCAACAACCACAGTTTTTCTCCATTTCATTCGTGCCGTCGAGTTACAACTTTAATACTAAGACATATCAAGGAGTTTACACAACCTAACTCGGTACAGTTGCTGATAAAATCGACGTTTTCGACTAATGCTCACCTACAAAACCTAACACAAGTTAGCGGGAAAAGTTTGAAAGCTTCTCAAAATTATCAAGTTGACTGGCGCATCCGCCAACTAAGATGCGATCCAGCGACCTAAGTCACAGTTTAAAAGTGTAACCTAGCATTTCAGTTAAACGATTGAATTTTTTGCACTATGAATCATTATCTCTGTCAACGATCATCTACACTGACAGTAACCTAACCGGATGATGGAATGAATTATGTGGCAAGCCATTACAAAGCAGCTTTCTGACACTCTGTTGTTCTCTTTCCAAATTAACGAAAAAGAAAAAGTCGACGGTGGGGACATCAGCGAATGCTATATGATCTCCGACGGTCAACAGCGCTACTTTGTTAAAGTGAACAACCGCGCGTTTATCAATAAGTTTGAGATTGAGGCTGAAAACATCCGCATATTGCGTGAGAGTAATACCGTGTTTGTGCCCGAGCTAATCTTAACTGGCACATCGAAAGACCATTCATTTATCATTCTCAACTACTTGCCTACCAAGCCACTGGATGACAACAAAAACAGCTATGCGTTTGGCCAGCAACTTGCTCGACTGCATATGTGGGGAGAGCAAAAAGAGTATGGCTTTGATCAAGACAATTACATCGGCGCTACCCTTCAGCCTAATAAATGGGACAAAAAATGGTCACGGTTTTTCGCTGAACAACGTATTGGCTGGCAACTGCAACTGATGCGTGAAAAAGGCGTTCATCTGGTGGATATCGATGAGTTCACCCAAGTTGTTCACGACCGCCTAGCAACTCACCAACCCAAACCCTCACTGCTGCATGGCGATTTGTGGCATGGCAACGTTGCTAACTCGGTGGTTGGCCCAATCTGCTACGACCCAGCATGTTATTGGGGAGATAGAGAGTGTGACATTGCAATGACGGAACTGTTTGAAGGTTTTCAGCCAGAGTTTTATCAAGGGTATGAAAGCATCATGCCGTTGGAGTTCTCATACAGTGAACGCAAAGACATCTACAACCTTTATCACTTACTCAATCACTACAACCAATTTGGTGGTCACTACTTGGAGCAAGCAGACAAAATGATCAAACGGATCCTGTCCTACTAATTGGAATATTATTGTTGCGTAACAATGATTTACATTATCTTACATAGTGAGTGTCAACTTAATTAAACCAGAATGGTGATGTTCGCCAACACCTCGGATTAATTTCCTTACTTAAATCATGTTTTATACTTAATTCATGCCTAACAGTAACTTCTACATTTAGTATTACAGATGAAGCGTGCTTCAGTGAAAGGCTGCTGACCTTCCCTACTGTTTGTTGAAGATGTAAAGGACAGAATTATGAAAAACTACACCGAAAAGATGGTTGCTTGTCCGCACTGCGGTCACACGATTGGTATTACGCTCGATGCATCAAATGGCAGTCAAAATTTTTATGACGACTGCCCTGCTTGCTGCAATGCGATTCACTTGAGCATGAACGTTGACGAGCAACGAGACACGATTGAACTTTTTGTAGACGCAGACGACGAGCAAATTTTCTAGTCTGCGCCCGCAGTATAACTATTGAGCGCGCTGAGCTAACACGCGCTCAACGGTATCGACTATGGCTTGAGTTTGAGGGTCGACCTCAACATTTATCTTATCGCCCGGAACGCGCTGACCAAACAAGGTTCTGTTCAACGTCTCTGGGATCAAATGGACACAAAACTGATTGTCGCGTACTTCGCCGATTGTTAGTGAGCAACCGTCTAAACCAATGTAGCCTTTGGCCAACACGTACTTCATCACATCCGGCGGTAATTCGAACCAAACCGTGCGGTTGTTTGGCGAGTCCACTACCTCGGTGACCTCTGCCACTACAGCAATGTGTCCTGACATAGAGTGGCCGCCAATTTCATCACCAAACTTCGCGGCCCTTTCGATGTTGACACTGTCCCCAACCGACAACTGCCCTAAGTTAGTCAAAGCCAGTGTGGCCTGCATCAAGTCAAAGTCTACTCGCTCTCCGTCAATGCGGGTGACGGTCAAACAGCATCCGTTGTGCGCTACCGATGCGCCAATGGCAAGCCCTTCCCTCTGCTCTGGATCGAACTTAAGTGTATGCGTTTGAAATTTCTCTTTTTTCTCAATGGCGACAACTTGTGCCATGCCTTGAACAATACCGGTAAACATTCGCTGCTTCCTGTCAGTTTTTCATGGTGTTTAGTGTGACATTTCTTTATTATGCGACACAATGTTTTTCTCAGCTGGCCTAACTGTTCGCGTTTGGTTTGCTGATGATATCTATCGTCTAGTCGTCATATCGGAGTCACCCACTTGCAACATTATAAGAACGAAGCAGCCCAATTGATCAAACTTGCTACTCCAGTATTGATCGCATCGGTGGCGCAGACCGGGATGGGGTTTGTTGATACCGTCATGGCGGGCGGGGTCAGTGCAACTGATATGGCCGCGGTGTCGATTGCTTCAAGTATTTGGTTACCAACCATTTTATTCGGTATTGGCTTGCTAATGGCACTGGTTCCTGTTGTTGCTCAACTTAATGGCGCAGGGCGACAGCACAAAGTGCCGTTCGAAATTCAACAGGGCATCGCTATGGCACTGCTGCTCTCAGTGCCCACCTGTTTGGTGTTGATGCAAACAGAAAATATCCTCAATATCATGGATGTTGAAGCGGTGATGGCACAAAAAACCATTGGCTATATGGATGCGGTGATGTTTGCAGTACCCGCATTTTTGTTGTTCCAAGCGCTACGCAGTTTGACCGATGGCATGTCACTAACGAAACCAGCGATGATCATCGGTTTTATCGGATTATTGCTCAATATTCCACTGAACTGGATGTTCGTTTACGGCAAGTTTGGTGCGCCAGCCCTTGGTGGTGTTGGCTGTGGGGTCGCGACGGCGATTGTTTATTGGATAATGTTTGCTTTGTTGCTGTTCTACGTCATCACCTCGCAACGCCTTGCAAAAGTGAACCTATTTGAGCGGTGGCACAAGCCGGATGTGAAAGCACAGATCAAGCTGTTTAGACTTGGTTTCCCTGTCGCAGCAGCCCTGTTCTTTGAAGTCACCTTGTTCGCTGTGGTCGCGCTATTGGTTGCCCCGCTCGGCCCATTGGTGGTTGCAGCGCATCAGGTCGCGATTAACTTCTCTTCATTGGTGTTTATGCTTCCGATGAGTATTGGGGCAGCGACCAGTATTCGAGTCGGTCACAAGCTGGGGGAATCGAGCGTGCATGGCGCGACGGTCGCTTCAAGGGTTGGCTTGCTGGTCGCCATCATCTTGTCGTTGTTTACCGCCCTATTGACTTTGCTGTTTCGGGAGCAAGTATCGCTGCTTTACACCGACAATCGAGCGGTAATTGAGCTGGCGATGCAACTTTTGGTTTTGGCCGCTGTTTATCAAGTTACTGATGCGATTCAAGTGGTTGCTGCGGGCGCGCTTCGCGGCTACAAAGATATGGCCGCAATCTTTAATCGTACCTTTATCGCCTATTGGATTTTGGGTCTACCCATGGGATACATACTGGCAATGACAGATTGGATTGTTGAGCCTATGGGCGCCCATGGCTTTTGGTTCGGCTTTATTATCGGTTTGTCTTCGGCGGCGATGCTGCTTGGCCTACGTTTAAAATGGCTGCATAAACAGAGCGACGAGCAACAACTTTTGCTCGCAACCAAATAGCGTTAAGGCCAGCTTTGCTGGCCTTTTTAATGTCGGTTACTCGGTGTTGAGTTGCCTTTGTCGAATATAACGTGCAAATCGAGGAATACCGCTATTGGTCAGCCCGTTATATCGAAACTGAATCCGCGTACCCAATGGCGGCGGCGACTGCCGTAGCGCATCCGATAAACCACTGCCGATATAAAACTCCAGACCGCTGGGTAACTTCACTAACAATGAACCCACTTGTCCCTTGTATTTCCCGCTGCCCGTTTTATAGCCAATCACCGTCGCCTCCGCATCTTGATACTGTTTTAGCTTTAATAAACTGTCACTACGGCCAGCAGAATACTCTCGCCCGATTTCGCGAAGCATTAACCCCTCGCCCCCTTGTTCTGTAACCCTAGCTAATTGCTGCAATAAGTCCGACTCTGATTCGATCGCGCTCTGCGTCAAGTAGTCCACATGTAGATGGGATGTGCGCTCTACATAAGCCTTTATCTTGGCATAGCGCTCAAGGTAACTTCCTGCTCCACCTGGCAAGTCAAACACCATTAAGCGTATCTTTCGCCAGGCTGAGTCACTGGGCTGCTGATCAAGCACTGTGGTTTGAACCAAGGTGAACTCGCCTCGCCCGGCCCAAAGCTCTCCCTCTAGCGGGAAATCAGGCAAGGGTGCGACAAACCAGTCTGGCGCGATAATCTCTTTTCCACCTCGAGTAGTCAGCTTGTGCCCGTCCCATATTGCTCTTATCCCGTCTAACTTTTCACTGACCCAGTAACGAGTCAGATCAATATCGGAGGTATAGCTTTTAGCCAGCGTCAGTTGCGAAAACTTTGGTTGATGGTCGACGCTTTGCTCCATCGCTTGCGCCGTGAGTGTCAGCATCGCTACGGCAAGATAGGAAAGGCGAATCTGCATAGTCTTTGTCCTGTTATTCAATCTACAGCTATTGATCCACACTCACTCCTAGCGCGCGAACTCATAGGGCGATTAAAACGACGCTAACCTGAAAAAATAACTAGCAGCAAACATAGATATTACAACCAATTGTGTCCTGGTTCCTCGAACAAAGCGGGCTTCTCATTATGAGAAATCGCTTTTCTCAATATGAGAAACTCCCAAGCTACCAAATTAAAGTATTGATTTAATTAAATATTATATTTGGCATGCTCTCTGCTACCTAGTAGACAAACCTAACAGGAGAAGCCGTCATGGAACTACGTAAAATTCAAGCAAGCGACAACAACATCACTCTTTTCATCAATGGCAATCTAGACGCCGATGGCAGTCGATTTGCTCAACCCCATATCGATGATGTCATCGCTCAAGAGTCGGCCAGAGACATCGAAATCGACTTTAGCCAAGTGCAATTTCTCGATTCTTCTGGTGTGGGTGCTATCGTTTATTTGTATAAGCGACTGGTTGAACGTCAGCGCACTATGCGCATCGAGAATGTGTCTGGGCAACCGCTAGAAATCATCAACCTACTGCGTATCAACCAAGCGATACCAGTCAATTCGCAAACTCACTAAAACAACAATAATGATAAAGGACGTTGGCATGAAATGGACTCTAAAACAATTTCTACCGATAGCGCTGGTCGCATCCATTGTTGGGTGCACCAGTCATGCTGAGCCAGGTCGAGGTGGATTGGCCGAAGACTATATCCAGTCAAGTTTTACTCCTATCATGCCTGACGAACCCCTTGGCCCCGAGCACGGACTACGCTTCGATTGGCAACTGGCCAAGCTTCATCTCGATGCGCTGATCCGCGAAGGCGCGAGATGGTGTTTCCCAGCCGCTGTGGTTCAAGCGATAGAAAAGCAAAACCGAATCGCTCGGGAACTTGAAGGTGGTTTACTGCTCGATGCCGCCAACGACCTTGTCATCCAGCGCAAGCGTTTGAATGAGCTCGAGTTACAACTTGATTACGTGACCTCTCAAGCCAAATGTGCCCCGCCAATGGACGAAAATGCGTTTCAGCAGCGCCTGGCCGTTATCGACCAGCTTTACAGCCTATTGAATGTCGACAACCAATTTGCGTTTAACTCAACCGAAGTCAATCCCAAGTATATGGGTCAATTAGCCCGAGCGGCGAATATCCTAGCAGATAACCCAAACTTAAACCTCGCGGTAACCGGACATGCAGACTCGGTCGGCACCGCACCCTACAACACCGACTTAGCCATGGGCCGCGCCAAGCAGGTCAAACGCTACCTGACCATTTTTGGCCTCGCGCCCAATCGTATCGAGACGTTGTCAGTCGGAGACTCTGTTCCGCTGTATGAAGGTGACTCTGAAGGTACCCGCTTAACCAATCGCCGCGTCAGCATTGAAGTGCTCGATACCAGTGAAGGCCAAGAGCCTCAAATAAAAGGAGGCTATTATGAAATGGATTAACTTTTTCGTTGCGCTATTACTGGCATCATCTTTGGCAGTCGCCAGTGAAGAACGGGTTCAGATTGGTGATTTAGTCCAAGTGAATTTGCTCGGCGAATCAAGCTTGAACAAAGGCTTTCAGGTCGACAAACGCGGCAGAATCACCCTACCCGAAATTGGCGCCCTGTATGTCGCAGGCTATAGCGAGCAGCAACTCGAAACGGCGGTCAAAGAGTCATTAGCCAATGTGTACCGCGACCTATCCTCTGCGTCCGTCTACATTGCCGAGCAACAGATTCTCGTGTCGGTGCAAGGCTATGTGAGCGCGCCTGGAGAGTATACGCTTGCGAAAAGCGCCGATATTCAAATGGCGATTCACGCTGCGGGCGGTCTGCGCTCCGGTGCCCAGCTCAACAACTTGTTTATTAAACGTGGCAAAGAGAAAATTACGTTCAACTACAAGGCATTCCTTGATACCGGTGATGAAAGCCTGCTACCTAGCCTACGTTCGCTCGACACCATCTTCGTTCCCGCCTCGCCTTTAGTGGGCAACATAGAACAAGAGTTCGATGCCAGTAAATTAGCCGATGCCGGTGACAGTGGTGATGGCCGAACCGCAATTAAAGTATTTGGAGAGGTGAACGCGCCAGGTTCATTTAGCTATAAGCCAAACAGCGATCTGGTGGATGTGATCATGCGCGCCGGTGGTGTGACACGTTACGCGTCAGTGGAGCAGATTCGCATCATCTCTAATAATCAGCCAGAGCTTTTCAACCTAAAAACCTACTTAGACAGCGGCGATGTCTCTTTGCTGCCAACATTGACCCCAGGCACAACAATATTTGTGCCCAAGCAAGAAGACGAAATCAAAGCAGGCGCGAATGTGGTTTACATCATGGGCGAAGTGGCTCGACCCGGTGCCTATGAAGGTAAGAAAAATGCCTCATTCATGGACATTCTCGCCAATTCAGGCGGCCCAACCCGGTACGCAGAGTCGCGTCAAATTCGCATCATCAAAGCCAGCGGCCAAATCGTTAAGTTTGACCTAACCGCGTTTACCGAAGGGTTAACACGCCAAGGCCCGCCCGCAATCGCCGCCGGTGACGCCATTTTCGTTCCTGAAAAGACCGATATGAATGAGAAATCTTGGTTAAAGATCTCACCTGACCGTGCGGTCAGCATTATTGGCGAAGTGGTGCGTCCGGGGCGTGTGGAATGGTCAGATGAAATGGATCTGATGGATCTTTTGGCACATGTGGGCGGCCCGACGTTAAGAGCCGACACCACTAAAATAGAAGTGGTCACCGCTGGTAACCAAGTCCACAGTTTTAACCTAGATACCTTCATCCTCTCTGGCGCGCCGAGCTCAGAGCTTCCCCCTGTCACTGCAGGCTCGATTATCCGTGTGCATGATTTGCCACAAGACCCGTCTGACAATAAATCGCAATGGGTGCGCCAAAGCTCAGACGCGTCAATCTATGTCTTTGGTCAAGTGAATGCGCCCGGTCGATATCGTTTTACCGAAGACATGCACTTCTTGGACATTTTGTCCGCTGCCGATGGGCCGACTAAAGACGCCGACATTCATAATATTCGCATTACCCACCGAGACAAGGCGTACGCAAAAGTCAGCAAGCTCAACCTATCGCTCTATTTTGAAACCGGCGATGAGAGCCTACTGCCTAAAGTGACCATGGGTGACACCATTTATATTCCTGAGAAAGACAAGATTTGGCTTGATCGCTCCAAAGAGTCGACTGTTAGAGTACTCGGCGCCGTGAATAGCCCTGGCCGCTACGTGTTCGATGACAACATGACTGTACTTGACCTACTGGCTGAAGCAGGAGGCCCGTCAGAGCGCGCCTATCTCGAGAAGATCTCCATCGTCAACATGTCATGTTGCCAAGGACAAGCGCGCACATTTGATTTGGTCTCGTTCAGTAAAACCGCCAACATCTATCAACTGCCGGTGCTAAGAGCGGGCGACACCATCTATGTGCCCGATCGCAATGACAGTTTCTTAGAAAAAGCGCGCACCAGTTTGGAAGACATCTTGCGCCTAACCACCACCATCGTATTGATAGGAGCGCTATAATGACGATTCCAGCGACTCACACTGAGATTGAGCAGATCTATCTCGCGGCAGAGATGAATCAATGTCGATCCCTATGTATCACCGCCTGTCATTCAGGTGACGGTGTCACGTCAATTGTTTCTGCCCTTGCCGAGCGCTACCTGTTGGCTGGTCACAAAACCTTAGTGGTTGATCTCAACACCTTTCACCCGGCGTTTGAGTCGATTGATATCACCCCATATGAAAGCTCGAATCAACAACAGGTCGGCCACCTGATTGAGCATACCGTTACTCACCAACTGTTTACTGGACTCACCGTACCCAACAAACAGTCTGCGCTGCTTGCCTACAAAGACCCGAGTCAACTAAGCCAAATCGTGACCAGTTGGCTGACACAGTTTGACCGAGTTATTTGCGATACCTCACCGATATTGCAAGTTAATCGCAGCAATATTCCCGCTCAGGTCGTAGCCAGTGCCTGTGACCAGACCGCTCTGGTCGTTATGGGAGGAAAAACGTCTTGTGGACAGCTTGAAAAAGCGATGCAAATGCTAACCAGTGAGCGGATATCATTACTCGGCTCTGTACTCAACTTACAGCAGCAAGCGACGCTGGCAGAAGAAATGGTACGAGAACTCAACCGCTTACGTTTTATTCCCAAGTCATGGCGGGCATCTTGGGCTCAGAAGATTCTCACTAATGAGTTTCTCGCTCAGTCCGCATAGGAGGGTTTATGAAGGCTATTGTTATCGGTTGTCTCTTTCTGGTATTCCTACCTAACGCGATAGCGCAATCTCTGGTGTTTGGTGTCGTGCCCCAACAATCGGCCAGTCGACTTGCGCAGCAATGGAGTCCCATTATGGCGCACTTGAGCGCAGTCTCCGGGCTTGAAATCGAGTTCCAAACCGCCGCCGACATTCCCACGTTTGAACAGCGATTGGCCAATGGGGAGTACGACATTGCTTACATGAACCCTTATCACTATACCGTGTTCAGTCGCTCACTAGGGTATCGAGCCATGGCTAAAGCACGAGACAAGCAGATCAAAGGCATCCTAGTAACTCAGCGTAGCAATCCGGTAGCGTCTATCCTAGCGCTGAATAATCAGACTCTTGCCTTTCCCTCTCCTGCCGCCTTTGCTGCAACTATTTTAAATCAGAGCGATTTGACCAAAGCCGGTGTCAGCTTTGAATCTGAGTATGTTTCTTCGCACGATTCAGTCTACCTCTCTGTAGCGAAAGGTTTCTATCCAGCGGGCGGCGGTGTCATGCGTACCTTCAATGCGCTGCCTGAGGTGGTTAAATCTCAACTCACCGTACTGCATACAACTGAAGGTTTTACGCCGCACGCCATCGCCTACCACCCTCGCCTCAGTCAACAGCAGGTAGAGCTGCTGGCTAAGGCTTTAAGCGAACTCGAAAGCAGCGTGCAAGGTCAATCGCTCCTTGAGCAGCTAAAAATCAAAGGCTTTCAATCCGCACAGGATCAAGACTGGGATGACGTTCGCCAGCTAGACATTCGCATACTCACCCCGTAGGAGGACGCCATGACGCTTCGCACGAAAACCATACTCGGCATTGCACTGATTGAAATCGGTGTTTTGATTGTGCTGGTTTTCAGCGCGATGAGTTTTATGTCTGAATCGAATGAAAAACAGCTGCTGCAACGGGTTCAATCCAGCGCTGTTATGTTCAACCATGCGGCCAAAGATGCCGTTCTTTCTACCGATCTCGCCACACTTGAAGATCTGGTTAATGAATTTATAACCCTCGAAGATGTGGCCTATGTAAGAGTGGTTCGCAATGGAAAAGAGATGGCCGCCGCTGGTGAACCTGTTTTATTGAACAAAACGTTCGTCTCAGACGCTAGTTTGGGTTCGGTGAACGATGGCATATTTGATCTGACCACCAACATCACTAGCAATGGGAAAAACTTTGCCCGGATCGATATGGGGTTTGAAACCTCGCAAATTAAAACTATGTTGGCCGAAGCGCAAAAAGCCATTATCGTCATCGCCACAATCGAGGTAGTGTTAGTGGCATTGGTGTCTTTCGTTCTTGGTACCTACTTAACCCGAAGCCTAACTCGTCTCACCAGCGCGGTCAAAACCCTCGGCGAGCAAGGGCCGGGGTTTCAAATGAAACAGCACAGTAAAGATGAGCTTGGACAAGTCTCGAAAGCGTTTGACGAGATGTCGGCCAAGTTGGAAAAAGACTACCACCAGTTGATGCAAGCGCGCCAAGGAGCCGAGCAAGCCAACGACTCGAAAAGTCGCTTTCTCGCATCGATGTCACACGAAATTCGTACCCCAATGAATGGCGTGTTGGGCATTCTCAATATTCTGGAAGAGACCGAGCTCAGCGCCGAGCAGCGAAAGCTGGTCTCAACCGCCACCGAATCCGGCCACTTTTTGTTGTCGGTCATCAACGACATCCTCGACTTTACGCGAATGGAATCCAACACGCTCATTCTTGAAGACAAGCCGTTCGACTTTCGCCACTGCGTGGAAAGTGTCGTTGACTCTTTCTCTCCCGCAGCAGTGAGCCAAAACCTCATCCTTCATTGCTACTTCGAAGGCAATGTACCGAGCAAAGTGCGTGGTGACCAAAATCGCGTTAAGCAAATTCTGCTCAATTTACTCGGCAATGCCTTTAAGTTCACCCAAGAGGGTAGCGTCACTATCAAAATCACCAGCGAGCCGTTAAGCCAAGACAAGGTGCGGCTTCAGTTTGATATCCAAGACACAGGGATCGGTATCGATAGAAACGCGCTAGAGTACCTGTTTGACGAATTTACTATGGTTGACCAAACCTACTCGCGCAGTAAAGAAGGCTCTGGCTTAGGATTAGCCATTTGTCGCCGACTGTGCCACTTAATGGATGGTGATATCACTGTGGTTAGCGAGCCTGATGTCGGTAGCACCTTCTCTTTTCATATTTGTTTGCCCTTATGCGACGACTTAAAAACCACCCCTGCCGCGGCAGATGCACGGCATTTGTTGTGTGCAGATGCACGAATTTTGGTCGCCGAAGACAATCGCGCCAATCAGTTGGTGATTCAGGAGATGTTCAAACGCTTGGGGTTGGAAATCGACATTGCCCAAAACGGACTCGAAGTACTGGAAATGGTGCAGAGCTATCAATATGACCTGATTTTTATGGACATCTCTATGCCCAAAATGGACGGTATGAAAGCAACCGAAGCGATTCGCGCCCTTGAAGACCCAAACACCGCCAACCTACCCATTATCGCCCTCACTGCTCACTCGCTGGCTGGAGATAGAGAAAAGTTTCTCGCCTCTGGAATGAATGATTATTTGTCCAAACCTTTGAGACTGTCACAACTAGTTGAAAAAATTAATCTATTCTTAAATGAACAGTGCTCGACAACGGATCCAGACTTCGACCAAATGGGAACATCAAATAAGCAATTTGTCTCTTATAATGAAAATCAGGGACAAGCTCAGCAACCGACAGAAGGAGTGGGCATGGATTTAGTCGATGAGACCATACTTCAGCAGATGATAGAAGATACCAGCGCAGAGATCATGCCGATGCTGATCGACCACTATTTACAAGAATCGCAGCAACGGCTTGAGAAAATAGCCGACGCCATCGACGCACAAGACAAAGAGACTTTGGAGTTCGAGGCGCACACCTTAGGCAGCTCTTCGTTGGCGCTTGGTAATCGTTCATTATCGCTACTCGCCCGTAAAATAGAGCACCTGTGCTTAGAGGGCAAAGAAACGCAAGCGTATCAGTTAAAACAAGAGCTAGAGCAGACCGCGTCCCGCTCACTTGAAGCACTAGAATTACGCAAGCAACAAGGATTTAGCGAGCCATCACAACTATAAAAAGCGCAGACAGAGGACGTTTGTCATGAAAGCAAAAGTATTATTGATTGAAGATTCAACTTCATTGGCCATTTTGTACAAGCAGTACGTTAAAGACGAGCCTTATGACTTGTTTCACGTCGAAACCGGTCGAGAGGCGATCGCGTTTATTGAACGTAATATTCCCCAACTGGTGATCCTTGATTTAAAACTTCCCGACATGGACGGCGAACAGATCCTAGACTGGATCAACGAAAACCAAGTCCCGACCTCAGTGGTCATTGCCACCGCTCATGGCTCAGTGGATCTCGCCGTCAACCTAGTGCAAAAAGGCGCTAAAGACTTCCTCGAAAAGCCTATCAATGCGGATCGGCTAAAAACCTCCATCGCACTGCATCTGCAACAAGTGAAACTAGAGAGCTTAGTTGAAAACATCGAATCAAAATTCGACCGTAATCGCTTCCACGGTTTTATCGGCTCGAGTTTACCTATGCAAGGGGTATACAAAATTATCGATGCTGTCGCCCCAACCTCAGCGAGCGTATTTATCGTTGGAGAGAGTGGTACAGGTAAAGAGGTCTGCGCAGAGGCGATTCATCGCGAAAGCAAACGCGGCGACAAACCGTTTATCGCGATTAACTGCGGTGCGATCCCCAAAGATCTGATGGAGAGCGAGATTTTTGGCCACGTAAAAGGCGCATTTACTGGCGCCACGACCGACCGCAAGGGCGCCGCTTCAATGGCCAGCGGTGGCACACTTTTTCTTGATGAGCTGTGTGAAATGGAACTCGAAATGCAGAAGAAGCTGCTGCGTTTCTTACAAACTGGCACCTTTACCCCGCTTGGTGCCAACAAAGAGCTCAAAGTGGATGTGCGGATAATCTGCGCCACCAACCGCGATCCATTAGTTGAAGTTGAAGCGGGCCGCTTTCGTGAAGATCTCTATTATCGCGTTCATGTGGTGCCAATTGAAATGCCGCCGTTACGTGAGCGCGGCAATGACATTCTTACCCTAGCGACGCATTTCTTAAAAGTGTACGCCAAAGAGGATGGCAAACGCTTCGCTGCAGTTCATCGTGACGCCGAGTCGACGCTGAAACGGTATAACTGGCCCGGAAACGTTCGACAGCTACAAAATATCATTCGAAATATTGTTGTGCTTAACGACGATACGCATTTGCGTTTGGAACATCTGCCGCAGCAAGTCACCCACAGTAAAAAAGCCAAACCAGCCGTTCCCCCCAGCAGCGCAGCAGCGCCCAGCGCTACGATCCCGACGCCAATATCTGACACAGAAAACCCGGCCACAGTTGGCTCTGCCTCAGATAGCAATCAACAAGGTAACGTCACTATAAGACCAATGTGGCAAATTGAACGTGAAGCGATTCAGCAAGCTATCGATTACTGCGATGGCAATGTACTCAACGCTGCGGTATTGCTCGAGCTCAGCCCTTCAACTGTGTATCGCAAAAAACAAGCCTGGGAAGCGGAAGATGAGCAGCAACTCGTCTGACTCAGTTTGGCTACTGATAGACAGCCTGACTTTTGGCGGAATCGAAAGCCATCTGCTTGAGCTGGCGGTGGGGCTAAAATCGCTGCATATAGACGTGACAGTGTTACTTTTACGCCGCTACCCCACACCAAGCTTGTTAGAGGATAAGCTTCAGCAAGCGCACATAAAGGTAGAGTATCTCGATACTGAGCGACACTATCTCAAGCAGTTGGTCAGCAAAGTAAACCGCAGCAAACCGGCGTTGCTGCATTGTCATGGCTACAAAGCCAGTTTAGTCGGTAAACTGGTACGGCTACTCACCGGCGTACGGCAAATCAGCACGTATCATGCGGGTGAAACGCCTAAAGGTAAGGTTTGGCTGTATGATTTCATTGATCGTTACAGTGCGTGGATTTCGTGCTGTTCAATTGTCGTGAGTCATCAAATAGCCGCCAAGATCCCGAGTAGAACCAAACTGTTCAATAATTTTGTTGATATCCCCGAGCAAACACAGGCACAAGGGACTCAAATTGCTTTTGTTGGCCGGCTCAGTCATGAGAAAGCCCCCGATCGATTGCTACAACTTGCGCAGCTTAACCCGTCGTTAAGCTTTGATGTCTATGGCTCTGGCCCTATGCAGGAGACACTCTCAAAACAAAAGATTCACAACGTACGCTTTCATGGTCATCAGACTGATATGGCATCAGTTTGGCCAAAAGTGGGCGTGTTGATCATCTGTTCGCGCTACGAAGGTTTGCCCCTTACCGCGCTCGAAGCAATGGCTAGAGGCATACCGGTGATTAGCTTAGCTGTCGGTAATCTCGCTCATTTGATTCAGCATCAGGTTAACGGCTTCATTGGCGATACGCTTGATCAGATTCACCACGATTTAAACCACTATCTTACCCTTTCACCGGCCGAGCAGCTCACGCTGCAACGAAACGCCAGAGCCACCATTCTCACCCATTACTCCCCCCAATCGGTGTTGCCTAAACTGCTCGATTCCTACTTTCCCAACCGTTCTCAATGTGATTGTCAAATTGAGAAATAGTCGCTGACACTTTTACTCGCCACATAAAACCTCAATATAAACAGATAGTTAAACTCAACCTCAAGTTGGCACCCTGCTTGCGTTACCTCTAGCATATCCAAACCATTACCCGCCATCGGCTAGAGAGGCACAGCATGACCAAACGCATTCTTTTCGTTCATTATGGAGATAACTGGATCCGAGGCAGTGAAAAATGCTTGCTGGATTTAATTCAGTACGTTTCCCGTCATCAGTATCAACCTGTGGTTTGGACTAACAACCGCGAGTTGGCTTCGGTACTGGCAGAGATGGGTGTTGCTCACAAACTCGATGATTTTCCCATCCTGCTTGGCTGGAAGGCGCCAAAACTTAACGTATCAGCCTGGTACGATTTGGTCGCAACTGGCCGCGCCTTGATAGAGCAAAATCAGATTGATTTGGTACACATTAATAGTGGTGCACCTTGTCAGTGGATGATTGCAGCGGCCAAGCTCAGCGGAGTACCCGCGGTGACCCAACTGCACTGCCCGTACCCTGCTCGTGACCGACTTACTCTGGGTATGCATCTATCACCTCATGTTATCGCCGTCAGCCATCACGTTGCCAAACCTATGCTAGAAGATGGTTTTCCTGCCAGTAAGATGTCGGTCATCCACAACGGCATTGACACTGACGCTTTAGAAGCACAACCTCGCATCGACGTGAAAGCGCAACTCGGCATCCCAGAGCAGGACTTCGTTTTTGCTACTGTAGGTTCGCTCATTCACCGCAAAGGGGTGGACCGCATTCTCACTGCGATGAGACACATCGCGTTTGAATACCGCAATGTTAGTCTGGTGGTGATTGGTGATGGACCGCTTCGCCAAACGCTAGAGCGCCAAGCTGAATACCTGCATCTTACAGACCGGATTTACTTTGCGGGTGAGCAGCGCCAAGTCATCAGTTGGCTTAAAGGGTGTGATGGCTTTATCAGCGCCGCACGCAGTGAAGCGTTTGGGCTGGTTATTGCCGAAGCAGCATTAGCCAAAGTGCCTATTATTGCTCCGTTTGAAGGCGGGATCCCTGAGTTCATTCAACACGGTGAAACAGGCATCCTCTACCCGAACAAAGGGGTTAATCCTCTGGCTAAAGCGATGCGTATATTAGTTAACAATCGAGCTCTGTGTGAAAAGTATGCCACCAACGCTTATCGCCACATTAAAGCTCAACATGACCTCTCTATTAGCTGCGAACGCATTGAAGCCGTTTACCAAAGCCTACTCGCCAGTCCATCAAAACCTCGTTCGATCGTGAGTACTTTTTCACCTATCAAAACCTATCTTTCTCGTCGTATGACTATGGGGGCGGAACATGGCTAAACCACCCATCACAGTGATCTTCGACCCTATTCCATTCAAAGGTGGCTCAAAAGTGGCCACCAGTGATGCGCTTAACTGCACCGACGCAAGTAACCATCAATACTTGGTGCTCACTGTCGACAAATCGTTCTGGCAACAAACTGCGTTTTACCAACAGCACAATGTCACTTGCCAGTATGTCAGGCCTGTGCGATGGCTCATCCATCGTCATCATGGTGTCGGCTACTGGTTAAACCAATGCTATTTCGCCCTGTGCCTTTTGAGGGTGCTGCTGTTTAACAATGTGGTGAGATGTATTGGTGCCTCTGGCCCAGGAATAGATATGCCGCTCTATCTAGTCGGTAAACTATTGGGGACAGAGGTGGTGCAGTTCGTTCATGGCAACGTTGGTTTATCACGCTCTATAGGTTACTGTTTAACCCAAGCCGCTCATGTGTTTTATCTTGACTCAGCGCGCTCGAGTCTTCGTTGTGCGCTTGAGTGCTACTTAGGCTCGGTGACTTCGCTTGATGACACCGAAGCTCTGGCAGAGAGCTACCTAGCGGCGCCTCACTATCAAAGCTTTGTAAACGGCATTCCTGCATCTCGCTGGCCAACCCGATGCCAATCTTTACTGCCTATCTGCTTTTGGGCCGCTTCCTTGTTGAAATGGAAAGGGTTAGATCTGCTTCTCGACGCGGCCAAGCTTTGTCATCATCACCAGCCAATGCCTTTCACCGTTTGCTATATCCGTCCGCAACAAACCTGCCTACCGATCAGTCATGCGCCGGTCGACTATCCTCACATCCAATGGTGTGAGGACCCGAATAACCTGGATCAATTACGCAGTGAAGCCAGCATTTTTGTTTCAACCAGTCACAGCGAGCCTTTCGGCCTTTCTATTTTAGAAGCACTAGCGGCTGGCATGTGCGTCATCGTGCCGCAAGACGGGTCGTATTGGGATAAGAGACTTACCCACAATCAAGACTGCATTAAGTATCAACCCAACGATGCAGATAGCTTGGCTAACGCCCTACTCTATGCCTGCAATGACAGCGAGATCATGCAGCGCTGTCAATCGAATGCGATTTTGGTCGCTAACCAATATCGTGCTGAAGCGTGCTATGCACCTATCGTCAACGTGCTAAACGCCAATAAAACGCTGATTGCACACAGTGTGCAATCGTAACGGGAGGAGATATGGGCATCACGCAGTTAAAACACATCAGCCTATACGCCGTTAGCTTGGTGCTGGTCAAGGGCGTCTCCCTTATCACGTTGCCGCTGATGACTCATTTCCTCACTCCGGAGCAGGTCGGGCAACTGGAACTGCTCGGCATCACTACCGTGTTTTTGAGTTTGCTGGTTGGTCTCTCCATGCATGAGAACTTGTACCGATTCATTGGTACCCTTGATGGTGAAGAACAGCGCAGAGAAAAGGCAGCAGAGTTATACAGTTTGTCATTGACCCTTTCTTTGCTGCTGAGCGCTAGCCTTTACTTTGCGTATCAACTATTCGCACCGTCCTCGCTCCCGGTTGAGCCAAAACAAGGGCTGTTGATGGCACTAGTGCTGTGTTTTGAAGCGCCGCTCGCTATCGGCCTCGCCTGGCTGAGGCTACACAATCAAGCGCAACTGTTTTTCAAACTCTGTATGGCGACTGTCACTGCGCAAGTTGCTTTACTGCTGCTGGTACTGTTTATCCGCCCGGATGTAACGACTCTCTTTGCTGTCAATGTGTTGTGCACCTTTGGCCAGTTTTTATTCCTCCATCACTACCTCGGTTTTCACTACCGCCTGCCAACATTCAAGCAGTGCCAACATTATCTCTACTACTCGGCGCCGTTAATGTTATCTGGGGTCGTAGCTTTTGGTCTCAGCGGCGCGGAGCGCTGGATAATTGCTGGGATAACCGATTTGGCGACGTTAGGGCTGTACGCAATCGCCGCTAAATTTGCGCTCGCGGTGGGCATCGCGCTACAGCCTTTTCATATGTGGTGGATGCCGAAACGTTTTGAGGCGATGGAAAAGAGCGGGCGAGACTATGTGGCCAACACCACAACGCAAGGCGCGGTGCTGCTGTGCATTTTGGCGTTAGTGATTGGTTGGTTAAGTCAGTTGTTTATCGCTTGGGTAATGCCACACGCCTATCAGGCCGCGATTCCCTTTATTGGTGTCACCATAATCATGATGATTTTCAAGGAAATGGTCGAACTGGTTAACTTTGGTCTCCTGTATCAGCGCAAAACCAATCAGCTGCTGCTCATCAATCTGTTCTCAACCACACTGGCTTTCGGCGTGTGTTTTGCCGCCCAAAACTACGGCACCTACGCGGTTTTGCTAGCGTTAATGACAGGCCAGATAAGTCGTTTTGTATTGGTGCTCTATCAAAGCCAAGCATTGGCTCCACTCAACTATCCAGTGGTTCGCCTCACTGGGCTACTGTTACTGACTTGTCTGTTTATCGTCACCAGTCAGTATTCGCTTAAGCCGCAATGGTCGATGTTAATGCTAGGATTAGAACTCTGTGCGTTGCTCGCCTATGCCGCGCGAGTGGAGTTAATCCATGTCGAACGTGTCCGTTCATTGATTGTTGAGCTGCACGGCTCACTAGGTAAAGCGTCATGATTGCCCGCGCTCACACTAAAGCCACGATGTGGATGGGGCTGCTCTCTTTCTCCGTTGCCGCACTATGGTATTGGCTGCCGCATCCGGCGTTAGTGATCGTGCTCTGTTTCGCCCCACTTGGCGCACTGTTTGTTCTCAACCAGACTTTTTGGCTGGTTAGTCTGTTTGTGCTGTTTTCGTTCTTTCGTATTCATGAGGCCATTCCAGCGCTTTACTCGCTCAAGATCCCTCTATTGCTCTCGTTGGGCGCGCTGTCAGCCCTTTTATGGCATGTACTGATAAGTCGCCAATTGACCCCATTTTGGCACCCAAGTTTAACCTGGTTGACGCTATTTTGGGGCTTGGTTGTGATTGGCGCGGTGCTCTCCTCGAACCCAGGCCTTGCGATCACCTATTTTAAAAACATTTACTGGAAGATCATTGTGATGACCCTCGCCATCGCGTGGCTGGTCGACAGTCAAATCGCCGTGAGACGCATTGCTACTTTGATTATTCTTGCCGGATCTCTCATTGCGGTGGTCGCCCTGTATAACTCGGCAGCAGGCATTGGTTTGGTCGAGGGAACTCGAGTGACCATTGGCCGCGCGCTTGGCTCGGTGTTGGGCGATCCTAACGATCTTTCATTGGTATTGATGTTCCCACTCGCTTTTGCGATTAGTTTTGCCACCACCAAACACATTGGTTTCTCTCGCGTGCTCGGCATGATTGGCCTTGTGCTGGCGATGTCTGCTGTGATTGCGACGCAAAGTCGCGGTGGTTTACTGGGCTCGGTGGCGGTATTTGGCATCTTTGGTTTACGTTTAATCCGCTCTAAATCGTTACTGATTTTGATTGGTGTCATCGGGTTAGCTGTGCTGTTTGCGGTCGCGGGTATCTCAGATCGCCAATCCGGGGGGTCAGCAGAAGAAGGGATTGACGCCTCAGCAATGGGACGACTTTACGCTTGGGAGGCCGCATTCAAAATGGCGCTCGACAACCCGTTAACCGGCGTCGGTCTGAATAATTTTTACGCCAACTACTTTTTCTATAGCCCGCACTGGGACGGATTAAACCACGCCGTACACAGCACTTGGTTTGGTGTGCTGGCTGAAACCGGCTTTTTGGGGCTACTGGTGTTTATCGCGATCATCGTGTCTCTGGTCAAAACTAGCCGCGAAAGTCTCACTATTCTCTCCCAGCATGCTCATCAGGTATCCCCTTATCTGTACGCTACATCACTGGCGGTGTATGCGGGTATTATCGGTACCATAGTGTCTGGAACCTTCCTCACCCAAGGCTTTACCTGGCCCATCTACATTCTTGCTTCGCTGTGTATTGCTATCTCTCGTCTTACTCAAAACTATTCTCATATTGAGAAACCCAGCAAGCAGGATATATAAGCATCTGAATTTATTGATTTTATATTTTGGCACATTCCATGAAACAGAGCAGGTACGGTTCTTTTTTTCGGAGTGCACCTATGTTGGCACAACAGATCAATCACTTTAAGGTTTGGCTGCAACATCACGACAAACCGGCTTATCGCAAATTGTTTCTCATTTTGAAAACGGTACGCGCCAGTGATCTCCCTACCCCAGCGCTAGTCAATAAACTTATCTATGTGAGCTATAAAACCATCACCTCGCTCGTAAGCACAATCGCTCGACTGGTGATATACACGCCAGCATTTAAAGGCCGAACTCAAGACTGCGGCAAGGGTTTATACCTGTTTGGCGGCGTCCCCTTTGTTTCTGGCCCACTGTCGATTTCAGTTGGCAATCACTGCCGTATATCAGGCCAAACCACGTTTAGCGGCCGGCCACAATCTGGCGATCCGCAATTGATCATTGGTAGCAACGTCGATATCGGTTGGCAAAGCACCATCGCAGTCGGCACCCGTGTAGTGATTAATGACAACGTAAGAATCGCTGGCCGAGCTTTCCTGTTTGGCTATTCTGGGCACGCTTTCGATGCCAAGCAGCGCGCCCAAGGGTTTGGTGACAATGACGAAGATGTGGGCCAAATCGTGTTAGAGCGTGATGTATGGCTGGGGACCAATGTGACGGTGTGTCCCAATGTCACTATCGGTCAAGGCACCATAGTCGGCACTGGAAGTGTGGTCACTAAAAGTCTTCCGCCCTTTGTCGTCGCGGCTGGTAATCCCGCCCGTGTGATCCGACATCTAGCACAAGGAGAATCTCATGCGTGATTTAATTGTTTTTGGTGAAGACTTTGGCGGTCTGCCTTCGAGTACTCAACACTTGATCACCCGCTTAGCCAAGCAGCGCAAGGTTCTGTGGGTCAACTCGATTGGGTTAAGACAGCCCAAGCTCAACCGTCACGACCTCCGCCGCGCAGCACTTAAGTTACTTGGTCGCGGTAAAAGCGGTTATCGTTCGAGCAAGGTGCCCCCGCACAATATCACCATCGCCAACATCAAAACCTTGCCAGCGCCGCGCTCACCGTTAGCGCGTTCATTCGCCAAATGGATAATGTGCCTGCAGCTTAAGCCGATGATTGAGGGTTTGGGCCTCAATGATCCCATTTTATGGACCTCACTGCCGACCGCGGCAGATCTTTGTGGTCATTTGGGCGAATCTGCGGTGGTCTACTATTGCGGTGATGACTTCTCTGCTCTTGCAGGTGTTGATCACTCGATTGTTCAGCAACACGAGAACAAGCTCGCGCAACAGGCCGATCTGATTTTCGCCGCGAGTTCAGCGCTTCTGGCTAAGTTCCCGTCGTCTAAGGGGCACTACCTTCCCCATGGCGTGGATACTCAGCTTTTTAGCACTCCATGTCAGCGTGCCAGCGACCTCCCCAGTGCCAGTCGAAAAATCGCGGGCTTTTATGGCAGCCTTTCTAGCTGGTTGGATTATCCTTTAATCCATCAGGTGTGCGCCGATAACCCCGAGTGGGATTTCGTCTTCATCGGGCCTATTGAGCTTAATCACAACCCGCTACCCAAGTTGATTAACGTGCACTATTTGGGTATGCGTCCCCACGCTCAGTTGCCGAGCTATAGCCAACACTGGGACGTGAGCTTGCTTCCTTTTGTCAACAACGAACAAATCGCCTCATGCAGCCCACTTAAGCTACTGGAGTATCTCGCCGCTGGTAGCGCAGTCATTGGTACTCCATTTCCTGCACTGACCCCTTATCGACATTCAGTCAGCGTGGTCAACAACGCTGATGAATTTTCCGCCGCACTCAAGCAGATCGCTATCAGTGGTAATACTCACCCCGCAGCAGACATTAGTGCCTACAGTTGGGATGCCCGCTCAACCCAACTGACTAGCTTATTGGAGTCATTATGAATCAGTTGAAACTGCGTTTGATCGTGATACTCAATGCCGCATGGCGACAACGCTATGTGATCGTCGTACCTGTGTTGATCCTACCCTTTGTCGGCTTATTGATTGGCAAAGTGGCGCCGACCACTTATGTATCGCATACCTCGATGTTGATTCAGGAAACCGCGAAAATGAACCCATTCCTAGAAGACATCGCGGTATCCACCATGCTCAAAGAGCGCCTCAATGCGCTCAGCACATTGCTAAAAAGTCGCCATGTATTGAGTGCGGTGGCCAAAGAACACAATTTGATTCACGATGATATGTCGCCTGAAGACAAAGACTATGTCATCAATAAGCTCTCCAGCAGTTTAACCATCACTCAACCTGGTAAAGACTTTTTGCAAATCTCGTTATCGGCACCCAGACCCGATGGGATGAAGCAGATGCTAGAGTCGATCAGCGAACATTTTATCGAGCAACTGCTCGCGCCAGAGCGTTCGTCGATCCAAGATTCATCAGAATTTCTAGCGATTCATATAGAGAAACGCCGCCAAGAGTTAGATATCGCGGAAAATGAATTAGCGGATTTCAAAAACCGATTTGCCTCTGTTACCCCCGAAATGCAGTCGCAAGCCCTCGGCCGCTTGGCCTCATTGAAGCAAAGCTATGCTGAGAAGAAAGCGGAACTGGCCGGGGTTGAACGCAGTTTGGGGTCACTCGACCAGCAATTGTCGAAAACCAACCCTGTGGTAGGCAAAATTGAAGACCAAATCATCGATATTCGTAGTGAGTTAACCTTACTTAAAGCCAAATACACCGACCAACACAGCCTAGTTCAAGGTAAAGAGCGCGAGCTTCGTCGTTTAGAGAACGAACGCAAACTGCTGCTCAGTAGTGACCAACCCGATATCAGTAGTGATCAGTTATGGGGAATTGCCACCAGCAACCAACTGCGCGACATTGGCGATGTGCAGCCGTTACTGGTCACTCAATTGCAAAGCTTACAAATTGTTCGCAGCCGCTATGAGTCGTTAACTGAAGAAACCAAAAGCTTACAATCTATGATTGAAACGCTCGAGCGTGAGGCCAATCAATTTGGTGACAACGCCAAAACCATGCATCGCTTGGTGCGGAATGCTGAGATTAAACGTCAGCTCTATGATGAGTTAATTCAGCGCTATGAAATGGCACAGCTTACTGGCTCTTTAGGTGTGTTCGAGCAAAACAAACGAGTAAAGATCATCGACTTGCCTTATACACCTAGTCGGCCCGCCAACCTACCATTGCTGGTATTTATTATTGCCGGGATTGTTGCAGGGCTAGGCTTGGGGGCGGGTGTCGCTACCTTAATTGAACTCTTTGATTCATCCGTGCGTCGCCGCGATGAAATTGAAGCCATTACTGGTGCTCCGGTTATCACTCATATTCCCAATGTCAAACCGCGCTTCACAATTGAAAATCAGATTGACTAGCAAGATGAAAAACCGCGCCAAAAGCAACATAACTAACTGATAATAATAGAAATAATTTCTGGCACGCTCCATGCAATCTTATCAATAGTTTTGATAACAGTTATGAGGCGTCGCTATGACTCTACCCACTAAATTGATCGTCCATGTCGTACAGCATTTAGCCCCAGGCGGGCTCGAATCATTGGCGCTGGACATGCTGTCTTTTTCGTCGTCTCGACAGCGCACCCTACTGATTAGTCTTGAGGGCAACAAGCACCAAGCACTAAAACAGTGGCCAAGGCTTGAGCAGTACCGCGACAAAATCCTGTTTCTTGATAAGCCCTCTGGCGTCAGTGTCAAAGCCTTGCTTCAGCTTTATCGCCTGTTTCGCGTTCTCAAACCTGATGTGGTTCACACCCACCACATTGGCCCGATTTTATATGCTGGCTGTGCGGCTCGGTTAGCTCAGGTCAAGACCTGTATTCATACTGAGCATGATGCATGGCACTTTGGCAACCCAAGTCATCGCCACATTCAATCTCTTGCTGTTCATATCGCTCGCCCCAAATGGGTTGCCGATGCAGAACTGGTTCGACAGCAGATTCATCAGCATTTCTCTCACCCTGTCACTGTGATCAAAAACGGTGTCGATTGTGAGAAATTCAAGCCTGGCTCCAAGTTGCTTGCTCGACAAACCTTGGGTCTTGCAACCGAGGTGACGCTGATTGGCTGCGCGGGCCGACTTGAGCATGTCAAAGGCCACGATGTTCTGCTTCGCGCTTTAGCCCTGCTACCGGAAGATGTGCATTTGGCTTTGGCGGGTACGGGCTCTCAGCGCGCAGCATTGGAGGCACTGGCATGTGAGCTCAATATCCAACATCGAGTCACCTTTTTAGGGCTGGTGACTGAAATGGTGCGTTTTTATCAATCACTCGACCTGTTCTGTCTACCGTCGCGCAGTGAAGGTTTCCCGCTTTCGACTTTAGAAGCTCAAGCGTGTGACACTGTCACTGTTGCTACTCAAGTCGGCGCCAGCGAAGAAACCATCTGCCCTTGCACCGGTTCAGTGGTCGAAGCCGACAACCCAAGCGGATTGGCTGCGATGATCAGCGACAAGCTTAGCGCCGAGCAAACCGTGTCACCACGCCAATTCGTCCTGCAACACAATGATATTCGCACCATGATCCAAGCTTATGAGTCATTGACGACGGAGAAACACGCATGACTGAGGTTATTCTAATCACGACGTTTGTACTAAGCGCATTCTTGGTTTGTTATCACCATGTCGCTTATCCCATGCTGCTGGCTTGGTATTCAAAAAAAACGCCCAACCAATCAGTTGAGTCGGTTGCTCGCGGCTACAAACCAGACAATCAGGATAAGCAGTGTCTGTCGGTGACTATATTGGTTCCAGCGTATAACGAGCAGCTATGGATAGCGGAAAAGATACGCAACTTAGCGTGCTTAGACTACCCGCGAGACAAGTTCAAAGTCATTATTGTTTGCGACGGATGCACTGACAAAACCGTTGAGATTGCCGAACAAACGATTCAAGAAGCGATCTGTAGCGACACTCACTTTGAGATTCTTGCGTTTGAATGCAATCAAGGCAAAGTCGCCATCTTGAACCAGCATATTGCTAGCATAGATACCGACATCGCCGCTCTCAGTGATGTGTCGGCCTTGATATCTGTCGACGCTTTGTGGCTTGCCAATCAACATTTTCACAACCCTAAAGTCGGTGTCGTCAATGGCCATTATCAACTGTTTGCGACGAATAATGAGGGAGAGAATCGCTACTGGCAGTATCAAAGCCAGGTCAAAATGAATGAATCCAAACTCGGCTCAACCTTAGGCGCGCACGGGGCTTTCTACTTGTTCCGCACCGCATTGTTCGAGCCGATGGACAGCAACACCATCAATGATGACTTCATTATTCCGATGCAAATCGTTCGCCGAGGCTACCTAGCCACCCACGAACCTCGGATTATGGCGTTAGAGATGGAGGCAACCAACACTGCCAGCGATTATCAGCGTAGATTGCGCATTTCTGCGGGCAACATGCAGCAAGCCATTTTGCTGTTTGATATGTTTTTACCCAAGTACCGCGGCGTCGCCTTTGCTTTCTTTTCGGGTAAAGGGCTACGCTTACTGACCCCTTATTTGCTGCTGGTATGCTTGTTTACCTCTGCCCTGCTAGCTAACTACCCACTATTCACACTGGCTCTGATAAGCCAACTGGCTATCTATGCACTTGCACTATTACGCCATCACTTCCCAAGCGTCTTTCGCCACAAGATTTGCACTTTAGTGCATTACATTGTCGCCGGACATTGGGCCAATTTGATCGGCGGACTTCGTTATTTACTTGGACTGGAATCAGGAAAATGGTCTCGTGTAGACCAATAAGGAACGATTATGAGCAACGTATCAACACACTACTCAATCTGGCTTGCTAAACGTTTATTCGACTTGTTTGGCGCATTATTCGCTCTACTGCTTTTTAGCCCACTCATGCCGTTTATTGCCCTAGCGATTAAGGTATCCTCGCCTGGCCCTGTGTTTTACAAACAGTTAAGAGTCGGTAAATCGACTCCGGACAAAATGATGTTTTTCGAGATCATTAAGTTTCGCACCATGTACCAAGATGCAGAGCAGCGTACTGGCGCGGTTTGGGCCACAGAGAACGACCCGCGTATAACACCGGTGGGCAGATTCTTGCGTAAGACTCGCCTTGATGAAATCCCGCAACTGTTCAACGTGGTAAAGGGAGACATGTCGTTGATTGGTCCGCGACCAGAGCGCCCAAGCTTTTACCACAAACTTGAAACGGCGATTCCTTACTTTGCTGATCGTACCTATGGTGTGATGCCAGGGATTACCGGCCTTGCTCAAGTCAACCAAGGGTACGATACCTGTATTGATGATGTGCGCCGTAAAGTAGGCTTTGACCACAGCTATGCATTATCGCTCTGTTCGTTACGTTCGTGGCTGAGCATGGATTTAAGCATTATCACCAAAACCATCATCGTGATGTTTGATGGCCGTGGTCGCTAAAAATAGTGAGAGATATCTATGTGATTTAATGCACGTTTTTTATTCTAGCGTGAATAAAACAGCAACAATTCGCTTAGATAAAGAGCAAACGAGTTCAAATCGATAAAAATGGGCTTGCACGAACGAATAAGTCTCGGTAACATCCATCTCGTTCTTAAGGAATGGGTCCGTAGCTCAGTTGGTTAGAGTACTACCTTGACATGGTAGGGGTCGGCGATTCGAGTTCGCCCGGACCCACCACTCCTTACTGCATACAAATGCAAAAAGAGTACAATCTGGATCCGTAGCTCAGTTGGTTAGAGTACCGCCTTGACATGGCGGGGGTCGGCGATTCGAGTTCGCCCGGATCCACCATATTCGTTCTTATAGAACAAGCACAAAGCCCGCTAACTTGCGGGCTTTGTTGTTTCTAGCAGCCTAACTTTGGTATTCATTAAATCCTAGACCTTCACCCTACTCCGTTATTGTTAAGTGCATTTTCATTCAGGTTTATTCACCATCGCAAATTCACCAAACACGCAAAAATCACGCGGTGACCATCTGGTGTCCAAATAAAATTTTTTTGGTAACCAAAGCGGTGTCCAAAGTGCAAAATTAACGCGAACAATTGGTGTCCATGAAAAATATGAGTCAATCCACTCTTTGCAATTAGTGAGACAAGACTTTGGCTTTATTGTTGTGCAAAAAGAACACCCTCTTCTAAAAGCATGACATCAAGGACGGATCCTAACACTTCTGATTCTTAGTTAGCATGTGAATATTGACCAATGAATATAAATGCGCAGATGTGAATAGAATCGTTGAAATTTACCCCGCATACAGTGCGAATCTTTTGCACATCGTGAGTTTTAATGCCAAACAATGACTCATTATGAAATGTCTAACATAAGGGTGGTTACCGCGCTCACCGTGCTAAGGTGGTGACAGTGACTAAAGCTTGAGATGTATTGATATTAAATAGACCGTTCCCGCTCGCGAATTTTTCTGTGCGCCCAACCTGAAAGGCGCGGTGCATTCAGCGTTAAAATGCCTATTGCAACGCCAACGACTAAGATTGCCAATATTACAAGTGTACTAGTCATCATGTCCTCATTCACTACTTATATTTAGTATCCTCAACCGGCTCTTTGCTGGTCTACTTTCGCACACAACCTGTTAGGCTGTTTAGATAATATAGCAAAGTCAGCTAGACTGCCGTTAGAACGAAGACAAGGAATCAACTTAGGGGAAGACATGAGTTGTTGCAGATTCTACAACAACTGAGCTTGATCGTTGCTCAGGCAACTATTGCAAAATTGGGTACTAAAGTTTGTCCAACAGCCTATTGGACAAATTGTACTTATGAAGGTTTGCACTTATCTAAACACATTTAGCGGCAAATGTGTGTTTGCCGTGAACGGTGCTGGCACACTTCTGGACATAAATGAGTTACCGAGGTTGCTAATTTAGTAATATACGAATAATTATAGGTATTGGAAAATCGCTTGGAGGGGGCCATTTCCTAGTGTGACTTTATATATCATAATCGAACAGCTTTGTTAGCAGTCAGTCTAGTTGCTTAACATAGGAAACAACTAGACACGATAATATCTATACCTGTTGGTTCGTAGGTGGCTATCTACCTTTCACTTGAATCAACAAACAAATTAGGATTAAACCGATGCCACTCCATCCAAGCATTGGTATCGACTCGCCAACCACCACCACTGCCAAAGCTGCTGCTACAACAGGTTCAAAAAGTGTAATCAAACTTGCACTACTGGCGGTTACAAACCTTAGGCCAAATCCATAAGCAATATAACCCAACCCCATTGGAATCAACGCCATATAGCCAACTACCAGAATATTGGTTGTTGATGCAAAAAGATTATCTCCAGTAACCAAAAGTGTTGGGAGCAAAATTAACGAACCAAAACCAAAAATACTGCCTAAAGCCGATTGGGATTGGACACCCTGTTCAATCAGTGTCTTAGCAACCCACGAATAGACGGCATAACACAAACCCGCAATAAAACCCAACAAGATGCCAATCAGTCTCAAGTTATCAACTGTATGGGTTGCAGGTGACTCAGAGAAAACCAACAACATGATGCCTGCAATTCCGACAGAGAAGCTTAGCAACCATTTTTTCGTGATTTTTTTACCTTTGCTAAATAGACACTCAAGTATGACCGCAAAAAACGGTGTTGTGGCAATAGAAATCACGGTACCAATTGCGACTCCAGCCAGCCTCATCGAGGAATAAAATGCTAATGGATAGGCAGCCAAAGCGATTGCGCTAATCGCTAATTTTCTCTTGTGAATAAGAATCTTTTTGAAATCATTTAGCAATTGTTTGCGAGATAGTGCGGCTTGAAAAAGCCCACCAACACCCATTGAAAAAGCGCCTATTGCTAGAGAGCTAATATCTGGCGCTAAACTAGCAACTGTACCTGTAGTACCCCATAAGACTGAGGCAAACAGTATCGAGAAAATGCCAAGCTGATAGGAAGTATAGCGACTGTACAACATAAATAAATCTACCGAAAAACTCATAACGAGACAGAGATTTTAGGTGATTAATCACATCATGTTTTTGCTAAAAGGACGCAATAGTTGCTTAAATAGACGAACTCAAGAGCGTGAGAACTCCCTTGGAGACATTCCATAGTGGGCGGAAAAGCGTCGGCTAAAAGCTGAAAGGTCGCTGTATCCTACTCGCTCAGCTACCCACTGCACAGGTAAGTCAGTATGGGTTAGCAGTGCCTTAGCCTTCTCCATACGTTGCTCAGTGATGTATTTGAGTACACTCATCCCTATGTTTTCTTTGAAGAGCTTCTTGAACTGAGTTGGACTAAGATACGCAATCTTAGCAAGCGACTGAATGGTAAGAGGCTCGGCTAACCGTTCACTGATCATCACCTGCACTGCTTGAATCCGTGGATCGTTAGTTCGAGACAACTCTTGCTGTCCCAGCAATAAGGTGAAGATACTTACCATAGATGCTTCAATTGCACTATCCACCTGATGTTCAAGTTGCTTTTCAACAAAGTGAATAAAGCTCAACAGAGGGGGGGAGGTCGAAAAAACAGCTAGTTCCTCACTGATCAAATGAGAAGGCAGTTCATCAAGATCAGCTACAATGAATCGTGCTGCTTCATCAGCATTAAATCCATGTGCTACACCTTTTGGGATCACCACGCATTCACCGATACTCACCTTACCCAAGAAACCATCCATATCAATATGAATATTACCTTGAATAGGCAGTACCAGTTGATGATAGCTATCGTGAACATGGCGACTAAAGCGCTTTGTGTAAGTGCGAATACTTAAACTAGTTTTCATGTCAACAACAAGTTAGCAAAAGACAATAACAGGTATTTCCAGCAACTTTCACTCATTACAAAAATTAGGTCAAGCAGATGGTTCACGTAGCTCACAATGGGGCAAAAACAAGTCAGCACAAAACTTGCCGACTTAAGGACATAAGATGCATCATAGCAGTCAGCAAAGTAGTAGCGAGTTCGCCGCTATGCGCCGTTTAGCTAATGGATGGCAAGGAGTTCCTTGAATTACTCGCAGACAGTGAGAACAAGCTGGCCCCTTCCCGAGAAACGGGCCAACTTCAAAAAGTGGATTAGTCATTGAACTGAACAGAAATCGGGTCAATATTCAGTTTAACGTTTTCAAAACTGTAGACGTCTGCTGTGATGTCTTGACTCCAATACCCTTCAGATTGTTCATCCTGACTGAAGGTAAGTTTAATTCCTTGATTCTCTCCATCTAGAACCCAAGATACTGCTTGTGTTGCGCTTTTATTGTCCAATATGTTAAATCCAATGAACTCGTCTAAGTTCCGATTCGAACTCATGATGCCGCTGACTGACGCATCGGGTACATCAAAATACTCATGACCAACGGTTTTGTAACTCTTGGGCCGAGGGATATAAGTATGTGAAGATAGATTGTACTCATCGCCAGGCTGTAAATAGCTTAAACGAACATTTGACGCTCTGAGTGGATACTGTTTTTTTGTGTGTTTCGCCGAACTGACATTGATGACTGTAACCCCACCTCGTCCAACAACCGTTGCAATGTCATTTTTTACAACCATCGCTGTACCTTCGTCTATTCCATAACCTGGCTGACTATCCGCTTTTTCCAGTAACGAGACTATCAAGCGGCCTAAGCGAGCTTTCCGGTCAAAGTGCTGGTCGATAGTTCCGTAAGTAAAAAAGTTAGCACCTCTTCGAGTGACGACAGGTCCATATTCTTGCTCATCCATGCTCGTATAGTCCCGCTTAGAGCCTTGGAATAACGCACCTGTGCTGTTTCCGCCAGCGATCATTGTTTTTGACATAATCGCTGCACCCGCACTGGTTCCCCCTATAACGCCTCCGTTATGGAACACTTCTCGAATTGAGCCAAGGACTTTCGTATCCGATCCATCTTTATTGAGTAGCACTTGAGTGATTAAGGTTTGATCACCTCCGACAAACCATATAGCGTTCAATTTCTTAACGTCATCTGCCAACTGTGTATCGTTGCCATTGGTTAGCCATGTGGATTCATCTGTATCTTTTGTTTTCTTGTCATCTTTTACCGCAAGCGGTAGCAGTACGACATCATTATTACTGACACCAAATTGAGAAAAGATTTCTTGTAGCTTAAGAAATTTTTTGTTTATTGAGCCTGTCGCTGCGGGCACAACACCGATTCTCACCTGGTCGTTATCGACCGAGTTCACAAATGCTTCATAAACGTCCATTGTCGCTGAAGATAGCGCTCCTCCAGCGATAACTAGCGTCCCCTGCTGTTCTTCCGCAGTGACAGGGAGTGCTAATATCGAAGCGAGAGCCAAAGTGATTACATGTTGTTTCATTGAAAGTTCCTTTTCATGAGATGAGGAAGAAAAAAGGCAGCCATCGCCAACTCAACAATGACTGCCAATGGGCTATGACATTGACCCAGAAATAAACAGAATGATGCTAGTAATGACGAATACCGTCCCAATAAATGGCATTACCCACTTAAAGAAACGTCCATAAGGGATTCTTGCTAACGCTAAACCAGCAATAAGATGACTCGATGTTGGTGCGAACATATTTATCCACCCCGTAGCAGATTGATATGCAGTAATCACCAAATCACGCCCCACGTTTGAGAAATCAGCAAGCGGCCCCATTAGTGGCATTGAAACGGTTGCAAGCCCTGAGGTAGAAGGGATGAAAAAGCTGAGGACAATATGGACATAATAAGTCACAACAACAAATACGCCGGACGGTAGACCACTAACAAGCCCTTCTGCCCAATGCAAAATGGTATCAATAATCGCACCATCACCCATGACAACATAGATGCCACGCGCGACTGCAACGACCAATGCAACCCCAATTAAATCTCTAGCGCCATCAAGGAAAGTCTTTATAAAATCACTCTCAGGCATACGATTAATCAATGCCACTAAGATCGCTGCGGAGAAAAACAGGGTTGACAGCTCATCGAACCACCACCAAAGCGTCGGCATAGCATTGATGCCCATATCTTCCCAGGGCACAACACCGTATACCATCACCATGAATGTGCCGAAAAAGACGGCCATAGTCATTTTTCTAGCCGGGGTAAACTCTAACGCTTGGACTTCATTGGTTAGGTCATCATCAAACTCAACACCATTCAGTGCTGACTTTTCGGGATCTGCTTTTGAGCGAGCGGCATAGCGCATGACGAATACAACTGCAACGACAAAGAAGATCGCAAGCATGATAAGTCTTAGAATGATCCCGTCCCCAATTTGGAGCCCTGTAAATCGAGAGGCAATACCGGTCGCAAATGGGTTCACAGTAGAGGCCAGCACCCCGACTCCCGATCCCAGTAATATAACGCCAGCTGTAACCATACGGTCATAACCTGCCGCTGCCATAACGGGTAAAATCAATGCCCAAAATGCAACGGTTTCCTCAGCCATACCATATGTTGAGCCCCCAATCGCAAAAAGAAACATCAATATGGGGATGAGCAGTTGCTCTCGCCCCTCAAACTGATTGACGACGGCAGAGACCCCAGCGTCCATTGCGCCTGTTTTCATTGTGACAGCCAAAAAACCACCGATGACCAGAACAAACAATGCAACATCCGCTGCCTTATGGAAGCCTTTGATTGGCGCCATAAGAACATCAATGGCACCTTGAGGTGATGACTCTAACTCGGTGTATGTGCCAGGAATAGGAAGGAGTCGCTCTCCTCCTCCATAACTTAATGCTTCTTGTGCCGTGACAAGCTGTTGTGTATCGGCAGTTTTATAATCGTATTTCCCTGCTGGAATGACCCATGTTAAAGCCGCTATCATTGCGATAATGGCAAATAATATGGTGTATACCGTCGGCATCTTGAACGTCTTTCTAGACGAGCTATCCATTATTTTTGTTTCCATAACTCAACCTCTTTATATACATAATTTGATCTTTAGCGGGTGTAGACTTTATGACCCAGAGCCCAAACTGCTTCTATGTCTAGAGTGTCGCTCGCGAGCATAACCATATCGGCATCAGCCCCAACGCGAATATGACCTTTTTGGACCAACCCTAGTGCTTTAGCCGGGTTTTTGGTGATACAAGCCAGTGCTTTATCGAAAGACACATCAAACTCGAAATGCGCTTGTTTCACTGATTCGAAAAGGCTGGAAATACGACCAACATCAACACCGATGGTATGCCCATTCTCATCAAACCTAGGAAGGCTCGCGTTCGCGTCAGAGCTCAAAGTGATAAGTGATGGATCAACGCCAGCCTCCATTGCAAGCTTTATGGCCTTTGCACTTATGACTTCACCATCCTGAATAAGTCCCTCATTAGTGCTGGTTGTAAAATCGATATACCCGCCTTCTTGGCCGTAGCGTATAGCGTCTTCGAAAAGGTGGGGGTTCCGATTACAATGAGTGGGGATGAAGTGTTCATGTGAGATGTCGGATTGTTCTACAACATTTCGTATCAAAGACAGTTGTTCAGGGCTATCCCCCATATGACAGAAGACCACACCTTTCTTCCCTGCTAGTGACGCGGCGGTTTTCGTTTTTCGGGCGATATCTAGCAAGTCGTTAAAGGTGATTACCGATGCTCTATGATCGGCCAATGCCACTTCACCAACACCGATAATTTCTGGGATATAAAGCAAATCGCTTTCTACTGATGTGGTCAGCGTTTTTAGTGGGATATGATATGAACCAGAATAAAAGTATGCTGAGAGCCCATGCTCTTGCAATTCGCGGGCTTTTCCTAACAAGTTGGAAACGGTCCGCGTGAGCGAGTCGGTACCTAGAGCGCCTACAAGCGTGGTTACACCGCACTCCTTAGCCTCATGTGCGAAGAGCTCTGGTGTTCTATTTTTAAATCCACCTTCCCCACCACCACCACAGTAATGAACTAAGCCATCAACAAAACCTGGAACAATGCACTTTCCCTTTGCGTCGAAGACTTCAACAAATGCTGGGGTTTGAAGACAGTGATCTTGGTCATAGATTGCCTCAATTTGATTGCCGGCGATCAATATGTGTTTAATGCCTACATACTCAGGCGTGTAGAGACTTGCATTCGTGATTAGACGAATCATAAGGATATAACTCCTATATCGTTACTAAAATCTAAATCACCCTAAGATCATTAGAGCGATTAAAAACACGACGCACACACAGCCAACATCAGTTATATCAACTGATTACAGGAGGCCAATACACGAAGAATCACACGAACTAGAAAGCTCGATAAAGTGACATTGAGTACGTCGAAAAGACTTTGAAAACGAAAAAGAGTGTTACTCGTTGCACCATTCACTTAAAGCATGGCGACTGAGTTTGTAGAAACCGATAAAAGTGCAAGCGGTAATAGTAGAAAATACGCAACGCAAAGCATGTTTATAGTCAAATGTAATCTGGACTATCAGACTCATACTATTTTTACTCCGCGTGTTGTATGGGGTTAATATGGAACATACTCCTTTTTTTCTTAATTTCAATCAGTCCTCACTCACTCATCATGGATTAAATAGTGAATTGATATTCATCGAGTTAACAAGAAAGCGAGACTAAAACCTTTCTAGGTCAATAATCATCCATAATTAGTGAAGCCATATTTACTAATGCACATTCATAATGTTTGCATTTGGTCACATTTAGATTGTTCATTATGGCTTCACATGAGCTTTTCACTAATCAAATAGCTCAATAGCGAAATGTGGCTGGGGTGAAAGGCAAGCTTGGTGACTAGGTTAATATCCTCAGAAAAGCAAGTTTAGAACGAAGACGTCATAGAGCTGTCTGTCAGAGATGGTTATGCAGTTGTTTCATTTTTTTGATAAACACAGTCAAGACTAATCCTGTTCAACTTTAGCTTCCAAGGCGGTTCAAAAAAGTGCGTCACGAATTTTCCCGCCCGAAAACAGTAACGCTCGTCAACAATACCTAGTCTGTGTATTTTGAAAGAGTAGATAGCTCGACCACATCAGAGTCGATTAATTATTCTAGGATTTACTACTTAATTGTTACACACAAATGAAATGTGAAATTAGTCACAACTTTTTTGTATATTTTATATAATTATCATTGATAATACTTATATAAAAACCAATTCTGTTCATCTCTTTATACTGTTCACAATAAAAAACATGAAACGCTTACAAGATGTTAAACAATTTCAAAACAATGTGTAAACGTTTACAAGGCTAGGTTTAAGATGGCATTAACACTTCAAAAAAAAAATCCCCCTTTCCCAACTAATTAAAGGCTCATTGTTACTGATTGGTATCGTCCCTTTGGTCTCAATGTCATTATTGCTCACATCTTTGACAAAGTCAGCTCTTGAGGACAGCGCCTATAGCCAGCTGAATGCAACTCGTTCTATTAAATCTAAGCAGGTCGAAACCTACTTTGAAGAAAGGGAAGCTGACCTTACCGTACTATCCAATGCAATCAATGCCTACTACCAACAGTCTCAAGCGCAATTGACACAAGTGGCGACAATAAAGGCAAAATCATTAAGATCGCTCTTTCAACAAATAGAACGTGAACTCACACTTTTCTCAAAAAGCTACGACACATTAGAAGCCTTGAAGGCGTTCAATGGCAGTTTCTCACCAGCTCAGGAGACTGAAAATAATGCTCGTTGGAGAATTCATAGAGATATTTTTGGTCCCCATGTAAACTCATTCAAAGAAGCTTTTGATTGGTATGACGCATACCTCATATCGCCTAATGGCGAAATAATTTACTCAGCCTTGCAAGACAAAGATTTAGGTTTGAGTATTCTAAGTGACAACATGAAGGACACCGCCCTCCAAAAAGCTTTCAAGCAAGTCCAACACACCGACGGCAATGTTTTCAGCGATTTAGAGCAACACCAACCCACAGGGCTGTATGCGGCTTTCATGCTCAGAAAAGTAGTTGACTCAGAGCAAAGGGTTCTAGGATATGTCGCTCTTCAGTTACCCTTGAGCCGAGTCAACCAGATAATGTCTAGAGACACTATGTCTGAAACGAGCACACACAGCTACCTCGTTGGACATGATTCTAGACTTCGTTCTGATACTCCATTCACATCTTTGCTAGAGTCTCCAAACTACCAAGTTTCCTACGATCTGCTCAGCTTAAGCAAAGTCGGACAACCAACAATAGTCCGCAATCAACAAGGAAGTTTATCAGTGATCCTTGCGGAGGTTGTCCCTGTTTCACATTCAGTCAATTGGACCTTAGTAACCGAAATGCCTGTCGATGCAGCCTTAGTCCCGACAATGAGTCAAAATGAGTCATATTACGACCATTATCTCAAAGAGTATGGTTATTACGATTTGTTTCTAATCCACCCTGAGGGCGATATTTTCTATACGGTAGCAAAAGAGTCTGACTACCAGACCAATATTTTATTTGGTCGATACTCAAGCTCAAACCTAGGCAAACTTATACAGAAAGTATCCAGAACATTGCAGTTTGAGATCGTGGACTTCGAACCTTATGCTCCATCCTTTGATGCACCTGCTTCGTTTATTGCAACCCCGGTACTAGACAGCAACAAGGAGCCGATCATCTTTGTTGCACTGCAACTGTCATTAGATTCCATCAATACAATGATGCAATTGCGTGAAGGAATGGGCGAGACAGGAGAGACTTATCTAGTCGGAGAAGATTTCAAAATGCGTTCCGACTCGTTTTTAGACCCTTCAGGTCATTCTGTTTCTGCTTCATTTGCAGGCAACGTTGATCAAAATGGCGTTCAAACAAAAGCTTCTCAATCTGCATTAAACGGTGGAGTAGGAACCGAACAAATAACCGACTACAACGGCAATCAAGTCCTTTCGTCTTATTCCCCCATACAAGTAGGTGACACTCGCTGGGCTGTTATAGCAGAGATTGATGTTGCCGAAGCGTTCCGTGCCATTGATAAAATAAATTACTGGTTGGTCATTGGTGTGTTCTTCACTCTACTTATCACCGTGGCGTTGGCGTTATTTATATCCAGGCTAATTTTCAAACCCTTAGGTGGCGAGCCAAGAGATATGATGGAGTTGGCTAACCGAATTGCATCGGGAGACCTCTCTTACCAGTTCAAACATAGGGGACATGAAGGAAGCGTTTATGCATCCTTGCAGTCAATGTCGACCAACTTATCATCACTTATTGGTCATATCACACAGTCTAGCCAAGAGTTGGCTTCAACAGCAGAACAAGCCTCTGTAGCTTCTGAACAAACAACTACGGCGGTCACCAATCAACAAGCTGATACAGAAATGATCGCGGCTGCCGTGAATCAAATGTCTAGCACCGTCGCTGAGGTGGCGTCTAACACCGAATCTGTCGCTTTGATTACAAAGGAAGCACATCAGAAGAGCCTTGATGGTGTAACACTGCTTGAAAAAAGTGTTCTCGCGAACAAAGGACTGATGAGTGAAATGACAAAAACTTCTTCAAACATGAAGAACTTGTTGGATGAAACTCAGCACATTGATCAAGTACTCAGTGTGATACAAACAATCGCTGAACAAACCAATTTGCTAGCACTGAATGCCGCAATTGAAGCCGCACGTGCCGGTGAAAATGGTCGAGGCTTTGCCGTTGTTGCCGACGAAGTTAGACAATTAGCGTCTAAAACTCAGCAATCAACAACTGACATTCAAAAAATCATTACTTCGGTTAAACAAGCAACCCAAGAATCATCGGACAACATGAATACAAGTGTTTCACAAGCGGAAACTGCAAATCGGCTGTCGCAAGAAACGGTTAGTGCCTTCAAAGCCATCAATGAAGCCGTTGAACGAATTGATGAGATGATGTCTCAAATCTCAACAGCGGCCGAAGAGCAAGCACACGTTAGTGATGATATTAACCGCCGAATTAGTCACATTAGTGCGGTTTCTACCGAAACCTCAGTAAGCGCTCAAGAGCTTTCCGCTGCGAGTCAAGAGGTGGCTCGCGCTGCTGAGGGTTTGCTGGCACAAACAAAACGCTTCTCTCTCTAACAATGTGCCATCTTACGAATGCGCTAAAGACGTAGTACACCGCTACATATTTGTTATTTTTTACTAGGAAAGTACATTACTACATGGTTATGGATGTTCAAAAAACACAACACATTAAGTCGTGCAAACTTTGCACAGAGGCTTTTAATGCCAAATCTATTTCAGCAGACTTGGCCAAGATAGACAACGAGGTGTGCGAGTCTTGCTTCTTTGATATCAACGAATGCATGGAATCAAACTACCCATTGCATAAACATGATCTCGTTTTACGTATAAGCTTAAGAAAGCTAAGGACAAACCTCGTTCATCTAGGACATCAAAATGAGGTTGTAGTAGATCTTGTTAACATAATAAACCGAGAGATCAACTCGATCGAAGAAGAGTTATTTGTGAACAAGCTAGACAACCCTTTATTGAGAAACACAATCTCTGAGTATCGATCGCTTACCAACGTTTACCTGTAGCTAACTTTGAAAGGCCGTCACTACCCTGTTTCGGCCTTGCCTTTTAGCCTGATAAAGAGCCTTATCTGAACGACGGATAAATGTATCATAGTCCTCACCGTTCAGTCTTTGTGCACACCCAATCGATAGAGTGACTTCGATACCTTGCTCCCCAATGCGCTTAGTGCTGACTTTGTGTCGGATTTGCTCTGCCAGGTTCCTGGCGCGTTGCACGTCAGCATAAGGCAAGACAATAAGAAACTCTTCTCCTCCGATTCGACCGATAAGTTCACCATCTTGGCAGTTGCTCGATAGAGCATCAGCGACACTTTTGATCACTCTATCTCCCACATAATGACCATAGATATCATTGACACGCTTGAAATGGTCAATATCGATCATAAGACATGAAACCAACGTACTTTGTGTTTTCATTAAATTCTGACTCAGCTTCTCAATTGTTCTTCTGTTTAATAGACTAGTTAAAGAGTCTTTTTCAGCCAGTTCTTTCAGTTGATTTACCGTAATTTTCAAGGAAACCAGCAAATAAATAACGAGCAGTGAAAAGCTGTATAGACTCATGTAAAGTGCCATTTGTCTCACTACCATCATGATATTGTCCCAGCAGCGCGACATCCGATGTACTAAATAGACCTCCCCAGGTACAATTGGAATCGTATATCTGACATGGTCTTTTTCTTCGTAATAGGCATCGACACCAAACCCAGTGCTCCAGTCAAACACCTTCTCTCCTAATATAAAAGGGGACGTTTTTGCCAAATATTGCCCGTGCTCGTCTACCAACACGCTTTCTCCTGGTACATTGCCCAGACCTAGTGTTTCATTAAGTCGGTTTAGCCCGATGTCGAGAGAGACCACGCCTCGAAATGTGTTGTTCTCGTATACTGGCGAAGAAATGGAGATCATCAAGCCTTGACCAGCAGCATCTTCATATAGCTCCGATATGACTGTTTCTTTGTCAGGATTATTTTGCGGAACGGCGGCAAGCCAAAATGGTTTTTGTAACAAGTCATCGGTGAAATGAAAAGTGTCTAACGAAACAAATGGTGAGATGTGTATAAATTTTTGTGAAGAGGTATAGTATGCCCAAATATATTCCAAGTCTTCCCTAGCAGTTGCAACATCAACCACTAAAGACAAAGCGGCATGCAGCTCGTGTTTGAGTTGCTCCGAGTGCTCTCCAATGGAGCCGAAGCCTGACGTGATGGCTACAGGATTGGCATCGCTAGTTGATTGCAAAGGCGCCCTCTTTGAGCCTTTTTCCAAATACCACACACCGTACTCCACGTGGTCTTTGGCATTGCCGTAATAAGGATGAATAAGTCTTTGAGCGTATGACAGATGAATATTCATTTCCATCTGCTTGCGCATCAGTTCTACCAGATGTATCGTGACCTCAAGGTACTGTTCAACAAGTTCAACTCTCTCGTTCAGCGATCGCTTTACTTCAAGCCTAACGCCTTCCTTCTAGGTACCGTACAACAACATCACGCCAATAAACCAACAAACAGCAAGAAGCCCTGCGATTAGCGGTTTGAATACTTTTGCATCATAAAAAAAACCGTTCGTCATAAGTCAGGACTCCTTTCCAATGTCACTTTTGCATCCAACAGCGCTTCTGTTGAGCGTGCCATCAAGCAAAACTAGGCCCTAACCAAATGACTACCTAGACAAACCGATTCATACTTACTGCTCGACTTTAAAGCGCTCCATTAACACGTTTAAGCGTCGGTTCGCGTCAACTAAATGGTGTGTTTCATCACTCATCTCGGTACCTGACTTTTTCAACTCACCCACGATCTCGTTGATTTGGGAGATGTTACGTCCGATCTCCTGAGTAACACTGCTTTGCTCTTCTGCGGATGTAGCAATCTGCATACTGGCATCATTAATATCAGTGACCAACTCTGACACATTTGAAACACTTACCTCTAAAGCCTGCGCACTCACTTCTGTCTGATCACAACACGACCGTGTTTCATTCATCGCTGTAACCATCGACTGACTACTCGAAAGTAGATGTTTAAGGGCAACTTCGATCTCTTCAGTGCTCGATTTAGTTCGCCCTGCCAAACTCCTGACCTCATCCGCAACCACAGCAAACCCTCGACCTTGCTCCCCCGCCCTGGCGGCCTCTATTGCGGCATTCAAAGCGAGTAAGTTAGTCTGCTCTGCAATTTCACCGATAACAGTCAGGATTGAGGAAATGCCTTGAGACTGTTTGTTCATTGTCACAACTCGCTCGTCAGCAACACTCACTTCATGCTTCAAGGATGCTATCGCTTGCTTTGATTTCTCTATAGTTAGCTGAGATTCTGAACCTAACTCTTCAGCCTTTTGAGTTAACTGAGCTGTCTTGGCTGCACTTTGTGCTACGGTCTCTGCGGTGGCATTCATCTCGTCTATTGCAGCCGCTATTTGCTCCGTCTCTGACGCATGATCGCAGAGTCTCTTAGAGCTTTGTATGGACTGCCTCGAAAGGGACTCTATTCGAGATTCCAACTCGTTAGAAAGTTGTTTTACCTCTAAAATCATTGTTTGCAACTGACTAATAAAGCCATTAACCCCTTCGGCTACACGTCCCAAGTCGTCCCGAGATCGCACTGGTAGACGTTTCGTCAGATCACCATTCCCTTCAGCTAAACCTTCAACAACATCACGAAGTGCTAACACCGGTTCATAAACGCGTCGGAAGACTAGGAACAAAACAAGAAGAGAGAGCACTATACTAAGTATCACACCGAGTGTTAGATCAAACTCCAGTTGCTTTAATTGTGAATAAGCCACGTCTTCATCAACCCCTATCCCCAGATACCATGTTTTGTCAGCAACTTGAAAAGACTGAGAAAAAAACAGTTTTTTGCTACCATTGAGCTCGTAAGACTGTACACCAGACTTCATAGACACTGACTTTCGAGCAGTCTCTTCAAATCCCTCTAAATCAATCGCTTTCTCACCATTTTTTATCGCAGGGGAAGATGATGCTAGTATAGTTGTTTCACTGTCCATCATGATCGCGACAGCGCCAGGTATGTCCGTAACTTGATTTACTATTTCATTGAGAAACTCAAGTGTTAAATCGGATGAAACGCTGCCATCAAAAGTTTTTTCGACGAAACTAATCCATATTACTCCATCTGATGCGACATATGGCTTGGTTACTGCTACACCATTTTTTTGCTGTGCAAGTTGGTACCATTCTCGTGTTGTTACATCACCTTTATACTTATGATCAGGCCAAGTATCTGCGGTTTGATTCCAGTAAGCGTCTCCATTGTCAAGAGAAATGACGACACTTCCAATGTCCATTGCATTGGCAAGAACTTTTGTTTGCTCAACATAGTTTGTTGGGAAAGGTTTTGTCTTGTAATGTGCGGCTACTTTACTAATACTGCTTGTCTTCTGCCCAAAATAGCTTTCCGCCGCGAGAGCTTGCTGGCGAGCGTAGTCTGAAAAATATTGCTCAACCTTACCCGAGACAATGCTCTGAGTTTGTCGATAGCCATACCAAGCACTGGCGACAAGTGCCGCAGTTAAGAGGCCCACCATTGCCCCAAGCAAAGCGCCTTTAAACCCAATACTCTGTTTAATCATCTACTCTCATCCATAATCAAAATGTTTTGCTCCATGGTTCGTTCGCTTTATCAGAACATCCAAGTACTATCTACAAATTTATAGATTTAGGTTATTGTTAGTTCAAGATTTATTTTGTGACACTTTTGTTACATAAACACATGAGCTTATGATCCTTTTCGATGATTACACCGATTTATAAAACACAATGAATAATCATCTTACATCCACGCATCACAAGTTGTTGTGTTTACTGATCAGTAAATAAAAGTATCCAGTATTTTCCAATGTTGGATCCAACTTTTTGCCTCATGCGCAGATTGCTTGCAATTAAGAGCTTTATAAATGCTGCTCGAAACCATCCAGGGCTGTCATTAACCTATGAGTACATTAATAGCCTTGGTTGTTAGTGGTTTTTTGATTGACTCGTTGGTTTATAGCCGATTAAATTAAATATGGACAAACGACCTAGGCAACAAATGAAACACATCCTTTGGCAAAGAATGTTAAAACCCGTACAAGGAGAAATACTAATCATCTGCCTTGTGTTAGGCAGTCTTGTTGTGGTTAATGTGCCTCGCTCAGTTTTTGTTGAGAAGCGACTAGAGTATGAGGCTGCTCAGCTTGAAACCGTAAAAGCGCTTTATCAAAGCCACATGCATTATCTCTATTTGTTGATAAACTCAACTGAGTTCATCAATGCCTCTAACCCTATTCTTGGTCGATTTGAAGCTCACCGCTGTAATTATGCCCCGAAGTCTACGGCTCCTTGTCCTGCGGATATTCGATCTGAAGTCAAGTCTCATCCTAATCAACATTTCTTTGTGTTACCCGAGAAAACATTTCTTGTCTTCAAGCAAGGCCCTTACCCTCGTATTATCTGGTTCAATAGTAACGACTTCTGGAACACGTCAAACTCCAATATCAGCACTGCATTGGTTACGCATACTCGAGTCGTTTTTCTGACAGATAAAGTCCCCCCGCATTCATTAGAAATGAGTGGTCTGGTTATTGACACTGATGAGCGCTTAAGAAACGTGAGTTATAAAGGCTCTGACATGAGTTTCCTTGCATGGCAGTTTGGTCCATACAAGTTTGCAACTTTTTATCACGATGATGACCCTTTAGTTGATTCCTTGTATCAAGCCTTGACTGCTTGCATTGTCCTCATTGCCTTTTTAGCGTTTTTGATCTTAAGGGTTAACTCTAATCGGAAACGAATGAAAGTCCGTTCCTATAAAGATAATCTAACTCAATTGCACAATCGCCATTACCTAGATGTCGTGAAGTCTGATTTTGAAAGCAATACGGATGCTCATTTAGCACTAATTGACATCGACCATTTTAAGGCGATCAATGATAAATATGGTCACAATGCAGGTGACAGAGTACTCAGAGAGGTAGGGTATTTACTTAAGCAAAGCCTACGTGAAAATGATGTCCTAATTCGATATGGCGGTGAAGAGTTCCTTTTGCTCTTCAACTCGAAGTCGACATACGCTGCACATCAAGTACTTGATCGCCTGAGGGATAATATAGTCAACAGGCAGACTAGTATTAGAACCAGCGTTTCCATAGGCTTTACTCGCATTAATAGGAGTTTAGACAACAGCATTGTTCGTGCTGATGAGCTCTTATACTCAGCTAAACGTTCTGGTAGAAATCGAGTTCATGGACCATAACTGGTGTTGTCTATACCCCTTCAAGCAAGCTTCTGCTGTTTGGAGTAATATTGAACCTCTGCGCTTTCTAATACTCACTTCGACCAAAGATAGATTGCAGTTTTCTTAAACCTAAGCTCTATTGAACAAACAACAGATTAAAGCGACTATTTTATCGGTCGTCTAAAGCTTTCGTCTTTCAAAGACTCGCATTAAACCGCCCATGACTTTGACATTTATCTCGAATGAGTTCCAATAGTTCTAACTGCGTTTGTTTAACGTCTGGCATGATGTTCGAAATCACACAATGAAGATAAGTTAAAGACGCTAGGAATGAACTAATCTTCATAGAGTATGCTATTAAGTTCCTCTATCGATGGCATCGTTTCATACTGTTGAGCATTGCTCGATATATCATCCCATGATGCTTTTGAAGACACAAAAATGAGGGTTTGTACTTTACAATTACCGACTAAATCGAGGAGTCCAGCGGGGACCCAGAACTGCTTACCATTATCCATTTCATGAGGGACTGTGCTTCCACACCTGGAGCAAAAGTCTGAACGATAGCCAGAACTAAGGCGATAAGTGGATATGAGTTCAAGTCTTTCTCCCGATAGAACTAGGACTTATCGATAAACTTAGCCGTATCCGATACAGAAGCGGATAATTTTCTGCACAAAGAGTAGTGGCACAGATAGAAAGGAGGCACATGCCCTGTGATAAAAAATTTCACTGACGAACATAGACATTCACCATAGGTGTTATTTTTCGTGCGCTGAACTCCGATTTCAATTTCAATACGGCATGCTGTTGGAACCCAGACCCGAACCCTATCAACAACAGACAGATAAGCACGTCACATTCGGTCCAACAAACCAACTTTCCTACACCTTAAATCGCCCTACCAAATCATACAACTCGTTTGCGCGTCCTGTTAAGGTCTCACTTCCTGAGCGGTTTTCATTGGCCAGCTCCGCTGACTGCAAACTCTGCTCTGAAATCACCACAACGCGTTGTGATATCTCCTGCCCGACCAGGCTTTGTTCTTCTGTTGCCGTGGCGATAAGCGTGTTCATATCCATGATGGTACCAATGAAGCTTTGTATTTCTATCAACGCCTTTGCCGCAGCCTTTGCCTCACTGACCGTCGACTCACCTCTCGCCTGACTCGAAGACATGGCACTGACCGCATCATCGGACGCCGCTTTTAGTCGCTCTATCATTTGATGAATGTCGCCGGTACTCTCTTGTGTGCGACTGGCCAGTTTTCTGACTTCATCTGCCACCACAGCGAACCCTCGACCTTGCTCTCCCGCTCTCGCCGCTTCAATCGCGGCATTTAAAGCAAGTAAGTTGGTTTGCTCAGCAATATCTTGAATGACCCCTAGCGCTGCCGAAATATTCTGCACATCACCTTCCAATCTCGTAATGACGCCACTGGCGTGCGAGACTTCTTTGGCCAACACCTCCACAGACTCCGCCGCCGTATCGACAATAGATTGCGCTTGCTTGGCGTTATCATCCGCCTGCTTTGCCGACTCCGCAGCTTGACTTGCATTGCTCGAGATTTCTGTCGCGGTCGTGGTCATTTCCGTCATGGCAGTCGCCACTTGTTCGGTTTCCTCTCGTTGACCGGCAGCCAATGCGTCCACTTGCGTCGCCCGCTGCGCCATACTTTGTGTTTCGGTGACCACTTGTTGTCCCACCTCACTCACGTTTTTGATGATGGTTTGCAGGTTTGCCACAAATGCATTGAAATGATGACTCAACCTCGCGAACTCTGGCACCGTAAACGCCTCCATACGAGCGGTTAAATCCCCTTCACCATGGGCAAACGCGCGAATGGAATCATCAAATAGGGTTAGAGGCTTCATGATTGAGCGGTTAATCACCACTGCCAAGACAGCGACAAGACCAGAGAGTAGCAAACAGACGACCACAATCGTGGTTAACGTATCAGTGAGCGCCTGCCCTGTTGCCTCTTCTAAGTCCGCAATGACCGCATCGATATCATCGGTATAAAACCCCGTGCCGAGTATCAGGTCCCACTGCGGAATGTATATCGAATAGCTGAGTTTAGGGAGAGCTTGAGTTTGTCCTGGTTTAGGAAAATAGTACGTAGTAAACGTCCCAGACTTCGCGTTGCGTACCAGCGACTGAATAAACAGATTGCCTTGCTTATCTTTTAACGTCCAAAAACTCTCGCCGAGCCCTTTATCACTCTCGCCTAGTAACAACCGAACCCCTTGCGAGTCGTAACCGAAGACATACCCATCATCACCGTACTTGAGTGCTTTAAGGGTTGGCAGCGCCTCGTCCAACGTCGCACCTTCATTCAACAAAGGCGCTACAGCGCTTTGCGCCATTTTGATGTAGTTTTTCAACTCTTCCTTTTTCATCGCCATCATCCGCTCACGGGTCACCTCAACTTGGTGCTCATTGAGTTCCGTGGTTTTGACATACGTGACGACTAACATGCCGAGCATGATGCTCAGCAAAGGAAGAAGCGCCAGCACGTAGAGCCGGCTGCGAATAGAAAGATTCATAGTGGTGTCCTTACCCGGTCGAAGAAAGTCTCTTGTGACAACTACCTATATAACCATCAATAAAAGTCTAGTTCACGGCCGAGGGATTATCGATGGTATCAAGTTTAAAAGCATCATCATTAAGCTGTTTGAGAATGGCGTATACATCCACTCTCTCATCACGACTCGCGGCCAGTAACTTTCGGATGTCTTGACGAACCGATTTATAGTTTGGGTTGGTCAGGGCGCGTTTATAGAACTTGACCAACACTTGACGACGCTGTGATTCGGTCACGCGCCCCTGTGTCAGCGTCGCTGACATAAGCAAAGCCAGTAAACTATGACAAATCAAGTCATACAGCGCTTGTTCACTGGTGAGAGGGGACTGCCTCATGCTGCTACCCCACTGGCTAACCAAACGCTTGGTTCACAAGGACGATACAAGCAGAAACCTTGAAGGTACGGGACGCCTGCTGACATCAACTGGTCAAACATCTCGGTGGTCTCCACGCCTTCAGCGACTATCGTAATACCGTGACTTCTGCCATAGTCGCACAAGTATGACACGAGCTTTAAGCAAGCCGGGAGTTGCATAGCTTCTGTCACCAGTGCCCTATCCAACTTGACCTGATAGAGCGGTAAATTGAACAACCCCGTAATCGCGGTCATACCCGCACCAAAATCATCAATGGATAATTTGAAACCGAGCCGGTTAAGAGTGTTTAAGGTGCTCATCATTGACTGGGTACTCTCAAGTAAGTACGACTCGGTAATTTCCAATACTACCCGAGACGGAGAAAGCGCAGTCTCGGCTACGACCGCCATCACATCATCGACAAAGGAAGGTCTAAGCAGTTGCTGCGCCGACACATTGACATTAATGTTGGGTCTCGACTGATGCACCTTGTCAAACGCTTGCAAAAACTGGCACGCTTTTTCTAGCACAACCAATCCAAGTGCGTGTATGTAACCCAGCTTTTCCGCCATAGGGATAAACTCCCCCGGAGTGATATCCCCTAGGATAGGGTGGGTCCAACGAGCCAGAGCTTCGTAGCTCACCAAATCGCCTGTGGCAGCCGCCACGATGGGTTGCAGCGCAATGTCTATATGCGAATGAGCTATCGCGGTCTCTAACGCATCTTCTATGTCAAAATAGCGCTGTATTGCTGCTTTCGACGGCCCTGCATACGCCACTGGCGACTCAACTAATCGAGCGTACTCTGACACATTGAATACTTGCGACAGCAATCGCTTCGAGTCTTTATCTTCACGGCGCAGTGCACCGATACTGAGTTGTGAAGCCAAAGACACGTCATGGGTTCGCTGTTGTTTGAGAAAGCGAGTTTCAACTTTCGTCATTAAGTTCATCGCCTGTCGAACGCTAAGCGGTGCCTCGACCGTAAAAACTAACGTATCGGCGCCAATGCGATAGAGCCCGTATTGAAGCGACAATACGTCATCCAACACTGCCACCAGCGCAGAGACTAGACGAGAAGTGGCGTCCTGTCCCACTCGGCGTTGAGCTTCATGAAGTTGAGTAAAACAGCAAGTAAACAACCACCCTCTTTCATCAAACCCTACCATGTCTTTAAAAAACTGATGCCGGTTATACAGCCCCGTTTCACTGTCATGATTGGCGATGTGGGAAAGGTATTGGTTGAGAAATACTTCCTCCGACACATTCTTATGTGTTCCAACCATCATCACGTCGCCTTCTTGTTCCACCAAGGTTCCGGTTGCCTCAATCCACAAATAGTGCCCGAATCGGTTTTTAACCCGGTAGCGGGTTTTGACGTGCGTGGATGGTGCTTCATTTTTATGACCATCAACTTTGCCTTGCAAGCTTTCTCGGTCCTTGGGATGCACCAGAGTCAACCAGTCGTCGAAGGTCGAACCCTCGAGGGGCATATCAAACTGCTCGTAAAACGGAGTGTTATAAAATTCCACGACGTTATCACGCGTCATGAACCAAAGACCTTCACTGGTAGTGTCAAAGAGTTGCAATACCGACGTCGGGAAAACATGTTTTTTCATTGCGTTACAAATCAATCCTTGTCGTTCGTCCTATGATGAGTTTGACTCAAAAACTCAAATCGTAACGGCCTACGGAACTTTCGCTCGCGAGGGCTACTTGGGCATGGAGAGCGACACTTGACTGCACTCCATCACTAATTGCTTCAAAGACACAGACGCCCCAATCACCGCCACGCGATTTCGCCAGTATCGGCGAGCGCCACTTCTGCCCCTCGCAACATAGCCTTCATCAAATCTTTCGCATTGAATTTTGACAACGCCTCATTGGCTCCAACCTGAAGTGCTCGATCTTGACTTATGTCACTGGAGAGTGAGGTATGTAAAATGGTGTATGTCGCTCGTGTGCTTGGGTTATCGTTCAGTGCAAAGACCAGCTCATAACCATCCAGTCCTGGCATTTCGATATCACTAATGACCATGTCAAACTTCGTTCCCATATCCTCGCTCTCCAGAAGCAGTGCCAACGCTTCATCCCCACTACGACACAATTGATACCTCAAACCAAAACGGTCCAATAGCTCCGACATCAATCGACGGGCAATAATGGAGTCATCAACAACCAACACATTGAGTTTTTGCAATAACGCCAATTCTTCTTGTGATAACTGTACACCCGCCTCCTCAATGTCTACCGGAAAAATTTCAGTCAACACCCTTTCAACATCCAGCAACTGCACCAATTGCTCATTATAGCGCGTACTCCCCAACACAAACGTGTCTTGCCCCACTGCCTTAGGCAGAGGCGTCACCGATGTCCAATCACACGAGACAATGTGTTCGACCTTGTCTACCATTAACGCCACTTGCATGCGCATACAATCGGCCACGATTAGGGTTTGCGTGTCTCGTTTGGACAAAGGCACGCCGCGACCACCCATGGCCAATGACAAGTCAATCACAGGCAGGCTGATATCACGAATGGTCACAGCCCCAATGACGTAAGCATGACAAGCGGGCAAAGCGGTAGGTCTCTGAAAAGGGACGATTTCCTTAATCTTCATCGTGCCTAATGCGTAGAGTGTTGTTTGTTGGTGCAGACGAAACATCAGGACGCTTTGAGACTGGTCTGAAAAATGAGGCATGTGATTCATTCCTTAACTTAACACTATTACGTTCTAAACAGCGCCAAAGCTTGAGTGAGTTTAGTGATGTCTGCCACCAAAGTGTGCGCATGACGCGTTGAGGCTTTGGCTGCGTGATTAACTTGCTCGCTGAGTTCATCAATGACTCTCGCTTGCTCGGATAAACTGGCCGTTGCTTGCGCTTGCTCTTCGGTGGTCGCCGCAATGCTCTGCGCTTGAGCCGACGAAGCACTCATGTACTCACCAATATGGCTCATATCTTTCTGAGTATTTGACAACTGCGCCATCATGGCCTCACTTTGCTCGGTGACCAAGCGCATCGTACCAGAGGTGTCCGCCACCTCTTGGACCAATGCAGACACGATACCTTCGATATCCGCAATAGAGCCTTGGGTTTTGGCCGCAAGGGAGCGAACTTCATCCGCGACAACAGCAAAACCGCGCCCAGCTTCGCCTGCTCGAGCGGCTTCAATAGCTGCATTCAACGCCAGCAAATTGGTTTGCTCAGCGACCTCACCAATAATGTGAATAACAGAACGAATGTGATCTGCTTGCTGATTGAGCCCCTGTACTTTGTCATTGAGTTTTTGCTGCTCATCTACGACCCGGTGCACCGTCTCGATGCCTTGGCCTAAATGACCGATGCCCGTTTGGGTTAAACTATCGACTTCGATAATACTGCCAGAGAGGTGCTCAATCTGTGTGGCAATTTCCTGTGATGATGTTGACAACTGCGCGACAGCGCTAACCATCTGAGTCAGTTCAGTCTTCACATCCGATACATGACCCGTTACATCGTTTGCGATAATATCAATGTCATTTGCACTTTTGACACCTTGTTGTGCGGTCACTTGTGCGGACGTCACCATACCTCGAACTGACTCAGTCATGGCTTCAGCCGCCTGAGACAGCAAACGCAGTTCGTTGCGTCCAACCTCCGTGTCATTGTTAAAACGCTTTGTCCAGTCTCCTTTCCCGAGTTCTGACAGAGTCGAAGTCAACGTTGATAACGGAGTAAAGGTTTTGTTGATGTACCAAGTCAGCACAACGAACAACACGACGCCACCGATTGAAAACTGCCACGCCAAAGAGGTCAAAAACACCGCACTTTCTTTACCCAACTCCGACTCAAAAGCCCCGCCCATGACCATCCAGTTCCAATTTGGTACGCGAGTAAATGCCATGTGTTTAACATCAACCTCTCCATTGGACATTTCAAATGGGTATGAAATGACACCACTGTCTTTATTAAACATATGGGAAAAGGGCCGACTGCCATCAGGTAGGACTAGCTCTTTAATGTTTTCATCACTGTCAAACTTCGGATGCAATAGATATTGACCTTCATTACCAATAGAGGCGTCAAGAACAATGGTGTACCCTGTTTCCCCCCAGACTACATCCCTAAGGCCCGAAAAGACCTCATTCATTACTTCATCAAGCGGAAGGCCTACAAAGCTCAAGGCAATGACCTGATTGTTTTTGACAATCGGGAAGTAGTAAGTGAGATATCGAGAGCCAAAGAGAGACACCAAGGATTGATAGGGTTGCTTAGACTGCAATGATTGAAATGCTGGATGCTCACGCCCCAACTGCGTTGCAAACGCCCTGTCATTACGTTCGTTTCTCAGAGAAGTCGTAATACGAACAAAGTCGCCATCTCGGGTAGGCGCAAATATGGTGGCAACGGCGCCCGTTACCGCCGTAAATTGGTCAAGCGGCTCAAAAAAAGAGGTGATAGAGCGACCATCTGTCATTAGCTCATGATAATGACTCTGACCTAACTGCTTGCTCATAGCGCTGACAGAGATATTGGGGAGATACCGGTCGAGTAAAACGTCGTTCAATCGCTTTGCTTGGAGTAGATACCCCTGGTACTGATCACCCAGTTGAGTGGATAACATTGACAACTGACGCTGGGCATCAAAGACACTTTGCCCAACTAAGGTGTGCGCAGCTTGTTGGTATATTGCCCCACCCATGGTGAGACTTGTTAATCCCAAGACACAAAACACAACGATTTTCAGTTGTGTTCCCAACGCTTTCTGACGTAGCCATTCCATTTTTGTTTATTCCATTAACAGGTAAGGCAGTGCAATTTAGTGCAATGAAACACAAAAATAATTGACCTTGGTCAACATTACAATTCATTTGGTAAACATAAATGTTCGATAATATTTGCCTAACTTATTATTTCAATGTTGTGCATCCCACACGCACTCAACAGAAAGATATGCCAGACTTGGTCACTTTTTAGGAACAATGTTTTACCTTGGTTTGTATGAATTTTTTATGACAAAACTTCCATATCTCTTTGTTGCAAAACAAGCATTACGCCTTCTGAGAAGAAAATGACAACCTAATCAATAGTGCCACTCTTATATTTGTGCTATACAATTAACCAGAAAGTACGAGCGTTTAAACAATTGAACACAAAATTGGAAACGTTTACATTTGTGGCATGATGTTTATCGCTACTCACTAGTTGGCTATGATACTATGAAGGCAAATAAAGAATCTAACCTGCTCCAAGCTATAGAAAACACGACAACAGTTGGCACATGGAGTTTAGACTTCCATTCGCAAACCCTTCATTGGAGCGCCAATACTAAGCGTATCCATGATGTACCCTCTTACTACGAGCCTAAGCTCGAGAGCGCCATCAACTTTTATCCGCTTGAGTTTAGAGCGGAACTGCATTCTCAAATCAGCTCCGCTGTACATAACCAGACTCCCCTTGTTTTTACCGCAAAAATCGTATCAGCCACAGGGCGAGAAAAATGGGTGAAAGTGTTTGGTCAAACAGAGCCTCATCAAGGCATGCTATACGGGGCGATTCAAGATATCACTGAAGAGCTGGCCTTAAATGAACGACTTACTGATTTAATGGCAAATAGGGATCGGGCACTAAACAATGTGATTGAGGCAATCGTACATTACCAATGTGATGGGCGAATCGTCAGTGTTAATAACGCGGCTACAGACCTCTTTCTTTATAATGAAGGCAAACTCCTCAGCCTGAACATAGCGTCACTTTTTGAACAGGGCCACATTGCTAACCTTACTTGTTGTCAGGGGGATGAACAACAACACGAGATTCTGGGACGTAAGTCCGACGGCTCGACTTTCCCTGCCATGCTCATTACCTCTGCCACGGACAACTCAGATGTCTGCATGGCCATCTTTCGAGACCTTTCTGGAGAACTTGAGACACTCAAGCGCATCGAGCGTTTAACATTCTTTGATGAACTCTCTGGGTTACCCAACCGGCACTATCTAATCGCTCAATTGGAAAACGAACATGCAAGCGAACGTAACCTGATCGCTATCAATATTAACAACTTTAGTAAGATAAACTTAGCCTGTGGGCATGATGAGGGTGATAAGGTACTGCTTGAAGTTGCAAGACAGCTGAATCAACGCGCTGGAAAACATGCTCTTGTAGTAAGGGATCTTGCAGATCGCTTTTTTGTTCTCCAATCCTCTACCGAGTCACTGAAGGATAGAGAGGGTCTTCAGTTGGCTGCAAGGCTACTCGAAATTCAGGATTCACCATTAGCTGGTGGAAAGTTGCATTACCTCTCTCTTTCACTGGGTATTGCGCCGATTAATTCCGACGACCGAGCATCTGAAGCCATTGCCCGCGCGGAGAGTGCCTTGTTAACCTCGCGAGCTTCTCCAATTGAACCTCTGCACATTTACGAGCCTTCAGATATTGACACGCAGAAGCAACAATATTTTATTGAACAAGCACTTCGACATGCAATTGAAAGCGATAGCATTACATTCTACTTGCAACCAAAAGTTGATCACCATACACACGTGACATCTGCTGAGCTACTTATACGTTGGTTTGATTCGGATGGCCATAGTCCATTTACCCCAGATGAGTTCATTCCCGTCGCAGAAGAAAGCGGCCTTATCACTATTTTGGGTCACAAAGCCATCACCTTCGCCGCCCGCTGCCTTTCAGATCTGAAGTTCACTCATCCAGCTCTTACTCTCTCTGTCAATGTCAGTCCCACTCAATTCATGAGTCATCAATTTGTTGACCAACTACAAGATGTTTTCAACAAGTACAATGTCAATTTGAGCAAGCTCGTTATTGAAGTAACAGAGAACCTCCTACTTCATGATGAAGCAGATGTAACTAACACCATCGCCCGTCTGAAATCTTTAGGCGTAAAGATCTCTTTGGACGATTTTGGTACAGGATACTCAAACCTCAAACGTATCTTGGACTTGAACATTGATGAAATCAAAATTGATAAATCTCTAGTAATCGATCTTGAAAGGTCTAGCAGATCTAGAGCTTTAGTAGATTCGATTGTTCTAATGGCGAACAGTTTATCACTCCCTTTGACCGCTGAAGGTGTCGAAACTCAGGATGTTGTTGAGTATTGTCAGACTGCAGGAATCCAGCAAATGCAAGGTTATTATTTTGCTAAGCCAATGTCATTTGAAGTTTTCCTGACGTGGTTGAGAAGGACACACTAGGGGAAGGGTAATCGCATGTCCGTAAGATTTCAAACTTGTTCAGTTTTTTTCCTAATGCTCGCTAGCTTTAATTGTGTTGCTCAATCGATAAAGCTCAATCTATACACCCAAGATTTCCCGCCGCTCCAGTTTACCCTAGAAGGCGAACCACGTGGGTATGTGGTTGACTATGTGAAAAAGGCGATTGAACGTGCTAATGAGTCGGTCCCGATGAAGGTTGAAGGTGTACATTTTGCTCCTTGGAAACGCGCATTGAAAACCGTCAGAGAAAAAGAGAATACGCTACTTTTTTCCATTTCAAGAACACAAGCACGCGAGAACGACTACCTATGGGTCGCTAAAGTTTCCCCTTATAAAGTAGGACTTTTTAAGCTTAATGGAAGGAATAAAATAGCAATCACCGACATTAAGCATCTCTCCCATTCTCGAGTTAGTGCGCCTCCAGGCAGCTCTTTCCAGCAGCTGTTTCAACGCTACAACTTCATCAGTGTCATTCCCGTAAGTGAAAGCAAAGAAGCAATCAGACTGCTTCATAGTCAACGGATAGATTATGCTCCCATGGTTGAAGCTAGCGCCTACTATCGACTCAAAGAGTATGGTTACAATCCCGAGGAGTTTGTAAAAGTCACCGATATTGCAGAACTGTGCGACGATTTATGGTTGGTAACGAGCAAATCAACTGCACCTGAAGTGGTAAAAGCTCTACAGCGTAGTTTTGACGACCTAGAGCAAATGAGCTATCTCGAGCACCTCATCCAAACATATCCGAAAAACAGTGAAATAATGAACCGCTATTTGCATCAAAAACTGTCAAGCGAATAAGTTTTAGGATACAGCTCTTAACTCTTCAAAAAAAAAAAGGCAGGCTCCTTTGAGGGGTAGAACTGCCTTACCTCAACAGAGGTGGAAAACTAGCTTAGGCTAGTGTAGTGACTAAACCGTCGTTTATGTGACTATCGAAATGGATATAAGCTTTTTTGGTTAAGTTTATCTAGGTTAATCATACTGAATTTGAGTAAGTACTCGCTCACAATGTCACTACTGACAAAAGACTCTATTTTCCTCTATTACTCTCAATGAGCATATAGAATTCTGGATAGGGGACTGCTGGGGAAAAGTGGAAACCTTGCAACACATCTAATCCCATAGTCTTGCATAGTTCTGCATGTTCATTTGATTCGACCCCCTCTGCTACCGTCTTAAATCCTAGCTTATGTGACATCTCAACGATAGAAGAGACGACTGCCTTGCACTGTTTGGATATCGGTAGAGGTATAATTAATGATTTGTCAATCTTGAGTTCAGTGACATCCAAATCCACAAGCCTTCTTATATTGGAATACCCTGTTCCATAGTCATCAATCGATACCGAAACACCTCGCGCGCGTAAAGCTCTAATTGATTTTTCTACTTGATTAACATCGCTCACAAGTAGTTCTTCTGTGACTTCAACATTTAAGTTAGCTAGACTCGCTCCATACGCAGAAAAGATGTCCTCAATACTTGGAACGAATGACGACGAGAGCATCTGCGAAGGGCTAACATTAATAGACAGTGAAAAGTCTGGATAACTCTCGTTGATTTCATTTAAAAATATCGCTGCGTACTCAATCGCAAGCAGCCCGATGCCATGTACTAATCCCGTTTCTTCGGCTATGTCCATATAAACTGCCGGACTGTGCTTTATCATACCATCTTTGCCGACCCAACGAGACAATAGCTCACCTCCAATAACCGTTTTAGTGGGAGAGTATTGTGGCTGAATCCAAAAAACAATCTGGTTGTTTTCCAGCGCTTCCCGCAACTCATACTCCAAATTGTAATTCGCTTTGACGTTTTCTAACTGACTATTTTTAAATACAGAGTAGTGTTTCCCTACTCTTGATTTCGCATTCATTAAAGCACTTTGAGCATTAGCTAGTACTTCTAATGGAGAACAATCATCAACTATCGCAATCCCAACATAAGCGGTGACATAATGGTCAGCATGGTACCCGTTAATTTTCTTCTCGAATCGCTCTAAAAAAGATTTTACTTGACACTTTACATCTTCTAAGTGGTCGTAGCCAAAACCGTTCATAACGACAAAGAAGCGGTCTGCGTAGTCTCTTACCACAACACCACAGTGCCCAAAGTGCTCTACTAGTATCTTAGAAACTTCAATAAGAACCAAGTCACCTTCATGGTCACCAAAGACGAAGTTTACCTTGGCAAATTCCTTCAAGTTGATTGCCAAAACCGTTCGGTTGTCGACAGTATCGGTGCTCAGTTGCTCAACAAGAGCATGCCGACTCTTAAGTCCCGTCAAAACATCATCATGAAGATTGGTATTCGAGCGGACTTTTGGTCTGATTATCGCGATCCTTGGGGCGGACTTATCAATAGAAAAACGGGTAAGTAGAACCTCGACAGGTGTATCTTCACCATTCAAAAATGTAATACTGGTATCAAAATATATCTGGTTGTCTATAGGTGGCTGCCGCCAATTCTTATCAAAAATCAGTGACGGTAACATAGCTTCAAGTGTAACGGCGTGGCTGCCCGAAAATGCGAAATTCGATCTAGCGGACTCATTCATGCTGACAACCACTCCGTCCTTATCATAGAGAATGACAGACTCTTCAATCAGATGGAGTAGTTGAGAAGAAAGCGTCGACATCGAACTATCTAACCCAAGCAATGTTGGTAACCTGTCATTACTTTCTGATGCTTTCACCTCCTTTATCAAGCCGACATACTCATTACTTTGCTCTATATATGCGACGTAGAGTCTCACTCGGCATAGTTTGCCCGTCTGAGTTTTCACTTCAGCATCAAATTGAAACCGACCGCCGAAGCGACTTATGTTGCGCAGTCTATAGACCAAGTCAGCTTGATAGCGAGGCAAAAATAACTCTAAGACCTCAACAAGGCTAGGTGTAGCGTCCGCGCGAATACCGAATATTTGCTTCGTGACTTTACTCCACGTGAAAAGCTCATGATCTATACTCAGACTCCAAGTTCCTATAAATAGATCACGTTCCAACAGATCTAGTATCAGAGATGTTGTATCTACGGTTCCCATTAAAATGCACCACATATTCCATATGAAGCTTACTGATACTTCACAGAGTTCCTAAGTTCTCAGTCTGTTTTGAATTTCTTAAGACCCGACCTAATATCCCCACTGAGTCTATCTAGCATCTCAGTCTGCTCACCTACATGAAGCGCATTCTGCGTAACTTCTTGAGTAGTCGTATTGATGTTCTCTACTTTTTCACTTACATCAGATGCTACCGCGTTTTGCTCCTCGGTTGCCGTTGCGACTTGCGCATTCATATCAGCAATAATCGAAATGTTTTCCAAAATATCAGATAACGCTTCGAGCGCTTTGTCTGACTCCTCCAACGTACCTGACAAACGATCACTCGTTTTGTTCATCTGCTCGCCAGCTTGCATGGATGCTGTTTGTAACTCTCGAATAATTTCTTCAATTTCCTCTGTTGAATTTTGAGTGCGTTGAGCAAGTCCTCGAACCTCATCAGCAACAACAGCAAAGCCTCGACCTTGCTCACCGGCTCTCGCAGCCTCAATCGCTGCGTTCAGCGCCAAAAGATTGGTTTGTTCAGCTATTTCTTTAATCACTTCTAGTACAGTATTAATGTGAGCACTTTTTTCTCTCAGCTCACCAATCGTCAATGACGTTTGCTCTATCTGAACACCAAGTTCCTTAACATCAGACACTGTTTTGCTCACAACGTCACTTCCTGACTTCGCTAAGTCGCTACATTGGGCCGTTTTTTCAGACGTTTGCACTGCGTTGCCAGAGACTTCTTCTGTCGCACTGCTCATTTCGCTGAGCGCCGTTGCTACTTGCTCCACATCAGCAGACTGACGCTGCATCGATTGGGCGTTGACATGTGCACTCTGCTTGATATCGCTTGAACATACCACTAGAGCTTCTGTAGATGTCGCAATATTTTGAACAAGTGATTGCAAATTAGCGACAAAACTATCGAAGCTTGCTGCCAGTCGACCGATTTCATCATTTGTTGTGATATTTAATCGCTTAGTCAAATCACCACCACCTTGAGCGATCTCATGAAGTGCCAGCGCGACCTTTTCGACGGGTTTCACAACAATCTGTGATAAAACGATCCAACTCGTTGCAAGAATTGAAACGAGTAACGCGCCACCCAATAGCAGCAATACCATCCTCAATGCCTGCAACAATGTATCATTCGCATCTAGGCGATACTCTATCTCCAACGAACCGACCTTTTTATCCCCTCCCCAGAAAACATCGACCGTTTGGGTTTCAAGTACAGACTTCGAAGCTGACTCTTCAGCGCTTGCCTCTGCCAATGCTTTACTACGATGATCAGAGACTTGGATACTTTGGACATGTGGGAATGCCACAAAAGAATCGATAATGTTGGTGATGAGCGCTTGATCATATGCAAAAACTGGCTCTTGCAGTACGATACTCAACGTCTGGTTAGTGTCTGTTATGTCGCTTTGTAAAGACTTATCAAGATAACCCTTCGCGACATAGTATGTAGCTATAAAAGCGACTATCATGACGACGAGTGTTACCAGTGACAAAAATGTCATCGACTTTTGTTTAATAGAGTTCATTATTCTTCCCTGTGATGATTACAATTTGGAAACGTCAAGCCAGAATTCTTTTCGGTCAAAAGGGGTCTCCTCATGCATATATGGGTTAGGAATACGAAATACCATTCTTTCTTTTAAGTTCGCTTTTGCTAACACTTCCTTAATCATTGGATGGTTGAAGAAGAGATCATCAAAGCTACCATCTTGAATTGCCATCTCGAATCCATTGTAAATATCGTCATGCAGCGTTTGATTGTTCGGGCTGACGAAAAAGTACATAGCGAACGGATAAACCAACATGACATTTTTGTCTATGGTAAGGTTCAACTCTGGACGAGAGTCAACTTCACTCCAAGGCTCATGGACTGCTCTCGGGAAATAGTCAAAGCGTCCACCTTCCAACATGGGGAATAGATTGGCGTACTTAATGGTAGTAATCGTTGGTATCTGTGCAGCTTTTAATACTTTTGTATCACCCCAAAAAGTGCCTTGTCCTGCATCAAAAGCTTTAAGTTGATTCAACGTTTGAATAGAAGCAAACCTTGCTTGGTCTTCCTTACGAATGATAAAGATACGGTGCCCCAGCAGCCCTTTTAAGATAGGAATTCTAACGGTGAGCATTTTTTCTTCCTTATCAGGCGCGGCACCAGCCCACATAACATCTATATTCCCGGAAATTACCTCCTCCATTAAGCGCGCTTCATTATACTCTTCAGTAGCGGTGGAGAACTGAACATTCGGACGTGTTTTACTGAGTGCCAACTTGAGTATATCGAAGACAATCTCCTCTTTAAGGCCTTCTACTTTTCGGACAGTTACTGTATCGGCGTGCGCCAAAGGATTCAGTGATACACTGATCACCAATATGAATAGAAACGATAATTTCTTAATCATGATGACATTCCATTGTCTAGCTAGGTTTATAAAACTGTAACATACTACTAAGGTAGTACATATTGACATTTTTGTTACAAAGACGTTTATGTGATATGGCAGATTAAAATAGGTGAGGCAGTTTCTGCCTCACCTATGAGTCAAACTTCAGGAGCAAATTGGGGGGATGTTATGCCTTTATAAGTTGACTCATATCTTCACGAACTTGGGGAACCGTTAGGCCCACAATAATTTGGAGGCTTTCTTTATTACGCACCACATTTACTGCTCCGTGCGAAGTAAAGAAGGCGTTATCTTTGACCAAGCTTACGTCTTTAACCTTAACTCGCAGTCGAGTAGCACAGTTAGTCAAAAGCTCGATGTTCTCTTTGCCACCAAGACCTTCGATAAACGCACTCGCCTTTGACGTCTCCGTACCTAGTGAATCTGATTGTTTACCTTCTTTGTAGTCCGCTTTTGAATACAACTTGGTCTCAGCGCCTTCACGACCAGGCGTTAGAATGTTGTACTTCAAAATAAGCGTTCGGAAGGTAACAAAGTAGATCGCAGTGAACAGCAAACCGACTAAAATTTGCAGCGCATAAGTTCCAGCATGATTACCCGCCAGTGGCAGCCAATTTTGAAACACAAAATCAATCAGACCTGTCTGAAAGTTTCCAGATACCCCAAGCATAAAGGCAATGGTCGCCATGGTTGCAGATAGAACAGCATGCAATGCAAATAGTGCAGGAGCAATAAACAAAAAAGTAAACTCAATTGGTTCGGTGATCCCTGTGAGAATAGCGGTAATTGCAGCGCCTAACACCAAGCCCATAACCATCTTTTTGTTTTCTTGTTTGGCTACTGAATACAATGCTAAAGCAATCCCAGTACAACCAAATACCTTGCCCATACCTGTGAGCATCAGCCCACCTTGTGGGAACTGAGTGGTCAGGCTTTCCGAGCTCTGAGCAAAGCTTTGCATGTTCTCAATCCAATAGGCGACCGTACCACCATCAACAGCGACTGGACCATAAAACACCGGGCCATACACAAAATGATGTAAACCTGTTGGAATCATGATGCGTTCGAGGAACGTAAACAACCATACCCCCAATGAGCCCGCATCGACCAAGAATGTCTGTAAGTTATTAATACCATGTTGAATACTTGGCCAAGTAAAACAGGTGATAACAGCCATGGCAATCATCATTGGAAAACTGATAATAACCACTAGTGGTGTACCCGCAAACACAGCAGCCCAATCGGGAAGTTTCTTGTCAAAGAATCGGTTGTGTACCCAAACAGAGATACTCGCGATTAAAATTGCACCGAGTAAATTGGTATCTAACGTGAGAATGCCGCCCACTTCAGTAAGACCACGTTCTCCAGCTGCGTAAGTCACCCCTAGTTCTGGCCCCCAGAACTGGAGAATACCGCCAATCACGTAATTAAAAGTGATATAGGAAACGAGCGTAGCTAATACTGCTCGACCTGAAGCTTTTTTTGCTAGGGCTATAGGTAAGCCGACAGCAAATATCAGCGCCATGTTCTTAAATACAGCCAGTGATGCCTGTAGGATAATGGTCGATACTTTTACCCAGGCACTACCTTCTTGCGCCCAGGGAAACACGTCCTGATTGAGTAATACTACAGATAGCCCAAGTAACATACCTGCGGCAGGAAATAAGAGTACGGGGACAAACATCGCTGCCCCAAAACGTTGGATAATATCTTTCATGTCAACCTCTTGTTGCGACTAGGAGCCCACTTACTGAGCTCCAGTCATCCATGTGTTATTGAAAAAATTGTGGAAGGTAGGCTTTATTTTCTTCTAGTAATTGTTCTGTGATAGCTTTGGCTTTCGGTACATTGACCACGGTACGATTAAGGGTCAACGCGTTAATCAGCTTTTGCTTGCTTCCTTCGTACCAGGCATCAACGACTAACTTTTCATAGCCGAGCTGACTCTCAATCATCGCTTTTTGGAAAGTAGGTATTGTTCCGACACTAAACGATTTTGGGCCTTCATTCGTCAATGCTGCGGGTACCTCAACCATGGCGTCGTTTTGTAAGTTAGAAATAGCGCCATTATTGGGAACAATGACCAAGTAAACATCATTGAGGTTGTAAGCAAGTGACGAGGCCACTCGGACCATGTAACGACCATGAATGTCTGCATGCAGAGTTTCATGTGCAGTTGTCCCTGCATCGATGATACGTTGATTCAACTCAAAAACTCGTTTTTCTCGTCCGTTGATCACCTGACGCGCGCGTGTATTATTGATGTCTTCTTTCGCGACCATTTTTTCAGGATAGAGATAATATTGAAGGTAAGTGTTGGGTAGATACTCTGGATTATCCTCAAGCATCACCTGCATATTTTTAAAGGTCGCCTGCCAAGATGGATCATCAGCAATCTCTGAATCGACCGCACTAATCCCCTGCTCTAAAATGATTTTTTTGATTCGTCCAGTTAAGTCTTCGCCTTGTTTATTGCGAATTTTGGTAAACCATCCATAGTGATTGAGACCAAAATACTCAGGAACAAAGTCCCATATCTCACAGCCAAGCAATTGCGCATAGCTGACCATGATCGCCGCAGGCATGTCACAAATATTGAGGATTTTCTTATCGTGGGGAAACTCGCGATTTAGGGCTTCAGCTACGATTGCAGCAGGGTTCGTATAGTTTAGAATCCAAGCTTCAGGGCAATACTGACGAATGTCGTTAACCAGTTCAATCATGTCGCCTATTGAGCGTAATCCGTAAGCCATGCCACCCGCTCCGCAGGTTTCTTGACCAACGCAAGAGTTTGAGAGTGGAATTTGCTCATCGCGTTCACGCATGGCCAACCCGCCAGTTCGAATCTGTATAAAGAAGAAATCAGAATCAGCAAAGGCGACTGATTTATCAGTGGTGTAAACAAACTCTTCGACTTCTGGATACTGTTCACGCAACAAGATTTCAGTCGCCAGTGCATTTGACTGTTGACGCTCTGCGTCGATGTCGTAGAACACCACCTTCCTAAGAGGAAAGTTTTCCTTCTCGGCAATCAAGCTGTTTATCATTCCAAGTGTGTAAGTACTACCGGCACCGACAATAGTAAGATTTTGGCGTTTCATTGAAAGACCTCTGGTAAATGACTCTAGTTATTAAGTTTGACTTAAGTATTAATACTTTTAAGATACTTTTAAAGAAAAAAGTCACACAAAAAGATCATCGGTCACAAAATCAATCTCATAAAAGACTTAAATTTGTGCTGCGATCACAGAACCCTGATAAGATACACGGGTAATTGAGAGGAACTATGAAACCAAAATACATTGAAATCGCCGAGTATCTTGAGAATCAGATTAAACAAGGTGTTTTAGCACCTAAGTCAATGCTTCCTAAAGAGAGTGTTCTGCAAGAGCAGTTCTCGGTCAGCCGTGTAACGATAAGAAAAAGTTTACAAATCTTGGTCGACAATGGACTTATTTCTCGCTCGCGTGGGAGTGGCACTTATATCAATGACCTCAAAGCGCAGCATGACGCGCTGCACCTATTAGGCTTTATCGAAGAGGTGAGTCGACAAGGAAAAACACCGAGTTCTAGAGTGGTAAAGTTTGAACTGAAAAAGCCGACGTCAATCGTAGCAGACAGGCTGGAGCTTGAATTCGAGGATGATACTTTTGAGATACATAGGCTTCGGTTAATTAATGACGAACCAGAAATATATGAAATCACTCATATGCCTGCCAGCCTTTTCCCGGACCTAAGTATAGCCGTTATGTGTGGCTCTAAATATGACTATATCGAAGCTGAGAAGGGACTGACTATTTCCAAAAGCAGGCAATCAGTCAAACCCTACTTACTTGACAAAGATATGGCAAATCATCTTAACGAGAAGGTCAATTCAGCCATTTTGAAAGTCGAGTCAACAGGCTACCTCAAGTGCGGAACGCCTTTTGAGTACACTATCAACTATTTTAGACTAAACCAGTATAGTTTTGACTTTACATCGACACGCGATAAATAAGTAAACCGTACCAACGTTGACAATTAAACAGAATTCGGGAGACTCTCTATGTAGACTTCCTATTGGAAATCTATATAACGTCAGAGAGCACCCAGCTTTATCGAAGTTTTGGTTCTTGAATTCCAGCTCTCAGTGTAATTCTCCTTTAACTTCGATTTAAGCTGCAACGAAGTAACGCTTAGCATTGTTTCAAGAGAAACCACAGAATCTAAATAGCCAAGAGCGTGAGTCGTCCTCATTGCAGCTTTATCTGGGCTACACAATAACCAACACTCTTTATCTAATGAGGTTGCATACGTGATTAGGTCCCTTTCTCCAGGATCCAAATCCATAATTTTCGCCTTAGGGTACTTCATACTACATAAAAGCACATCTTGTTTTGTTACATCGTGTACATTATGAAAACTACCTTTTAAAGGTCCGTAAGCAATTGTTGATCCGTAACGATTACAGTAACCATTTTGCGTCTCTTCTAAAACTTTGGTTACAGTATGAAGCTCAAATTCTTGCGTTAAGTGTCTCCAACACGCCAATCTATGGGATTCTAAAATTACGTTAGTATCTATCAGAACAATATCGCTAGACTTAATCATCACCAACACCCCTCATAGATCAAATGGGGAATCTTTCCCATAATCTCTAAAGAGCGAACTTAAATCATCAATAGACACTTTCAAGGTTGATGAAACTTTGCGCACCGATAGGTATCCGGTATCTATGGCTTTGTATAGATAGTCCACAAATTGAGAATTATAAAGCTTCGGAGTCTCTAAACTGACAAGATCTCCGTTATTAGTTAGTAAGCTATCATCCAACCTACCGACTTCTTTGTTCGTTAGCTTTTTAAGGCTTTTCAGACGCCATTTCATCGCTTGAGATGAAACGCCAAACTTTGTAGCAAGTACATTTATAGAATCTTCATTAATAGATTCTAATGAGTTAGAGAAATGCTTTTCTATATTGTTTTTAGGCATCAATAATGCGCTTGCAAATGTATCTGCCAACTTTTCTTCATGGGGCTTACTTGTAGAAGAGTATGCTTTTTCAATATACGCTGGAGGTATAGCATCCCATGTCAAGCAGTGAAATGTTTCATGAGCGATATCAAAATTTCTACGGCCAATAACTTCATTTCTGTTGGCTAAAATTACAAACATATCATTCAGCTTAGTCGCAGCACCTGACACAGAGCTTGGCATATCCAAGTAAAGTGTAGCAATATTAAACTTATCGAATAACTGACTTTCAAGTCTCTCAGCAGGGTAATCACCAAGTTCTAGTTCATCAGCTAACGATTGGCCAATGTTTTCTGCATCTACAAAGCTGCTAGTTTTTTTGATTCCAATCTTAGGTAGTAGAACACTTGATTTCTTTGTTGAAAACTCTTTGTGTAAATCTCGATATAAAGCTACGACCCGGTTGGTGTCTACTTCGAAAGACTCTAAAGTATCTAGCGAAGAATCAGTCTGTCGCCAAGAGTATACAGCCTCACCAACTAATGAATAAGGGTCAACAAACTCCTCAAAGTCGACATTTAAGTAGTCTAACGCCTTTAATAACTCTTCAGGCTTTAAGGCTCTTTCATACTTCTCAATCGAAGAGAGCGTTTGACGAGCGTTAAAGCCCATAGCTTTTGCTAGCTCTTCTTGATTTACGTCCTTGAGAACTCTATACGCTACAAGTCTTTCGACCATTGAATCTACACTAAACATGATACTGACCTATGTTGATTAGGTTGCACACTTTAATCTTGCATTACTAAGAATGCAAGATTTAATTAAGTTTATATGACTTCCTTTAAAAATCAATTTAGCTAAATTGCTTTCTTATAACATACGCATTGCTGAGAAACACTTAAGCATACGTTGTTTTGACGGTTCATATACACAATACAGAAAGCCTGAATTTTGGTGGGTAAAGAACGCTCAGAATCTATGTTGCGACGCTGATGCCCAGCTAAATACCAACCAATAATTCATGATTACGCACACACTAAATCGTATTGAGAGAACGTGAACAAGCAAAGAACATCTCTACGGCTACACATTAACCAAAGAATCCCTTTGTAGCCCTATCCCGCACCTGAACGCGCCACTCCAACCACTCGTTGATATCGCTTTCGAGCCAAGCGACTGTCCTTAAACCAATGGGAACACGTGTCAACGCCAGTTTAAAACTGACCCACTTATCGACGTTATCGCCGAAGTAAAATTGACCCACCCATGTAATTAACCTTTACCTTTAGATAGACTTTCTAGAACCGCTGGTATGGTTCCAGCCGCCTTCTTTCCTTTTAATCGATAGCTTTCACCGCTGATCTGTACGATGTGTGAGTGATGAAGAAGCCTATCGAGTAATGCGGCCATTAATGTCGTATCGTCAGCGAACGCATTTGACCATTGAGAGAACGGCAAGTTACTGGTCACGATAATACTGCCTTGCTCATAACGTTTGGCGATGACGTTGAAGAACAAGTTGGCCTCTTCTCTGCCGAACGGTAGATACCCGATTTCATCGACGATAAGCAGTCTGGGAGCAAGTACACTGCGCCTCAAGTAACTGTCTAGTTTACCTTGAGCTTTCGCAGTAGAGAGTTGGAGCATCAAGTCTGCTGCCGTGATGAACCGCGTTTTTAGCCCTTTTTGGACAGCGAGTTGACCAAGACTCACAGCAAGGTGACTCTTGCCGACGCCACTAGGTCCAAGTAACACCACGTTTTCCTTTTGCTCTATGAACGCCAGCCCTGTTAGTTCCTTGAGCTGTTTTCTCGGGGCTCCCGTTGCGAACTTGAAGTCATAATCATCGAACGTTTTATCCATCGGGAAGCTGGCGAACTTAGTCAGTGTGACTCTCGTGCGTTCTGCTCTTACTTCCAGCTCTGCGTTCAGAAGTGACTCTAAGTAATCGGCTAGGCTCAGTTCACGACTGTTGGCGACTTCTGCCAGTCTCGGCCATTCCTGTGTAGTGGTCAACTAAAATTGGCCACGGTTTTAGAGTTTTCCCAATACAGTCGTTCAGACTCATTGGGTGTTAGGCCACCATTATATTGATGTGGCCTGAGTTGGCTGTAATAACCTGTGATGTATCGAGTTATATGTTCTCTCGCTTCGCTAAAACTCCGATAACCCGACACTGGTATCCATTCTGTCTTTAGGCTTCTGAAGAATCGCTCCATAGGACTATTATCCCAGCAATTTCCTCGCCGAGATAAGCTTTGCTTGATTTGGTAGCGCCACAACAGTTGCCGATAAGAACGACTGGTGTAATGACTTCCTTGGTCGCTGTGGAACATCACGCCTTTGGGCTTACCTCGTGATTCAAACGCCATAGAGAGGGCTTTTCCCGTCAACTTGCTATCGGGTGATACTGACATCGCCCAACCAACTGGCTTTCTCGCGAACAGGTCGATGACAACAGCAAGATACATCCAGCGCTGTCCCGTCCAGACATATGTCACATCACCGACCCAGACTTGGTTGGGAGCGGTAACGGCAAATTGTCGAGACAAATGGTTAGGGATCTCTACGTGCTCTTGTGATGCCTTTCGATAACGGTGCTTCGGTGTTTGGCAACTTACCAACCCTAATAATTTCATCATCTTAGATGCTCGATAACGTGTCAGTCTTATACCTTGAGCCGTTACCATATCGGCAATGCTTCTCGCACCCGCAGAGCCGTTGCTTGCCGTATGAACTTCTTTAATAAGACTTTTTAGCTTCACCAACTCTGGAGAAACACGCTTAGGGCGACGACGCCAGTATTTGTAACTGCTGCGGTGGACACTGAACACATGACACAGGGTGGTTACGCTAAAGCTCTGCCTGAGTTTCTCGATTATCGAGAGTTGTTCAGTGAGTCCGACATCAAGAGAGCTGTAGCCTAATGGGATGGTCTGCTCCTCCCTTAGATATCTATACTCAGCAAGGGAGAGCGCAAAAACAAGGAGACCGACCATGTCTAGTTCAAATGTGCATATCTACGGTATCGACCTAGGAAAAAACTGGTTTCACATCGTAGCAATGGATCGTCAAGGGCATATTCTTTGGCGAAAAAAGCTTAATCGAAATCAGCTTAAAACCTTTGTGATTAACACTCCACCTGCCATTGTAGCGGTTGAAGCTTGTCCGGGTTCCCAATACTGGGGAAGATTGTTTAATGATGCAGGGTTCTCAGTAAAAATTATTCCCGCTCAGTTTGTTAAGCCGTACTTAAAATCAAACAAGAATGACTTCAATGATGCTGCCGCAATCGCTGAAGCAGGCAGTCGTGGCACTATGCGCTGTGTTTCTCTAAAGACGCACGAACAACTTGCCTTACAAGCGACTCATCGAGTAAGGCAGCGTTTTATTGTTGAGCGCACAGCTACTGTGAACCAAATGCGGGCTCTACTACTTGAATACGGCATTACCGTTCCTGTAGGGCGTAAAGTTTTTGAACGTAACTTACCTAACATCTTAGAGGATGCGGAAAATGGACTTCCCGACTTTATTCGTGCTTTAGTGTTTCGCTTGCGAGAGCGTTGGCAACATCTAGATGTTCAAATTGATGAGATGAGTGTGCAATTACAACAGGCCTCAATTGCGTCAGAGAAGTGCCAACTTATATCCAGCGTTCCAGGTATTGGCCCAATTGTCGCCACTGGGTTAATTGCAGCGGTTGGTTCAGGCACTCAATTTAAGCGAGGCCGAGATATGTCGGCATGGTTGGGCTTGGTTCCCCGACAGTATTCCACAGGCGGCAAAAGCAACCTTGGTGGTATAAGTAAAAGAGGTAACGTTTATCTACGCCGTCAGGTGATACAAGGGGCTAAAGCCTTAAAGATACACATGAAGCGAGACAAATCCGCACTCGGGCAGTGGATAGCCAAGTTAGAGGCGACACACCATCACCATGTTGTTTTAATTGCCTTGGCTAACAAGATAATGAGAATTTGTTGGAAGGTATTGACCTCAGGTCAGGAGTATCAACCTTATCCAGCTTCGGCTGCGAATTAGTATATAACGAATTATATTTGCCATAGATTTTGCGAGATACAAGCTGATGACAGAAGCGTTAAACCCACGATGTTGAAGCCTGGCTAAAAAAGCAGTCTTTTATGACTGAGCGCTTTATTAGGACAACGACGTGCGGATCCCATCAAGGCCAGAACACTAGATGGTTCACAAACAGGCCGGATACATTGACGCAAACGTATTCTGACAGCGAGCTTATACTTGCAAAAACGGAGCAGACCATACATTTTTTAATATTTCATTGTGCTCTTCAAGGCGAGCAAGTTTCTTCTTCAGCTCCCGTATCTCAATTTGCTCTGGCGTCATTGGTGAGGCTTGAGGAGTTACCCCCTTTCTTTCTTGCTTAAGCTGCCTCACCCACTTATCCATTGTCGATTTACCCACCCCCATGGCTTTGGCGGCTTCAACAACGGTGTAGTTTTGGTCGAGAACAAGTTGAGCTGCTTCGAGTTTGAATTCTGCACTGAAAGTACGTCTGGTACGCTTGGTCATAGTTTCACCCATCATGCTATGAGGTGTATCTTAACACCTCTAATCAGGTGGCCAAATTCACTATGCCACTACATAACGAGGCTTCGGCATGAAATCAAAGTCTAGAAACCTTGGTTCAAACCTCTTACGTGCGAGAGAAATAATCTCAATTCCTGCATCTAAAAACGCCCCCCACAACAAAATAAAGGGCGTTTTGCTGTCTATTTTGAGCAACAGGAATCAGATCTTGTATTTTGCCTCTTTCATTAATTTATGTATTGAAAAGCTCTCTGATTGTCTAGCTAACAATACTAGATGGTAACTCATTTGGGGGCACAATCGTCTTACGTTTCAGCCGCTATCTTCAGCCGCAATCAATTGTGTTCTCAGTAACAATCCACCGCCTTTTGGGGCTAATAATGTTAATTACCCCTAAAGCAGCATCGATATTAACTTCCCTAAAATGAACATTCTCAGGCGCATTTTTAAAGAATGATCTAACGTCAGATTCTGCTTGAATGAACCCCAAAATAACAGGAGTCGGAATACTAAGATTCCGCAACTTTGCCGTATCTCTCAAACACGATTGTAGTCCAATGTTATCCCCCAATTTTCGGAACTTAATTTCTATTCCAACAAATACAGGGCAGTCGTATAGATGGACATCAAAGCCTTTGTGATTACGCACAGGATGAAACGGAGCCTTTTCAACATCAAGGAGAGCAATATCTAGCCGACTTAGGTACTCAGAATTAACGATAGAAATATCATATTCATTCAGAGGGTTACCGCCTCCAGCGATCCTTAAGACGTCTGGAATAGCATGACGAAGTCGAGTAAAAAGCTCGCCTTGTATGTCTGATTCAAACAAATATCGAAAAGGATTACTTTGAAACTGCCGCAGGAAGCTCAAAACCTCGGAGTTCAGTGTTTGTAGGTTATTAGCATTTGAATGAAACATATGCGACCCTGTATGAAAATAGGTAGTTTTGGCTAATTCAATGACTATCTAGCTACTCTACTGGCATAAGAAAAAATAAGTCAATTAACACGAGGATGAAGTGTGGTGTTAGCTTGATATAACACGAAAAGGGGTACAGGCTTTTCAGAAGAAAAGCCTGTGGCAGCTCCTGTCTGTCAGTAGTCTGTTTTCTCAGACAACCTCAGAGCGTCTTCTAGCTCAACGTCAAGGTATCGAATAGTGTTATCTAGCTTCGAATGACCAAGTAAGATCTGTACGGCCCTGATGTTTTTCGTTCTGGCATAGATTAAAGTGGCTTTGGTGCGGCGCATGGAATGAGTGCCGTAATAGTCAGCATTCAGTCCCAGTTTTGCAGCCCAATTCCTGATAATTGAACGATAGAATGAGTAGCTGATAGGTTGCCCAGTGCGTCGGCTACTCGGGAATAGAAAACTGCTTGCCTCTAGAGATGCTGCAAAAATCCATCGGCTAATACTTTGCTGTGTTCTCGGAGTAATCTCATAGTGGACATCGGTGCCAGTTTTTTGCTGGATGCACTGAACCCTTTCATAGATAACTCCTTGCGAAGAAACATCGTAAACGTGTAGTTTTAGCAAATCACTCGCTCTTAACTTGCTATCTATAGCTAGGTTCAGTAGTGCGAGCTGCATCAGATCATTTTCAATCTCTAGCCTAGTTCTGATCCGCCAGCTCTCTTCAAGCTTAAATGGCCTTTTGATGCCACTGCATTTTCCAGATGATAACTTTCTCATGATGACCTCCTCTCAGTGTTTTTGGTCAACATGAAGTTTGGCAGTAACATTTAGTAGGGTTCAGGAAGATCTGAAACGTCGGTGGACATAAATGAGTTATGGGAGCGGGGAGTAATGCCCGCATTTGCGGCTGGTTTAGAGCGAAGCGGAAAACCCGTCAGACAATATGAGCTTGTTAGGCATCTTCTACCCCAACACTTTGAAGTAGCGCCGAATACTGGTCTGGATCTTTTTCTTCAATTTTCCGCAATATAAAACTTGCCGTTGTCTTCATCTCAGGCACATCAATAGGCGAAACACTTCTCTCAAATACCCCCTCTAAATGGGAATACTCATTGTTTATGCGATCCGTTAGTGATGATGCCAATACATCATCTCCGAAAAAACGCGACAACTTATCATCTTTTCCTGAGGCATTGGGGTATTTGTAGTACAAGAATGCTTCAAGAAACTTGCGGGCATTGTTTCCAAAGTTGTAGTAGCAATCATGATTTTCATCACACTCGACCTCGGCATGAGCGCATTTATAAATTTGATGAAACAGAAAGTTGAATTCTGTGACGTAGTCTTTGAGGTAGCGGGGCATCAATGTAATGTTGCTGACTTGATTCGTTCGGGTAATGATAAAATATTGAGACTTTTTTTTATTCAAAGCGCCGGGTAGCCGCTTCAGATACTTCAAAAAATCCAAATTGTGAGTCGAAATAAATAGCTGCTTAAAACGGTCACGTTCCTTGGTCTCTCCTCCATCTTCATATTTCTCTGGCGTTACAATCTCTGCATTAATAAGGCTGTAAACAAAAAAGATATGGTTTGCATCCAAGCTGGAAATGGGATCATCGATCCAAATGATTGGCTGGTTACCTTTAGTCTCTATGTCTTCAAGCTTGGCCATGAAGTAACAGAAAGCTATCAGGCTGCATTCACCTTCGCTGAGATGGAATGCTTTTTTGTCGTTTCGAGTTACCTCAAATCGATATCCAGATGACGCGTCCCCTGGATTTTCTTCAATGGCTTTTAGTGAGAGAGACTGGTGGCCGAAAAAATTGTTCAGATAATCGTTTACCCTATCAGCACCCTTGCTTTCATCTTTTAACTGAGCCTTCAGTTGAGCGATCTTTTCTCGTTTTACATCAACTTTCTCTTTTACAGTGTTTTTTGCTTCCTTCGCTTCACCCTTAGCCATATCCAATGCCTGAATGGCCGTACACTCGTCTTCATACTTAATGTCGTTTATGAATGTATAGACCTCATGGAGGCGAAGAGCCGCACGAGCTTCAGATTGGTCAGCGCTTAGTGAAGCTGTAAGCTGGTTAGATTCGTTTCTGAGCTCCTCATACGAATCCCTGACCGCATTCAAAGCATCTTCAATAGTCTCAGATGTTTTAAACTCAAGAGGCGTAAAAATGTCATCTCTTCGTTTTTCGACCTGTTCTTTTATCGAGTCCAGACTCTTACTGTAAGACTCTGATAAGGTCGACAACTGTTCTGCCAATGAATCCAAGTCTGCTGTAAAGCTAGAGTAGAAATCCGAGTTTTTGATTTTCAGTAGATTAGGAACTCGGGAGCGCTCACGTTCAATCGATCCAAGCAGGGTTTCCAATGCTTGACGAAGCTCTTCAGACTCCTGATTAAAATGCTTGTCCAGTTTCTCCCACAAATCTTCAGGAAGGTCGCTGCCACAAAATGCGCACTTATCTCTTTTCTCTTGATGGTGACCCCGACCACTCCTCACCCACGAGGCCAAAGCCGCATCGTTTAGTAATTCCTGAATTGGGTCAGAAGCCTGAATCTTTTTTTCAATGAGCTCTTTAGCCTTTGAAGAGATAGCAGAGTATTGAAGATTGAAAGTTGATGATTCAAGGATTTCCGATTTGGGCTCTTCTCTTAGGAGGTCGTGAAACTTGCCCACCTGCTCATCAGTAAGCGGAGAGTAAGTGTCTTTAGTAACAGTCGAGATGTCTGCCTTTATTTTAGGAACATTGTAGTTGGCGTCACCAAACGTTTTATTGTGCTTGATTCCAGTGCCTGCCTTGTTGGCTTTATCACGTAACTTGCCCTCCAATTCTGACGACTTTTCGCCATAGTCTTTTTGGGCTCCGTTGAATTTTTCTTCAGCCCCAAGGAGTTCTCCCAGCAGTCCAGACTTGTCCTCTTCGCTCCCAAGTTCGGCTTCATGGTTCTCGATTTCTTCCTCAAGCTTTGTGTTGTCTTCCCCCAAGATGGCGAATGAATTGATCGTCTGCTCGTCATCAACAATGAACCGAAGGTTGTCCCGAACAAAGTCCTCATTGAAAACCCGTACGATTTGACCATGATTACTTAATGAGCTTTGCGTGGCAGTGCTGCCGCCATCAAAAGACAACTGAAACTCAGGTGAACTATATTTGTCTGATATCGTGCCGGTTTCGAGAGCTCTGAATATCCGCGAGAGTGTTGTTTTGCCAGAGTAGTTGCGGCCATATAGTATATTTAAGTTCTTAAATTCTTCGATGTTATTACCAGCATCACGCACAGATGATGACCACTGAAAATCATCATAGACCGCCATATTTTTAATTGAGTCTATTTTTTTTATATGTCCGCTCATGTATGTCCTTTTTGATGATGCCTAACATCTTATTCCATATATTCCCTAATGACTCTAAAGCTAACATCTCCAATAGTGGGGTTCAATCAGATAGTTAACAGATCCAGAGCCTCACATACTGGCGCGAAAGATGGAACACACTTGCGGATACATAGAAACGGCAAAGGCTGGGTTTGTAACCAGTAGTTTTTGCTTGCTCCCTAACTAGGAATGGGGCATTTCTGAGTTACGAAGTGCCAACTGTAACGGTTCTGGACAAAACCGCGTCAGTTATATTATTAAATTAGTAATTAATGGATGACTTCAAGTATAGGAAACTTTGCCAAGCAAAAGGCAAGACTTGCCCTGATAGTAAATGGTAAGGCCGACACTACTAATGCCTATGATCTGTCCGTGCTTGTTAATGCAGGAACGCAGGGCTGATGTATTTGTAGTTTTCGCTGCACCAGTCTTGTTCCGGCGCAGGCTCGCCTTTCGGGCCTTTGAGTTCAGTGGCGTGTTCGATATCGAGAGGGATTTGGCGCTTTTTGTTTTTGAAGTGCTCTAGAACGGCAGTGGGGTTGTCGTTGTTAAATTGGCGGCCATCGTTCCCCGTCATTGGGCCAGCTGGCAAAGCTTGAGTTTTTCAGACAGTTTTCCTGCAGGCAGTTCAAACCAAAGTGATAGGTAAGTTTTGATGGTCATATCTGGCATCCAAGTGGTGGTTTGAATGCCAGATTACGGTTTTGAGAGTTGAGGTGAGATTAACGTTGGTTATTGGATTGCTTTAGTTTCTTCGTTGTTACGCGCTAAATCTTTTTGCATATGCAGTCTGAGGAGTTTCATCTTTGTTTCTAGTCGGGTTTTTACTAACTCGTCTCGACTAACTTCAACACTCTCGTACGACACATCTGTAATATCTCGTGCAGCTATCGAGATTCTATAAAAGGAAAGCCGTTGGTCGTGGATATCAATAAGTCTGTTTACACACCTCCTTAAACCTTCACCACACAGGGTTAAAATCGCCAGAACAGCCAAGGTAAAGGGGATGCGACTCAATATTACATCTATGACACTTTCAATTTTTCCTTTGTCGAATAAACTAATCAACTCCGTTGAACGGCTGAGTACAGAGACAGTAACAACTACGATAATACAGATCATTGAAAATGCTAAGCCACCATAAAAGAAAGTTTGCAATCGCGTCTCTTTGGTATAGTCCTTCAGATCCTCACTAAAAACATCAATGTCTTTTTCTAACTCTCTTAGAGTCGCTTTTTGATCAGCATATTGCATTTTCAAGTTCTTTATCTCATTCTCATAATCGGCTTTGCTTTGGGATAAAGTGTCAGTCTCTTCTCTGGCAGCAAGTAGTGCCGCCTTTGAGTCTTTTAGCTCCTCAGTAATCGATTGTGTTTCTGCTTCAGCTTTTTCATATGCGATTTCCTCAGCACGACAGTCTTTTTCAAGCTGTTTAATCCTTTCTTTAAGGATTTTTTCATCTTCGGTTAAATCGGCCAGAGTTGTTTTCCAATCTTCTTGCGCCTGATCTAAATCGGTCGATTTTTGTTCCAACTGGGTCAAATTGCGTGAGATGGCTGAACCTAAATTCTTAATTCGAGCACTAGCGACTTGTAGTGATTTAATTTGATTAGTTAACTTGTATCTATGCTTTTGTGGGAGGTTCAAATCTTTGAAGGAATATATCTGTATTCCTTTAATGATGAGTTCGCCATCTGGCGATGAAAAGCTGATAGATTTAATGAAGTTGTTGACAACAATCGTTGTTGAACCAGCATCGGTGCTAACTTTTTGTTCAACAGACTTAACTTCTCCTGACACCGTTTCATACGTTACAACCAGCTTCTTACTCAAGAAAACTTTTAGCTGTATCTCGACCGTAGATACGAAACTAGAGTGTTCAAGTCTTAAAGGGATTGGTTTTGCTTTTAGTTGATAAGAGTTTTCAAGAGAAGAGCTGGAGTTTGAACTAATTAAGTTAAGTAATTTTGAGTTCCCCAAAAAATTGGCCTTACTTAAGCTCGTTGTCCAAGATAACCCATACTGAATCCTATTTGTAGTTTTCAGTAAAGCTTCATACTCATCAAAAATTTCGTTCATCGTGCGTTTCCACCATATAGGTTTGCCTATTTTGCATATCCAACCATACACTTAGGATATGTATTCTAGTGACGTTTATAACTGTATGAAAACGTTTAAGTTCAAAAGAAAGCCCTAGCTCACGACATGAGCTAGGGCCGTATATAATTATCCATACATAAAGTCGATTACGCTGCGCTTTCTTTAGACTTATCTGATTGGGTGTTTCGTTTTTTACTGAACCAACTGAACAAGCCCGAGTTAGCGGCGGTACTTAAACCCTCATGTACAGGACTATTGTGTTCAGCACCATCAATCAATCGTAGAGGCGGAGCACCAAAAGCTAATATGGTGCGCTCAAAAACAGCTTGACTCACTTCATCTTCATAGAGTTTAGATTCTTCTTGAAAGCCTGTGTATGCACGGGCGACTGAAGCTTTATACGAGTAATCTTCAGATAATTTAAAGCATTTATTGATTTGGGAGGTTGCTACCCATGCAAACCACAACGGGCCACCCAGCGAAAGTGCTGATAGCATGGTTTTTATAAACCTCCAAGAACATAACACTTGTTAGACAACAAACTGACGTCTTTGATCCTCCAATGCTCTCGCATTTTCATACTTGCTCAACTGATAACCAATCAGCCAAGCCACATGAGGATGAACTAAGCAACAAGATTTTGCCGAATAGCGGGAATACTCTGTTATAAACTCACTCGGATGATTTTTGATGGGACCAACCCTCGTTACAGCCTGGGCTTTGCCACTCACGACGAACTAGCGAAAATAGTTTTAAATCAGTAAGTTTTCCACTGATGTAACGAGCTTCTTTCATCGTGCCCTCGTATCTAAAACACTGTTTCTTTATCAAATATTCAGACACTTCATTGCCGTCAACAATAACGGCTTGAAGACGATTCATAGAACTTGATTCAAAAAACAGTCTAATAAAAAGCCTAAGAGCTTCAGATGCATAACCCTTGTTTCTATAACCACTAAAAATTCGATAATAGACTTCTCTTCCATCTACATAGTGTGTGGTTTTAAAACAACCTATTTCGCCAACAACTTCCCCTGAGCTATCCTCGATAATCAACTTACCACAATTGTCTTTCCAAAAACCTGTTTGTCTAAATTCTTTTATATAATCCGTTTCAGAAATAAAATTAAGCGGTAGAAAATCACCAGGATCTTCATAATCAAACGACAAGCTGTAAAGCTTATCTAGATCTCTTTCCTTAACAATTCTGATACTCACCAAACTTCCTCTAATCAACATAACCACCTTCATTGTTCGCTAATATGCATGTGTTCGAATTTCGCCAAATCAATTGGATAGCCCAAAGGTCGCATATAAAAAAGCCTCTAGTGAAGACTTACTCAGAGGCTTGCAGGAACAAAAAACTAACCAGAGGAACCTATGGGATAGCAGTACTAGCAAAATTAAAACCTTAAGCTAACTCCACCTGACACTAAAAGCTGCGCGCTATCGTAAAACTGAATATTCGAGTCAGTCTCTCCATAACCTGCGAAAGAAACAAAGGATAGATTATTCCATCCCATAAACCGCTGATACTCGTGAGCAACAAAAAACCTAAGGTCAGTATCATTACGCACCAAACTGTAAACCGGATGTACCGCATCATAACTTCTATCCGTGTAGCCCATTGTTAGGGCAAGCTTATGACGACCATACAATTGGAATAAAGAAAGCTCGCCTGCTACAGAGCTATTGCTATTTGCCACTCCTTGAGCATCCGAGTCGGTGTAAATTACAGACGGACTCAAATACGCCCCTCGATTAAAATATATGCGGAAGCTGCTTTTTATGTATAAGCTATCAGAGTTGCGGTTTAGGAGAGCAGGGTCATACCCAGAATCTATACCGGAACGCTCATCATCGAGCTCTTGTTCCGAAATTGCTGTATCTATGGAAAAGCTGGATCCAGCAATATTAGATATCTTGAGTCTATATGCTACTCCTTTTTGTTCGGTAACCGTACGTGACGAATGCAGCAAAAAAGGATCCGCCCAGGTTTCACTAGGCACCGTAGTTGGGAGATAAGAAATGTCAATTACAGTAGAGTTGCTAAGTTGCTTTTTAAAGCCAAATTCCATGGCCAAGTTCCCTACAGCTACATCATCACGAGATGTCCCGAGGTAGACTTGTTTATCCAATCCCGCTCCAAAAGTAACGGCTACCAGCCCTAAAGGAAAAGCTTGAAAACTACTTTCACTTTTAGCCTTTTGATTAATATTGCTTAGAGTAGCATCATTATCAGTGTGCAGATTGGAGCTTGAAGAGATATAAGCGCTACTTATCGACAGCTCACCACTTAGCCCCCCAGAACCTGACAAACCGGCGTGAGTAAATGAGCTAGATAGCACAGCAAGTGCCACCCCTATGTTTCTTTTTGACATGTCAGAGTTCTCCTCGATTCCACTTTCCTCGTATCTGTCAACACGCTCAAGAAGCCTTTTAAAACATACGCGTGGACCTGATAACGAACTAATTAAACACTGCTTGCCAAATTAAATCATGACAGAAAGTACGCAAATCCAGCCAACTACAACTTTCAGGATCATTTTTAAGTATGTTTAATAGATAAGAATCACTCTGAAGCTTAAGCTATTTTAATAAGCCTTTTTGCTTTGCAAAGGCTAGAAGTCCAGAGATATCGCCTTCGACTAGAGTTGGAATTGCTTGTTCAATTATACTCACTTCCCAGTCCCACCACGAAAGTTTAAGAAGTGCATCTCGTTCTTTTTCGTCAAACCTTCTTTTGACCACTTTTGCAGGATTGCCGACAGCGACACTATATGGCGGAATGTCTATTGCTACTACAGACTTTGAGCCAACAATAGAACCATCCCCGATAGTTACGCCTGGCATAACTGTGACGTCATAACCCAACCACACATCATTCCCGATCACTGTGTCTTTGTATTGCTTAAAAGGGTAACATGACAAAGGAAGAGCATTTCGCCACTTTTGTCCGAAGATTGCAAAAGGAAAAGTAGTAACTCCTGAAATCGAATGATTTGCGTCAGGCATGATGAAACGAACTCCACTGGCTAACGCACAAAATTTGCCAATAAATAAAGAACTACCAGAAAGCCCAAAATTATATAGCACATTCTTGTTTAGAAAATCTGTCGGGTCTTCAAAGTCACTGAAATAACTATAATCACCAGCATGTACATTCTTCACATTGCTTCTTGCTATGAGAGGCTTGAGAAAAACTGTATTTTTAATGCCATCTATTGGAAAAATAACTTGTGATTCCATAAAAGTAGCCCTAAGTTTATTTATATCAATATTATTAATGGTTCTATTTCATTCAGCATGAGAAGTACACGCTGCGATGAAAAGTCATTTATTCGTCTAAACAAATGTATAACTAAACGCAGTTATATATTCACAACGTAGTTTCTCTGTATAGTCCCTTTCGCGCTGCAGATTCATAATCTGCTAGTCACAAATGACTCGAAGTTCAAGAAAAGTCTGCTTAAAACACAGGCAAGCCCTGAAAGTAAGATTGGTCAATTAGCTAAAGTACGGCCTAATAATTTCATGCGTTTGATAATTGAACATGCTTCGAATTAACACACTATCTTCGCCGCTGAACGTTAAAAGCTCAATGTGAAACATTTATGTTGTCCTTTTTAGCTGCAAAACTGTCTAAACTAGAATTTTCGTGCAAAGTCATAATGATAAAGTTATTATTAATGTTAATCAAAAAGTTCAAACGTGTGACCGACTATGAGATTAATTTTCTATTGCTCATATAACTTTCAGTTAATGGACTTATCCGGACCGGCGGATGTTTTTTCGATCGCAAATATTATTGAAGACAAAGCCTTGTTCGAACTAGTGTACGTTAGTGAACACGGAGGCTTAGTAAAATCGAACTCAGGTGTATATGTTCAATCTACTGCCATTAGTGAAATCAAACTTGAACCTGACGATTTTGTCTTTTTAATCAATAGCTTAGACATCAGAAAACCTAATAGCTCACGAGTTTCCAAGTTCATTCAACAAGCTTACCATCAGGTAGAAAGTATCTGTACTGTTTGTACTGGGTTGTTCACTCTCGGAAATGCACTACCCCGTGAGAGCTTTTCAGCAACAACACACTGGTTCTATCTTGATGACATACGTCGTATGTATCCAAACATTACCCTCAATCAGAAAGCACCGTATGTTCAAGACAACAAAATTTGGTCCTCTGCCGGCATAAGTACAGCTATCGATATGGCGCTAGACATTCTAGAAATAAAAACCTGTAGAGAACTCACGCAACACGTAGCAATGGCGATGGTGTTACCCAATAGGCGTAAACAATCCGATTCTCAACTCTCATTCTATCTAAAGATGCAGTTTGAATGCAGCAACTCAAAGTGGGAAGATCTGCTACAGTGGATACAGGAAAATATTGACAAAGAACTGAGTACAGACCACCTGTCTTCGTTCATGGCTATGAGTTCTCGCAATTTCACTAGACGATGTAAAGCTGAGTTTTCACTCACGCCTAAAAAACTTGTAGATAAAGTTCGTATAGAGACCGCCGCCGCGCTCATTCGTGATTCCAAACAAACTATTTCATATATCGCTTACCGTTGCGGGTATAAGCGAGAAGAAAACATGCAAAGAGCCTTTGTTCGTTATTTTGGCCAGTCTCCGAGTGAGTTTCGAAAAAAAAATATTAACCGCTCCCTCACAGGTGAATAAACACTACTAGCCTCTCAACGTATTTTTCGTGAGTTAGAATTATACTAAATGGTCAATTGTACTTTTACGCTTGTAAGCCATTTGACTGAGCCATATATGATAGTTAAAAAGTCCAAGCTCACTTGCTTAAAGAGATTAAACTAAATCAAGAAGCTATGGATTGCACCTAGTGACATCAGCCCATCACCGGAAGCCGTCGCAATTTAGTGGAACGTTACCAGAAACAAACCAGAAATGGAAAAACTGCTGCTCGATGTCTGAGAACATAGTAAATCCAATGAGACTTAATCAATGCGGCACAGCTTTGATATCTAAGTCTGAAAATAGATCATGAATAATTTGCTTTTCAATATTGGAGAAACTGCCTTCTGGACCAATCATGTCGACATCCGTATTCACCTGTATTGCTAACGTTAGGTCAATATCAGGGAAGTAGCGTAGGGATGATACATAACCTGGAATCCAGCCTAAATGGTGTAGGCTCTTTCCATAACGCGAAGATGCCTCTATATTAACTCCTAAACCATACAGAGTATCCATACCCTCAGAAACTCTAACGCCCATAAGCATTTCTTTCATACAACTCTTCGAGAGCAATCTACCAGACCATAGATCACGCCCCCAACGTACAAGATCTGTCGGTGTTGTAACCCAACCTCCGCCAGCCCCTTCGATTGCAGGATTCCAGACCAAATAACCTGAAAGGTCCATAGTTCTATCAGGTAAGCCAAAAGAATTAGCTGACGAAGTATAACCAACAGCCAAGCCGGACAGAAATCGCTTGTTTGAAGGTTCGGTCATGTGCAGTTTTTGAGGAAAGATAAAAAAGTCTTGGATAGTTTCTGTCCAAGGTTTGTTAAACTCCATTTCTAGTATCAGACCAGCAAGTAAATATCCTGTATCAGAGTAGGACCACCCCTCACCAGGTGAAAAAACTGGCTCCTTGTTAAGCACAAAAGCAACAAGCTCTTCTGTATTCATGGATGAACCCGTTTTCGACAGTTCGGTAAAACGCTGTCTAAATTCAGGCAAGTGAACATGATCAGCTAAACCAGATGTGTGATTAAGAATATTTCTTAACGTAATCATTGCACCGTTTGGTAGTTGAGAAAACCATTTTAAATGGCCCAACCATTGACTAACAGGTGTATCTAGCGAGATATCATTTTCACAAAACGCTTTCAATAAGGCAGCTGAAATAAAAGTTTTCCCAATACTAGCTGATAACATTCGGCTATCAGCCTTTATTGTAATATTCCGTTCAATATCTGCCATTCCTGAAACACGAGTTTCAATGTGGTGACCGTATTGAGCCCATGCCACAGAGACCCCCGGAACCAACTGCTCATTGTAAAAAGAGTCAATAGTTTCCTGTATAGAATCAGACAGCACAGTAAATGGAACAAAAAGCAGAAAAGTAGCTAGAGTACGCACATCAATTATCTCGAGATAATATTTATTTAGAGACCAAACTCATCTTTACAGACTAAGTACTATATATTTCTACATAGCACCATCATCAAAGAACATTGAAAGCTTGACTAAGTAATTGTTCCCATTGCTAATTGGTTCCAGCAATAGAAATGAGTTGCCTCACTAAATACCTAAAACACTAGTTCTACTGAACTTTGTGTAAGATCCATGAACCAATGACATCTGCAGATCTGAGAATTATAGAAAAATGCGTTTCCCCATCAAGAACATTAATTTCCGCATCTGCATGCTTTTGTCTATTGTTTTCAGCAAATTCCATGACTTTTTCAGAGTCAAAGGCTTCGTCTTTGGAGCCAATCCAAAGCCCAAATCGTTTCAACTGATGCAGTTGGAGGCTAGGTGAACTTGGAGTTATGGCGTTGGACATAGTCACTGTATTAAAAGTTACTATTTCTGGGTTTTTCTCGAGTATGTCTTTTGGGAAGTTAAACTCCACAGCCTTTGAATGGCTAAAGAATAGACCTTTAGTTATTGAGTTAACTACAAATTTTGCTACATTCACCTCTGAAAAACGATAGTCTTCATCGTCAGGTTCTAGGCTTGTTTTTGAGCGAAAGCCTAAATATGGTGCGACAAGAACATAACCAGCGACGGTGTGCCGCTGCTCCCAGTTCGAGTAGTTCAATATCAGTCCCGCACCGGCTGAATGACCACCTAAGAAAATAGGTGTAGTCGGATGAAAAGTCCTAATATAATCAATCATCATTGTAATATCATGCCAAACTTGGTTTTCACTGGGTGCATCCCCTCTCGCGCCACCAGAGCTGCCATGCCCCCTAATATCGGGCATGTATACCGTCATTTGAAACTCGTCTCTCAACCCTACCCCTAGATGATTATATAGAAGCCCACTATGTGCACCTGCGCCGTGATAGAAAATCAGGATAGCTTTAGGATTTACCGAGTGGTAATTTCGAAAAGCCAGTGGCACTCCATCGCTTGAAGATATAAAACCCAACGGAGCCAATTCCTTGCTCCTAGAAAGCTGAACCTCTTTGAGGGAGAAAAAGCGGCTTTCAGAATCGTTTAATTGAGTAGCAAACGCATTATTAGTAAATGTAACACTATGTACCAGCAGCAAAGTAAAAACAAATGCCTGTAATCTGGTAGCTACTATTTTAGCAAACATGTACTCTCTCCAAACAAGATTTATTGCTAAAGATGGACCTCACTATTGTTGGTGTTCACTTTTAAGGTAACATCTATAGAATTGCAGATCGATTTGTGTAGTAAGAATTATTTACCGAGAATTAGACTATTCGCAGTTTCAAACCATTACTTAGCATGACTGAACAGTCACCCAGCTCATAACGCTCTTTCAATTCCATCAAAGTAGCGTCAACCTTTTCACTCACACTTCTATACGCAAACTCTCCGAGTAAAAGCACAACCAACAACAAAAACAGCTCTTGGCGTCTCCCCTGGTTTATATGCTCTTGTATTCTTCTGATTAAATTTTGGTCGCTCACACTCAATGAGCCTGAATAGCCACAATGAATAAAATTAAACTCCGCAATGACCATGTGTTGCTACCTGCTCTCTATTTATACACGCATAATAAACTTCGATATTCCGATAACACTTCAGCTATCGAAGGATAGTCTGACATCAACTCTCCCAACTCATGCTCAATGGCGCTCACCTCTGATTGAACGATATCAAGCACCGAACTCACTTCTTTGTCATAGCGTGTCACTCGCTGTAAGTTGTACCTGAGCTTACGCAAATTGATTCTCAAATGAAGCTCAACTTTGTTGAACTGATGACTCGCTTTTAACGTGTGATGGACATCATCCACACAAAACTCGCATACTCCATGCTCAATCTGAAACGGAACCGTTTCTTGTACATCAACCGTTGATTCAAAAGTACATAACTTGCAGGTGTAATTTAACATTCGTATTCTCCCTAAATCTTAAACCAGCGCGCGCTTTTCCAACCACACTTCAGGCGAGCAAGGTTTGTAAAGACAATACCCCTGAAGGTACGGTACACCTACCCCGGTTAATGTCTTGAACATCGCCGAGGTCTCTACGCCTTCCGCAACCAGACTGATATTGTGTGTACGACCAAACTCACACAAGTGAGTGATGAGCTTTAGGCAGGCATCACGTCGCATCGCTTCGTGAATCAATGCTCTATCCAATTTAACCTGATACAACGGAAGCCTAAACAAGCTTGTAATCGCACTCATTCCTGCCCCAAAATCATCGATGGACAACTTGAAGTCGTGGATATGCAGCTCATTAAGTGTTGTTGTGATGGTAGGGTCTTCATCAAGTAGGTAAGACTCGGTCACTTCCAGCACAATACGACTAGGGGAAACACCAAATCGAGCGACAATCTCACACACATCATCAACAAAACTCGCCTTCAATAATTGATGCGCCGACACATTTACATTGACTAAAGGTCTCGCATTGTGTGTGGAGTCAAACATCACCAAATATTGGCAGGCATACTCTAGAACTAACAAACCCAATGCATGTATATGTCCTAACCGCTCGGCGATGGGAATGAACTCTGCGGGTGAAATCGAACCCAACTCAGGGTGCTCCCACCGAGCTAACGCCTCAAAACTTATCAGATTTCCTGTCGACGCTTCGACTATTGGCTGCAACGCAATCATGATTTGGTGTGTATCAATGGCCGCTTCTAAGGCGTCTTGTATGGCAAAGTGTCGGTCAATGTCACGTTGTGACTCCCCCGTATAGGTGACCGGGGAGCAGACTAATCGCGTGTACTCAGAAAGATTAAAGATTTGCTCTAAAGGGTGGGTGGTATCCAAATCACTGACGGGGAGCGCCCCAAGACCGAGTCGACTGGTGAGTGTTGCACTACACATTCGACCCTGCTGAAACACCGCTTCGATTTGACTCATCAATGAACACGCCATCTCATCATCCAACTCTTGCTCCATCGTCACCACAAAGACATCTGCACTGATTCGATACAGCCCGTATCTTAAGTTCAAGACATCATCTAGGGTCGACACCAACGTTGAGGAGAGCTGGCCTGTAGCGTCATACCCTACGCGTCGTTGAAACTGCTGCAATTGAGTTAGGCAGCACACAAGAATCCAACCATTTTTGTTCAGCTTTGACGCATTTTGTAAAAACTGATGCCGATTCAGTAGTCCCGTCTCACTGTCATGGTTAGCCATATGCGTGAGATACTGATTCAGGAACACTTCTTCTGACACATTTTTGTGAGAGCCGACCATGGCAAAGCCACCTTGATACTCCACTCTCACCCCCGTGGCTTCAATCCATAGATAACGGCCTGAGGTGTTTTTTACCCGGTAGCGGGTTTTGACACGTGTCGAGCTTTGCTCTTTTTGGTGGCCATCCACTTCTTGCGCTAATCGCTCTCGGTCTTCAGGGTGAACAAGTGCGAGCCAATCATCCAACGTTGAATATTCTGCTGAAAGCGCAAACTGGCGGTAAAACGAACGGTTGTAAAACTGAACGACATTGTCATCACTCATAAACCACAAGCCTTCACTTGATGTATCGAAAAGGCTGAGCAAGACTTCGGGCAAAACCTGTTTGTCCATGTTATTTCCCTTTAATAAGAAGGGGCTACCCTTCATTTCTCCATGTCGTCATGACAACAATTCAAGTCGCCCAAGATGGGCATTGGTCAATGTTGATAGGTCATTGGCTGACAACTGCACATTGGCAAACCAAAAGGGTTTATGTTTTTCAATAAACACGCCACTACTTTCTAATGCTTCATAGATAGAAAACGCATGACCTTGCGCCAGAGCGGCACCTAATAAGCTGCGTTCGAGCACTGGCACCTGATTTAACTCTTCTTCCAAAGCGACTTTGAGAGGTTTCGTGGCCATCGTCCAGTGCAGCGTTTTGACAATATGTTTTGTCAATGGGATGGCTAAGGACGCCAATACATGAGGGAGCCGGCTGACATCGAGAGCGACATCCGCACACGCGTAATACTTATCTCGCGCATTCGACTCACGGTATTGTTGCATTTTGGTCATCAGTGCTTCTTCAAAAAAACGAGGGTATTGGTTGACCACCGAAAATGCGCCCAGTGATAACAAGACGCCCAGAAAAAGGCCTTGCTCAGGGGTACGCCACCCCGCGGCTCGAAGCCGCTGACAGGTGGCGTTGGCAGTAACCATCATATATTGCCAAAGCTTTGGAGCGATATTTTTTGTCACGGGCTCTTGCCACTTTAAAAGAGGCTTACTCATCAATATGGGGAAAAGACGAATACAGTTATCCAGCCCTAAGGCGCCGATAGCGACTTTTGCATCTTGCAGGGGCATCGGACGACGCTTAATCCGCTCAAGAAACTTTGCATTCTCCATCAGAGACAATACTTCACTATTTAATGAGGCATCATTCGTCGTCAGCACAGACAGCTTACTCACACTTAAAGAAGGGGAGTATGCCGTAGATGCGAAATAGGCAAAGTCGGGAAAGCGACCAAATAGCTGAACAGGCGACATGCCTAACAGCTGCGTACTCATCAAGCTTTCGGTTTCGGCTAGTATGTCATCCACTACACCGGCATGAATACGTTGCCTAGCCTCTTGCTGGCGTAACTTGTCTTTCACTCTATCGCGCTCACATTGAAGTAGCAGACGTTGATTGCGCGTCACCCTCTCACGCTCATCGTTTATGACACTCTCGCAATACCGTGCTTGCTCACTCAGTGAGGCATCGACTTTACTCTGGTCTAGTACAAACTGACGATTCACTAGCCACTTGGCGTGTCTCATCCTGGTCGCTTGTGCCACCTTTTCTGCTATTGTGTTTGCTTCGTCACTATAACGACGCCCGGCCACTATGGCCGCTGGGCCTTTAAGTGAGCAAGGCCCGTTATATGGCGATTTATTGATTGTCTGCATTGTCAAGCGTCCACATCTCGCATCACTTTAAAGGGTCTTTTAGTGTTGATAATAAGCCAGCGCTTTCTTTCGCTCCTCGTAGCAAAGCGTTCATCAAATCTCTCGCATTGAACTTTGACAACGCTTCGTTAGCACCGACTTGCTTCGCACGCTCTTGGCTCATCTCACTGGACAAAGACGTGTGTAAAATGGTGTACAGTGCCCGAGTGTTGGGGTCATCGTTGACCGCAAACACCAACTCATACCCATCCATTTTCGGCATTTCTATGTCACTCACTAACACATGGAATGCAGAACGAGAGGTAGAGCTCTCCCTCAGCACAGACAAAGCTTCATCGGCACTTTCAAAGGTTTGATAAGAGATACCAAAACGGTCTAACAATTCGGAAATAAGCTTGCGAGCAATACTGGAGTCATCAACCACCATGACCGACACTTGTTGCAGGAGAGCGATTTCTTCTTGAGAAAGTCTTACCCCTGCTTCGTCGATCTGTGCCGGAAAAATGTCCACCAACACCTGCTCGATATCAAGCAACTGCACCAGTTGCTCCTCATAACGCGTCGTGCCCAATATAAAAGTTTCTTTTCCTAGCGTGTCTGGCAATGGTGTGACAGATTTCCAATCGCATGACACGATATGCTCAACCTGATGGACCATGAGCGCCACTAACATACGCATGCAATCGGCCACAATCAGTGTCTGAGAGTCTCTCTCCTCCTCCGGAACCGCCTGCCCTCCCATGACGGCGGACAAATCAATGATGGGCATACTCGTATCTCGAATCGTGACCGCACCCACTACGTGCTGGTGGCAGGCTGGAAGTACCGTGGGTCTTTGATAAGGCACGATTTCTTTGATTTTAATCGTACCAAGCGCAAACCGTGTAGAGCGCGCGTGCAAGCGAAACATCAGCGCGCCTTGGGGCTGTTCTGATAAGATGTCCAAGATAACTTCATCCTTGACTATAGTGATTGAGAGTTGACTCACCACAGCGCAGAGCGCAGAGCGCAAAAAGATAATCCCTTAGCTCTGCGTGGCGCCTCCAAAGGTCCAGCCTTAATTAGAACTTAAATTGATTGACTTGCTGCTCCAAACGCTCAGCATTACCTTTCAGTTGACTTGCTAACTCTCTATTTTCAGAAGAGCCTTTCTGCGTTTGTCCAGCTAACACATTGAGGTCTGATACAGATTTATTAATTTGGGAAGCCACGACCGATTGCTCTTCTGCTGCTGTCGCAATTTGGCTGTTCATATCTTGTATCTCTGACACTGAGGACTGTATCGTTTCAAGTGACGATGTCGCTTGCTTAGAAAAAGCTAAGATATCGTTCGACTCTTTCTCGTTCTTTTGCATCACTTCAACCGAGCGAGCGGCTTCCTCTTGCAACTTGCTAATCAATTCCTGAATCTGAGCGGTACTGGTTTGAGTTCGACTGGCTAAATTACGCACCTCATCCGCCACAACAGCGAAACCTCGACCTTGCTCTCCCGCTCTCGCGGCTTCAATCGCGGCATTTAAAGCGAGTAAGTTGGTTTGCTCAGCAATATCTTCTATCACGTCCACTATTTGACCGACACTTTGAGATTCACTATTAACCGCCGAAATTGCTTGTTGTGCGGATGCAATCCCGCGGGTTAAAGCATCAATACCTTTATCGACTTCTAACACCAAATTCATACCTTCACTTGCGTTCAAGTAAGCTTGCTCTGCCGCTTGAGAGGCGTTGCCGGCACTTCTCGCCACTTCATCAACGGTAGAAGACATTTCGTTCATTGCTGTGGCTGTCTGCTCAAGGTTTTGCATTTGGTCATTTGCATTCAAACTGACACCTGAAGCCGTAGCGTCAACTTGCCCGGAGATATTACCCACTTGCTGCGACACATCTTTTACCTCTTGAAGCATCACTTTTAACTTATTGGCCATTCCAATTGCCGAGGCATAAATACCCGTCTCACCGCCGGTGAGCTGTCCTACATTCAAATGACCGCTCGCTACCTGCCCCATCAGTGCAGTGATGTTCTGTGGTTCACCGCCTAAGGGTTCATACACAAACTTTTTCAGGCAGTGATAAAGTATGACGAGGGCCGTGAGGATAAGCACTAGGGAAATCATTAGGCTGCTCATCAAGTTACCTTCAGAAGCGTCGGTAATGTTTTCCCACGGCTCCCATCCCCATACTGTCCAACCATTGCTGCTCAATTTCTGTGATGCCACGTAATACTCACGGTTGTTAAACTGGTAAGAGTGGGAGCTTGATGATTCATTACGAAATGCAGCATAACTCGGACGCTCTTGATACAGGTCTTTCCCTAACAACTCCGGATATTTTGCAGCCAAAATGTAGCCATCTTCGCGCGCCACCCAAACTTGGTTCTCTGGAGTTAAACGCGAGATAAAGGACGTCAGTGTGTTCACTTTTATGTTGGTGACTAACGCTGCCACCACTCGGCCGTCTCTATTGACGGGGACGGCGACCGCCATCACCGCATCTCCTTCTGCGCTTTGGTACGGCGCTGTCACAACGCGCCCTTCACCGGAAAAGACTCGGACAAACCACTCACGTCGCTTTTCTTTTGCGTTAAAGTTGGGAACCAATCCTTTGGTCGATGTGGAGAATGTTGAACCATCCGAAAGGGCCACATAAGCATTGATTACATTATTGTGCTCTACGATTGAGTTCAGTTGTGCCATTAGAGAGTCTAAGTCTAAAATCCCATCACTCGAAATTGAGATAACACTCGACACCGTCTTCAGCACATCAAAGTTCCGTTCAATTCGCTGCTCAAGAGCACGACCTATTAGCATGCTTTCTCTTTCTAAACGTTCTTGATAGTTCTTCGTGGATTCAGCTTTAAAAGAATGGTATCCCCAACCACTAATCGCAGTTACAACCGCCAAAAACATCACCCCAAAAATCAACAATAGCTTTCTGTCTAGCCCCACAGTTACTCTCCTTTATAAACACTAATTGTCAACCAGAGTGCTAAAAAGCCACGGTACGTAGCAATAACAAGAAGATTATGTATTTCCTTGTAGCTATCAATGCTTCACAGAAATATTGACGTTTTTAGCGACCAAGTTGTCCTTAATCACCTCTATGCGTCTATAAATGGCATATGCAACAATTTTTCGAAAGCTCACTTGTTCGTAATAGCTTGGCCGGGTGTCCGGGGGGGAGAAGTGATTAGAGCGATGCTTTTCATTGCAAAGCCGGATTAAGAGTTTTGATGTTTGATATCAGAAAGTAACATTTATCCATCTGTGCCCAAAATAACAACTATTTACAGACATATAGTAGTCAAATAAATCATGTAGATTTTTACTTGACTATCATTGAACTGATTAAGCTGCCCTACCTTAATTTTGGTTTATACTACGTTAATGCAACAAATAGGACCATCGTCGTCGATAGTTACTCTAATTTCTTATGTGATTCGTGCTCATGAACACAAAAACCAATTTCACTAAGCTGTTTTGTTCTCAAACGGTTTACTGCAACTTTCAAGTGAGTTTATCCAAATCCGGTATAAAAAACTTATCTATAGATATGTAACTTTGTCATGTTTACATCATGATTCTTGTGCCAGGATTGAAAAATCACATCATTTGGTGATTATCTAACTATCAAGGTTAGATATGGTTTACGCACCTAATGACATTACTATTAATAAACCATGAAAATTGTTGTTTTCTATTGCGAACATGGATTCAATTTCTCGGAGCTTTCAACCTACCTCGACGTGTTTTCCAGAATGAATGACATTACTAACAGCTACCGATTAATTATTTGCAGCGACAGTTCTGGCCAGGTTCAGTCAGACTTGGGAATTTCAGTATACGCAAAGGCTATATCAAAGATTAATTTACATACTGTAGATATATTCAGTATCGTGAGCTTTCATCCGAAAGAGAAAACCACTGAGTTTGGGCTATCAATTACTTCTCTACAACGAGCTTTAAATACGGGATGCACAATAGTGGTAACGGATAAGGGACTATCTCAAGTAACCAGCACATTTTCAGAGATGAGATTTGAAGCATCAAAGAGCATCAGACGTTCATTAACAATTGAGAACGATTCATTTTCCACAGGCGTACAAATTTTGTCTGCCAAAGGACCATTGGCAGCCCTTACACTTAGCTTTCAGTTAATACAAAAATACGAGGGCACAAACACTCTCAAAGAGGTACTACGCTTGCTGTGTGCATCAAATACCTACATCAACAACAAGTACCAAATTGTAAGCACATACTTTGATTTAACTCCACAAGAAAGAAAATGGGAAGAGTTGGAGCACTGGATTCAACGAAACATCACTAGCAAATTAACAGTTGAAGTGTTGGCAGATCACATGGCGATGAGTTCGCGCACTTTTACACGCCACTGTAAAGATCGCTTTAAAATGTCTCCTAAAAAACTTGTTGAAAAGATTCGCTTGGAAATGGCTTTGGATATGGTCGTAAATACACAACTGGCTTTAGGTTCAATAGCTGTTTCATGCGGATACTTAAGAGCTGAAAACATGCAACGCTCATTTGTGCGAGAACTTGGTAATCCTCCCAATGAATATAGACGAAGAAACGTCGCTTAGATGTAGATGTTTGATCCTCCTAAATATATACCATCTTCTCTCTTAGAATCCCGAGTTCTAACAAGACTTCGGAAGCGAGCGAACTTTAAAAAGAGCTCTAATTCCAACTTGTCCGAAATTGCGTGCAAATTGACAACTCACCGGCAACAAAATTTGATATTAGTAGACTAAGGTACTTTAGTCCCAAGCATCATACCTAATTACAGGAGCAGACTAAATGAAGTCTCTAAATTTCACTAAGACAACCTACATACTAGTAGGTCTTTTTTCTTCCTTAACCTTCGTCTATATGTTTCGTTACGGATTTTCTTACACTGATTTCGTAATCAATATCGTGTTAGTTATAATGACACTACTATTTAATCGTGAATCACTGAAGACCGTGGTTCCATATTTGCTATATAGTTTCGTTGCCTTACATATACATCAAGCATACGGTGACGTAATGCTGCACTTTGAAGTGTTTATATTGCTTGCATGTACAACAATTTATAATGATTGGAAGATGGTTTTCCACTGTTTGGTTGCAGCCGCAGTCCATCATTTACTTTTTTATTACCTTCAGTTTAGCACTACTTCAGGTTTATTTATTTTTCCTCCAGGAAGTCCGTTCACAATGGTGATAGAACATTGTCTATACGCTATTTTCCAAGCGAGTATATGTATTTATGGCAGCCTTTCACTCAGCCAAAGCTTACAAAAACTCGAGTATGTGGAAAACACGGTAGACAGTATGGTTCAAAACGACCGACTACTTCTTGATGTAGGGCTAAGTAATGAGAGCGATTTCGAGAAAAAATTCAATCAAATAGTTTTACGTTTAAGAGAACTGTCTGACACACAATCAACTACAATGCATTCTTTGTCCGAAGTCTCCAGTGCCTTGATGAAAGATATTGATAGTATTAACCACGAGCTTTCCTCGCATGCGGTTAATACAGAACTAGTTGCTACTGCTGTTGAAGAGCTAGGAACGTCGTTTGATACTGTTACGTCTTCAACTTCAGAGTGCAGTATTAACGCAGAAAAAGCTAATCAAGTCAGTCAAAATAGTCTTGCAGAAGTAGAAAAGTGTCACGCAGGTTTAGATCAGCTAACGCACCTCGCTAGAGATACGCAATCTATTATTAATAGAGTAACAGAAGATACTCGACAGATATCGAGTGTTCTAGAGACCATCTCTAACCTATCTGAACAAACCAACCTTTTAGCACTTAATGCTTCTATTGAATCAGCACGAGCAGGTGAAGCAGGGCGTGGTTTTGCTGTAGTTGCAGATGAAGTCCGCCAACTTGCCCAAAGGACAGACGCAAGCTTGGATCACATTAAAGGTTCACTTAGCAAATTATCCACAAGTGTTGACACATCAACAACACAGGTGACAGAAATGCTTAAGTCAGCATCGCAAGTTACCGAGCTTCTAGACACACTACTCGATGGCTATAAACACATATCAACTAGTGTCACTAGTGTTAACGATGAAATGTATCATGTTTCTTCTGCAGTCACTCAACAAAACACCGCGTTAAACCAAATAAGTAGTAACATGGCTGATCTCAACACTAGTTCACAAAGTGTTACTGCTAGAATGGAATCACAACGACAGTCTATCAACCTTTTACTCAGTGAAATGAAAATATTGGAGGAAGTAAGCAGCAAACTCGTATGGAAATGAGAACTTGGCTAAAAGTCGTAGTAATATCGTCGGTTATTACAGCCGGCTATATTCTACCTTTTATAACTCCAACTAAGGTAACATTTACGCAGTACCCGTTACCAAAAGTGATAGAAAGTTGTACCTGGAACAAGAAAATCTGCTCCTCTAATCATCTACAAATTACTATTTATTCCGGAGACTTCTCCCCTCTTCGTGAGACAGTATTTGGCTTGTATAAAAGCAATGTAGCAATCAAAGACGATAGGGTATTCGTAACATCAGATGATCATCGTTTTGGAGTAATTGAGGCAAATAGGATCAGCGATAATAAGTTCAGTGTATCAATTCCTTTTTGTTCGAATGAGCAAATGCGAATAATCATATTTTCTGAAGATACGCCAGCTGTGCTACTGCCAATCAAATACGCACTGTACTAGTTCAGATCACGTCTGCCAGTTCTCCATTTTGCGACTCAGTAACTGAGAGACTATATCTGGGCTAAATTCTTTCGGCCCAGATTAATCTCCCATCTTCAATCGTTTCTATTGGTGCTCTAGCGCTGCACATTTTTCCTTGATTAGTACGTTTTATTGATCGCTAAGTAGAGCTAATAATCGTGCTGATCGACTCGAACGTAGTATATAGAACCTCGATAAGTTAAGGTTCTAAGCATTGTTAACTCATAAGCCTTGAAGGGGGTAGAATTTCTTCAGCTCTCGTATCTCTACTTACTCTGGCGTCGTTTGTGAGGCTTGATTCGCTATTACACTTTTCGGTTTGGATTTCTGCACAGCTTGCTCCTTTGGTAGTGAGTCACTGTGACAAGACCACCTGAATTTAACGTTCCTGTCATGAATCGTCGATATTGACTTGCATAGAAAGTGTAAAGACTCAGCCAGTAAAGACAACATAAAACAAGTTGTAATAACAAGCTGAGTTCAAAAATTGAGCATTATTTGTGCGAGGGGGGCGGAGGGTCACTCTTTCTTTTTCCGGACGGTGGGTCACTTAGCCATAAGATCAAACTATCTTTCGATGAGAAATTTGATCTTATGACTGCCTCTACATCATATGGATGTTGCGATTATCATGTGGCATCTTAGTTAAATGTTACAAAATACACATACTCGAGCCTAATTGTCTATTGAAAAACCTTGATTGATAATTGCTTGTAAGTTTAACCCCATATTAAATATCAAATGTATTACGCCGTGAAGCTCGGACATATCCTTACAATAAACTTCTATGCACGTACCACTTTTAACACTTTTAACGGATATGTTCGAAAAAGTCTGTTGCCAATTTTCTGATAGCTCTTCTGCCACATATATTTTGAATAGTTCTAAGTCGTTGTGTAAGCTGCACATATGCTTCCCCTATTCAAGTGACTAAAACCGATATCCTATGGTTGCAGCCCAACTAACCCCTCCAGCGTCTCGCTTTTCTCCATTTAGCTCAACATCAACATTTGAGTAATGTATATCGGCTCCTATGGACCAATGTTCCGTAAATAAGTACTCTATGCCCCCACCAATCCAGTACCCTACTCCCTTATCTTCGTATTTTGTTTTTGCACCATTTCTCATCTGCTCCAACTCTGCTGAGGCATAACTTAAACCACCACCTAGGTATGGAGAGACAACGCCACCTATAGTGGTTGGGCTATATCTTAAGCCGAGGTTAAGCTCCCCAACAGTTGTTTCAATTTTAACACCGTTGATCTTATCTTCATTACCACTACCGTAAAAATCCAATGCAATACCAAGAGGTAGCGAGGCAGGATAGTACGTGGATTGAAGTCCTATCGTTTCCATCGAATCATCTTTATTCCAATCACTATCTAATGACTTACTACCAAGCAATACTTTTACAGACGTGTATCCCCCGGCAGCATTTACGACAGAATTAGGAATAAATAATAAACCAGAAATGGTTAGCAAAGTGAGTTTCATATTCATAGTAGGCCCTTTCAGCACTGTAGTTAAGCTTAATTGCTTTCTACTAAATTACATATAGAGCTCTTCATACTCATCACCCGATGATGTGATTTATCACTTACTCAAGGGATCAATTTGAGTGAGCGCGATTTATTTACCGCAGCCCTGCGGTTATTGACTCCAAGTTTTGAGTAAATATTCTTTGTATGAGTTCTTAGTGTATTTAGGCTAACGAATAGTTTCGAGGCGATCTGTGGCCCACTTAGCTCAGTATCAAGCCAAAGCAACACTTGTTCTTCTTTGGGACTTAAAGACTCGATTAGGGCTTCTGATGAGGCTACGGCAGGTGTTTGTTTTTGATTTATAATTTTATACTTGATGAAGAGATCAGATACAACTTTTATCTCTCTCAACCACATCAAGCTATTATTTTCCGTAACTAACAGGGCAACTTGCTTTAAGATATCTTCGACCAACTTTTTGTCTCCGCTGGATTCTGCCTTAATTGCCGAAACGAGTTTTGACGCAAACTGTATTACTGGGGGTGTATGGTGTGTACTCACTTTACCTATGCTGTCCAATACTCTATCCGTTTCGTTAGGCTGCACAAGAGCATAGACTAGATAGTTGAAAGGGTTTGAGTAAAACGAGTTCGAAAAATGTACTTGCTGCCTTACCAACTCATCATTACCTTGACTAAGCAGAACAATAGCTTTCCAGAACAGGGGAGGCTTGTGACATGGATTTGGTGGCTCAGCATATAGAGTATCTGCATCGCTTAAACTCTTTAATGCATCTTTGATACGATTCTCTGCTAACGCAATCCTACCCTCGATTAATGGATAACGGTATTTTGTCTCTGGCATCGAACCTAGCGTGCCGAACTGCCGCGCAGTATCAAGTAGATTTAGAGCTTCCTCTATATTGCCTTGCTCAAACTCTATCTCTGAACACAGGAGGTATAAATCAGCACTTCCCTCGATAGTGTAGCTTCTGCTTTGATCGATTATTTCTAGCGCAGACTTTACAACAGTTTTTGATCGGTTCAGCCAACCGAATTGATAGTAAAAATCACCCAGCAAAAAGCGACTCGTAATTTTAGCGCTGATATCTTGTGAACGATCCATATCAGCTAATGCCGCTTTAAGACTATACTCTGCTCCCGAAGTATCTCCATCCCTCCATAATGCTATACCTTCCAAAGCTCTTGACGAACCACGCCAAACATGTTCCTGCATCGGCAACACATTCAAAGCACTCCGGACACAGCCCAAAACTTCTTTTGTATTATTCTGAGCAGCATGAACATAAGCTTGACCAATATTGACTACGCCAAGAGTAGTGTTTTCATTCTCAGATAATGGTTTGTCACTTTGTTCAAAAAACAGTCTCGTAGCGTTAATTAAGTAAAGCCCTTGTTCAGGGTTCCGAGGTAACAACGCTAAGCCGTAATAACCTGCCAAAACACGAAATCTTTTGATACTTTCAATATCAAATGAAGCCAACCATTCCAACAGCAGTGAATCATGAGAGGTTGCTCGTGCTGTTGGCCAGTGGTGTTCAATCAACCCTAACAGTTTATTCGCACCGCAGTCGCGCGCATATTGTACTGCATCAGCGAGACGCCCGCGGTCAGCCAACCATACCGCAGCACGCCATTTTAGTTGTTGTAATCTGTTCTCGGTCAGTGGGGTATGGATACGTAAAACATCTGAAAAAAGATGGTGGTAGCGAAACCACCCTCTCTCATTATCTAAGGGGATTAGAAAAACATTATTAGAATCCAAGTAAGCGATGCACTCCTCACTGCTTTCAGTGTCAAGTATAAAATCACAAAGATCTACAGAGAACTCTTTTAAGAAATAAGTCTCACGTAGAAAATGTCGGATGCTCTTGTTTACACCCGTAAGTACTTGTTCTGTCAAGTAATCGATAACGTAGCTATGGGCACCGGAGAGAGCAGAAATAACCTTATTGGGATGCTTATTATTATTGAGCGCAAGAGAAAAAAGCTGTAAACCGACTGCCCAACCTTCAGTTTTGCTATTTACTGTAGTTACTTCCTTCTCCGTAATTTTCGTAGAACATGTCTTCTTCAGAAGTTCCATCGCTTCTTCATCGGTAAATCTCAAATCTGCCGCACGAAATTCAGTTAAATCTCCATTCGCTCTTAGGCGTGCCAGTGAAATTGAAGGATCTGAACGAGTAATAAGAACTGTGTGAACATTGGGAGGTGTCAGACAAATAAAGTTGTCTATGATTTTATCTATTTCAGGTGAACTTGCCAGATGGTAATCGTCTAATATCAAAGTGACATCATTTTCATAGTAGGTTAACTCATTTAGTAAACTCCTAATTACACTTTCTTTACTTACCCCCTGACTGAGTTGGACCAAGTCCCAAGCCTCTTGAGCAAGAGTGCAATCAACCTCTCTAAACGCAGCAACTAAGTAATAGAAAAAGGTATCCGTATTTTTATCGTTTACATCCAATGACAACCAAGTGAATTTACCTTTGTAGATAGAGCACCAGCCTGCGATTAAGTGTGATTTTCCAAAACCAGCGGGTGCTGATACAAGAGTTAGTTTAGTATGATTTATCTGCTCAAGCTTGTTGCCTAGCCCTTCCCTGAAAACAAAGTTCAGTTTGGGCTTAGGTGCGTATAGTTTCGTTTTTATAATCATCAACTTAACTCGGGGTCATCATTTCTTGTCTTCCCATGAGGTAAACGTCTTAGGAAGTGCGGCAAATAGCGATAGAAACCAGAATATCAAGAGTGCCCCAAACAGGCTAGCAAAGGTTTCAGAAGAGTCAAACAAGGTACTTAAACCCAACGCGCTAGCTACATATCCTGTAATTTTAGTACTAGTAGTCATCCATTTACGAGCAGGCATAGCGTAAGAAATTAGCCCAACCCAAATCGCACCAATGAACTCATTCCCTCCTCCAACGCTTTCAAGCAAAAGACTTCCTAACACCCAAACGTTTACTGCAAGATCTGGATTTTGTGTGTAAACGTCCACAACATTATTGATCAGCTCAATGGAAAGTCCACCACTAAGCAACATAAATCCGGACCAAATCCCCCCGATAGTCAAAATACCGTTGGCCAACTGTGGTCTATGTTTATTAATATAAAAAAAGATAGCAACCGTTAAGTAGAGCAAAGACACTCCAAATACAGCGTATACAAACAAGTTCCAAATTATAAAATGATATCTATCTAACAGCAGCATTTCTATAACTTGTTCAGGGAAGAGGCTTTTGTCATGTAAGTAATGAAACTTACTGACTAGTAGCCAAAACCCAAACATAAAACATAAGATATTGATAAGTAGTGCAGCTCTTGCTTTGTTCAATGAAGTCATACTATAGCTTCCAGTGAAAACAATAATGGCCCAACAAATTACCATTAGTTATTAGCTGCTCAATCACCACATATGGTGATTAATAAATTGAATATTTGGTGTAGGTTTTTATCGTTATTCTTAAGAAATGAGGTGTAATCTGGACAATGTTAAGACGATTCTTGTAGCTGGAGCTGGTGGTTACCTTATTCGACATCTCATCGATGTTTTAAAAACCTCTAATACAGAGTTTTTTGCTTTAGCACGGCACACCGAGTAACTCAACAGATGTGGAGTTACTGACACACAAATCAGAGTTGCGGCGGTTACTAACCCTAGTAGCCTATTTGGATGCTGTGATGATATAGATATTGTTGTTTCCTGTGTTTGTATTAGAAGACAGAAAGATGGTCTGAAATATATGGATGTAGACTTTCAGGCTAACTGCAATTTATTAGAGGAAGCTATAAGAGCAGGTGTCAAGAAGTTTAGATACATCTCTGCTTTTAATGCCCCGAAATATAACCATGTCCGACTGCTTAATGCTAAAGAAAATTTTGTTGGCAGATTAATCAAAACCGAGCAACTAACTCAGTGTGTAATCAGGCCAAGTAGGTTTTTCTCGGCTCTAGATGAGTACTACAAAATGGCACAATCCGGACGAGCAAATGTATTCGGAGATGGAAGAAAAGTTAAACCCTATTCACGATACAGATTTGGCCCATTTTTGCTTAGAAGCTATCCATATGAGCGAGCGTAAACTTAGTGTCGGAGGACCAGAAGAGCGATGTTTATCTCAAATAGCTATGCTTGCATTCGAAGCTCAAGGACGAGCCGATTGAGCTAAGATAATCAACTTACTAAACTGGGTGAGAAGAACTGCGTTATCTATCGCAAAATCTATACCTAAGCGTTTTAGAGGCCCCGCTGAGTTTTTCCTTACCGTTAACGCAGGGGATATGGTCGCTCTGTTGCATGGGGAAAGGGCCTTATCAGAATACTTTCGAAATCTTTACCACACGAATAAATGATATCAGTAATTCAACAAAGCAGGTATGAAAATGAACTATCTAGAAGTAAACAAAGATGCGTGGGATTCCAGAACAGACACCCATATCAAGTCAGAGTTTTATGATGTCGAATCGTTTAAGAAAGGCAGATCCTCTCTAAATCCTCCCGAACTTAAATTGCTGGGAGATGTGAAAGGTAAATCTATTTTACACCTTCAGTGTCACTTTGGACAGGACACTCTATCACTAGCGCGCATGGGTGCAAATGTAACGGGGGTTGATCTATCAAGCAAAGCCATCGAACAAGCTAACTTACTAAAAGAATCGCTAGGAATAGATGCAACATTTGTAGAAAGCGATGTTTGTCAGTTTGATCAGATTAACCAAAAGCAGTTCGATATCGTATTTACTTCATATGGCGTACTTTGCTGGCTATCGGACTTGTCTGCATGGGCAAATACCGTCGCAAACTCACTAAAATGTGGTGGTAAGTTTCATCTTGTAGAGTTTCATTCGGTCAACGATTTGTTAAGCGGTTATTCCTATTTCCCAAAAAGTGAACCTGATATTGATGAAGAAGGTACATATACCGAGAACTGCGATGGTACAACTTCGACGATGGCAACGTGGTCTCATTCAATTAGTGAAGTTATCAGTGCCTTACTAGCAGCTGGCTTAAAAATTGAAGTATTCTCTGAGTCGCCCTACAGTCCATACAACTGTTTTGATGGATTGGAATACATACCTGGTTATGGGTATCAAATGTTGCACAAAAACCAACAGGTACCTCTTATTTATTCTATATCAGCTAGAAAGATCACCGATAAACTTAAGTAATGAATATCCTTATAACCAGACCTCCTCATATTTACATGAAGAGGTCTGATAATAATCCTCGTAGACGTTCAAAGTAATATAGATCATCATGTGTAAATTAAATAATATGACAGCATATCATCAAATTATTATCTTCGTTTAGTTCTTTCCTGTATCTTTCCCATACATTTGGTTCAAGAAACACCTACTACTAATAAAGTGAAGATATCAATTATTATTAATAATCATAAATAATCTGTTAGAAGGCCAAAAGTAACTCAACTCGTAATCATCTTGATAGATCGATATTTCAATGAACCAAAATAACGTAAATATAAACATTCTTAAATATGAAATCAAAAATAACATGGAACAAAAGCAACATCTGGGCAATTTTTAATGTTGTTTTAGCTTCTTCTATACTACTCTTTGGTTACTATGCTTATTATAACTGGTCATCTTTGGTGTCCGCTGCGAAAAAGGATCAGGAAACCCATGTAAGACTACTCAATAATTCCGTCATGTCTTTTCTGAAGACGCAAGAGTCCCTTTTAGAAGTGTTAGGAAAGCAGCTTATTTATAGAAATGGTTTTCCTATCAACCCAATACATGACTCTTTGCTCGACAACACCATGGAAACCTACCCGGCTTTCATTGGTTTAGGTCTAGCGGATTATGATGGCAAAGCGTTAGTGGTCAGCTCTAATTTCGATCTTAACCATTTACCCAACTTAATGGATCTAGTACAAACCAGAGCGTCTTACATGGAAGCGAGAGTTAGTAGTAAGCTGCATACCGGCCCAACGTATATAATCAACACGTTGGACAGTCAAACATTAGCATTTCCCGTTCGTAAAGCTGTTTATATGAACGACTCAGACCAAGCCGTGGCGGTTATGACAGCGGGAATTAGATTAGATAGGTCCTCTCTTTTTAAAGAATACAAACAAACCGATCGAACTCAAATCATCGAGATAATACGTAAAGATCGCTACCCTTTATTTACCACAGATAAAAGCACTCTGTATACTCAACCTATCGAACAACAATACTACAGTGAGTTAATGAAAAGCCTACCCGACAAGGAAATCATCTCTTTTGACTTCATTGACCCCAGCACAGGGACGTCACGTCAAGTAGTTGCACTATACAACAGTTACCTAGATTTTTGGTTCGTCTCGAAACTTGGTAAACAGATAATCCATAAGACTTTTTACCACAGAATTATGCTTAGCATCGCGCCTTTTTCTCTTTACTTGCTCTGGATTTTTAAACTCACCCAATCAGTTGCCAACGCTGAAAAGAAAAAGGAAGATGAGCTGATGACACTAGCCCAACTTGATTCTTTGACGGGGCTAGGCAACCGTTCTTTAGCGGTAAAAAAGATCGATCAAGCGATTACAAGTAGTGGTCAAAGCGGTCATTACTACAGCATTTTGTTTCTTGATATAGATAACTTTAAAACAATAAATGACACCTACGGACATGAGCATGGTGACACTCTGCTCAAGGAGACCACAAAACGTATCCTCCATCATTTACGAAAACGTGATTTTCTCGCTCGATTTGGAGGCGATGAATTTGTGATTTTGCTACCAACCTTTGAGTTGGATTTACTTGCTGCTCAAGATCAAATCGCATTCACTGCTTCAAATGTGCTCGAGGGCCTGTCTCAGGTTTATAAATTTGATCATTATGAGTACATTAGCAGTGTCAGTGTTGGGGTTGTACTGTTTAATAACGCATCTCAAACAAGCTCCGAGTTACTCAAACAAGCCGACATTGCGATGTACAATGCAAAGCGCTCAGGTAAAAATAGGATCAGCTTTTTTAAGCCAGAGATGCAAAAGACGATTTCTTCTAACTTTGAGCTAGAAAGAGACTTACGAGCGGCATTAAAAAAGGAGCAATTTGAACTCTACTATCAACCGCAAGTGAATGAAGATGGGACCGTTATTGGTGTTGAAGCACTCATTCGCTGGAGACACCCCTTAAAAGGATCAGTAAGTCCTTATCATTTCATTTCTTTGGCCGAGAACATAGGTTTAATAATACCTATAGGCGAATGGGTACTCAAAACGGCTTGTAAGCAGTTGGCTAAGTGGCAAGGTGACTCGACCAAATCCCATTTGTCGATTTCAGTCAACATCAGCTACCAACAGTTTCGCTCAAAAAGTTTTTCCAAAGTCATTCAAAAGCTAATAGAGAAACATAGCATCCCTTCAGGGAGATTAAAGCTAGAGTTAACCGAAACTATGTTAATTGATGACATTGAGCAAGCAATACAATGCATGAACAAGCTCCAAACGTTAGGCGTTGAGTTCGCTTTGGATGATTTTGGTACAGGATACTCATCATTGAGCTACCTAAAAAAGCTTCCTATTAGTCAGTTAAAGATTGACAAGTCTTTCATTTGCGAACTTGAGTCGACGCCAAACGCCAGATCAATTATTGAGACGATCATTTCTCTATCCAATATTCTTGGGTTATGTACTGTCGCTGAAGGCGTCGAAACGAAATACCAACGCGATTACCTCGAATCATTAGGATGTATCGTGTATCAAGGTTACTACTACTGTAAGCCTCTACCAATTGAAGAAGCAGAGAGTTTCATAGAAAATGCTCACCGCCCTAACTTGTCAGCATAATTAGTCGCGACTGTTAGATTTAATTGGAGATAGAAATGGTCGACACTGTTCCTTGATAAATAAATTATCCCCGTGAAAATCAAGCTACTTCAAGGGGATAATCCAGTGGTTCAGGTGTGCGATTCATAGACATCCTTTCAACTATACTGGGTGTTTATGGGCAGAGAAATCCAACAAAGACTACAGTGGGTAAAAATCTATGAGGAATGTGGTGATGCAGGCCTCGTATGTCGACGCTGTGGTATTTCCAGACCAACATTACGCAAGTGGTCTAAGCGGTATAAGCAGTGTGGAATCGCTGGTCTAGATAGCCACAGCAGACGCTCTCATTCATCTCCAGATACCAAACTCACTATGCCACTACATCCATATTTTCTCCATTTAGCACCTTGTTCTACAACTTTTCTCCATCGACTATCTCCTCGATGGTTCGTGCTCTTCATACATTGGCAACTTGGCTTCAAGTTCTTCCCAATTTCCTTTTGAGGTGACAAAGTTATGCGAAATTGGTCTTTCGATTATATCACTGTCGATCGCGCCTAGACGGATTCTAACTTTGGACAGTTTAGCTGAATTTGAACCATAGATTGGTGCACCACATGCAGTACAAAAGTACTTTCGTTTTTCAACATTCCTCTCGTAATAAGTAAGAGTGGCTTTTTCATCAGTCAGTTTGAGATCTGTTTTATTCACATACCCATTTGTGGCAAATGCACTGCCACTCGATTTATCACAAAGCGAGCAGTGACAATAAATAGGATCTGTAATTCCCCCATGTAGCTCGAACTGGATTGAGCCACACAAACAACTGCCTATGTACATATTTCCCCCGTTATACATAAACCTCAGCCCAATGTTCAATCAAACTTACTAGTTGTCTTAGGCTTTGTTGCGTGAAAGAATTATTCACTATTCTTCATCTCTCTATCAGGCCTTAGTCTACTCTTCCTTTATCTGACAGTTTGGGAAATGGGTAAGTAAAGATGATTGCTCTGTTTAGTAGCGCCAAAACAGAGCACATTCACTATTCCGCAACAAGACCTCAAAACACCTCTTCTGGGTGTTCCCTATTAAATAGAAAGGCTCATAAAACTTGAAAAAAGCAAAAACTTTAAATAAAGCCTTACTCTCACTCAGTTGGAGACAAACCTAGAAAATAGATAATTAATCTCTCGGGCTTTCTGCTTTTCTGTATTCCAACCATACCTGAGGCTCAGAAGGTCGGTATAGGCAGTATCCTTGGAGATACGGAACGCCAATCTTAATTAACTTATCTAGCATGTCTGTTGTTTCCACACCTTCAGCAACCAGTGCAATATTATGCCCCCGACCAAAATCACACAGATAAGTAATTAACTTCATGCATGCATCCAATCGCATCGCCTCATTAATCAGAGACCTATCCAATTTGACTTGATAGAGTGGAAGACGAAATAAACTAGTAACGGCACTCATTCCTGATCCAAAATCGTCTATCGACAACTTAAAGCCATGAGTATGAAGAATATTAAGCGTTCTATTTATCGTGGGATTTTCGTCGAGCAAATATGACTCTGTCACTTCCAACACAATACGACTAGGGGAAACACCAGCTTGCGTTGCAACATCAAACACATCATCCACAAAGCTATCTTTAAGAAGCTGATGTGCTGAGACATTTACATTGATTAGGGGCCTTGCTGCATGAGTCTCATCAAATGTTGTAAGGTATTGACAAGCATGCGTTAAGACCAACATTCCTAGCGCATGAATATACCCTTGCTTTTCTGCTATAGGGATAAACTCTATAGGTGAAATATGGCCCAACACAGGGTGATTCCAACGAGCTAGCGCTTCAAAACTGATAATATTCCCTGTTAGGCCTTCAATAATAGGTTGAAGTGCAATAGTAATTTGATGTGATTCAATCGCTTCCTCTAATGCGTCATGTATTTCAAAATACCTATCGATATCATGTTGAGAATCATCGGTATAAGTCACTGGCGAACTGACCAAACGGGCGTATTCTGAAAGATTAAATATTTGTTCTAGCGGATTTTCTGGGTTGATAATATTAACAGGTAAAGCCCCTATCCCCACTCGACTGGTTAGGATTGAACTGCATCCTTTGAGCTGACTTTGACCTTGGAATTCCGATTCTATTTGCTTCATCAGCTCTAGCACTAACGCTGCATCCAGTTCCTCATCTATTTGAACAACAAATACATCAGCGCTAATACGATAAAGCCCGTATTTCAACGAAAAGACATGATCTAATGTGGAAACTAAAGTAGAGGACAATGCTCCAGATGCATCGTTGCCAACCCTACGTTGAAACTGTTGTAATTGAGTCAAACAACATACAAAAAGCCATCCTTTTTCTTTAAAGCGAGGAAAGTTTTGTAAGAAGTAATGGCGGTTAAATAATCCTGTTTCACTATCATGATTGGCCATATGAGTCAGATACTGATTAAGGAACACCTCATCAGAGACATCCTTGTGAGAGCCAACCATGGCGAATCCACCATTAAACTCTGCACGTACCCCTGTTACTTCAATCCAAAGGTAGCGACCTGACAAATTTTTCACACGATAACGCGTTTTTACGCGAGAAGTCGTATGATACTTTTGATATAACTCGACTTCCTTCACTAGTTGAGTTCGATCTTGTGGGTGAACCAACTCCAACCAATCTTCTAATGATGGACTCCCAGAAGGGAGATTAAACTGCTGATAGAAAGTACTGTTGTAGAACTGAACAACATTATCATCTCCCATAAACCACAAACCTTCACTCGCGGTATCTAAAAGACTGAGCAATAATTGCGGTAAGGTCTGTTTGTCCATTTTCATTTACCTATTCAAGAACCAACTATTCCATGTTGCTAGGATGAGCGCCTAGTCAATAGAAGAGTTGCTTTAAGCAACTCTTGCAATAAATACTAAATATTCGCTTAATAGCTCCAACTTCTGTTTTACAACTGGTAGCTTTCCGCTAGCTTCCACTTCTGTTCATATTGAAGGCGCAACGCTTCCTGCGAAGCACCTTCATTCTGATAAAATAAAGCACCGCAACTTTCAAGGAGTGGAAAATGATGATTGAGAATCTCTTGAACGACGTCAATACGTTTGAGTGTTAAGGCTGTGCAACTTTTGCCTTCCAGATCGTCCTCAATATCAAGCACATGAGAGCGGAACATGGTTGTTAAGAAACACCGCTCAAGTACTGATTGGTTAGAAATGGCCTCGCTGAACTCTCTCTGGATACCACGATAGTATTCGATGATATAAGACTCGCCACCATTCCCCTCAAGCCAAGTTATTTTATCCTCTATGGCTTTTAGTGCGGTCATTTTGACCTCTCTAAACAAAGTGAGGGCCTTATCCTGGGTATACCCCTTCTCGAGTAACCATCCAGATAAGAAACGCGTCTCAAACCTTTCACAGAAGTTAAATAGCGGATCGTTCGTTCCGTTACTATTAAATGCCCGTCTAGGGTCAAACTCATACATGTAACCAAAGTCGAACAATTTAAGTTGTTGATGATGGTCAACTAACAAATTGCCAGAGCATAAGTCCCACTCGAACAATCCGTTTTGTTCACACATCATCAAAGTCGAAAACAGTTGCTGGAGTATTTCAGTCGTTAGGTTTTGGATTGGCGCACCTTCTATCCATTCAGATAAGATGATCCCTAATCGATAGTCGGCATAAACGGTATTCACAATTCCATCAAGAGACCGACCAGTACGACGCTCTGCTTTTAACTTCTGAAAGTCCTGACGCCGCTGAACCTCATTAAGAAAAGAAAATTGACCATCTAAGTTTTGCACCTTTGCACTTTGACGTTTCTTCTTAAGAGTAAAGTCCTTATTGTCAAAACGAACTCTGTAGACTTCCGCTGTCAAACCGCTGTCAAAAGCCTCGATAACATAAGGGGAATCAGCTGTTGTTTGTGCTAACCGCTCAGGCTCAATAGGACAGTCAATGACTCTTCCCACAATAAGGTTCTGACCACTTTCTTCAAATAACTGTTGCTTTACGTGACGAGCATTCATTTTCGTTTCCTTCCTGTCCTAGAGTGTTGAAGCCTACCAAATAGAATTCATTCGTCTTCATCTGTGCGACAGAAAATTGAGGTGTAGGAAACCGGAGTAGACGATAGACTATCCGATGAGTAGTTTGAAACCTTCGTGGCTGTCTCTAAACCCTAATCGTTGATAAAAGGCGATAGCGTCAGGGCGAGATTTATCACTGGTCAACTGGACCATAATGCAGTTTGATGCCTTCGCAAGATCGAGCGCATAGTGAATCAGTGCGGTTCCAACTCCCAGCCCTCTTACTGTCGCTTTCACTCTGACGCCTTCAATCAAGCATCGCCATCCTCCCTTATGAGTCAAATAAGGAATGAACGTCAATTGGCACATTCCAACAACCTCATTGTCACGTTCCGCGACAATCAGTTGATTTTGCGCATTACTCAATATAGCTTGAAACGCTTGCTGATATCGTTCATCTAAAGGTTGGGTCGTATCCTCTCTATCACGACCCAATGGATCGTCAGCGAGCAAGTGCACTAAACACGTCAGATCTTCTTGCTGAGCGTTACGAAATCGAACCATAGCTCTCTCCCTATTGCGCTTACTTATCACTAAACATTATTTTCCCTAACATCCAATGGTCTTGGACATCCTCAAGTCCGTCACACTTCCTTGCCTGGGACCGAGTATTTATGATAAATCCGTTCATTACGCATCGACTTCTAGCGTAACCGTGATACATCATACTCAACCGCTCCATCTCCACTTGACTGAAAGTCCGTTTTTTATAACGTTTCGTTCAGGAATAGCGACATTGTCGTTGGAACGAGTCATCTCCATGAGGTCACAAGGCTTGTCATCAAGACGACATATGTACAAAGGTTCATTTCGAGTGATTAAAACCTCAACCCCATGTATCGTCCCCTTTCTCCAATTTTGAACTTTATGCAAACAAATCCGAACTTAATGTCATTCCGCTAAAGGCACTCTCAGGACATGATGAACACTACGTCAACAACACGTCATAATCCCACGAGGAGATCCATCATGAACAATCCATCTACCCCCATTGTCATCATCGGAAAAAATGCAAAAACCGGTGTTCGTGTCAACAAAAGACTCATTGAACTTGGCTTTGAGACTCGCCCAGTCTCCCGCAGCACCTCGACTTGCTTTGACTGGGAAAATAGAGCAACTTGGCCTGGCGCCTTAAAAGGCGCAAAGTCAGCGTACGTGACTTATCAGCCCGACCTTGCCGTACCCAATGCAGAAAGTGATATCCGCGCATTTATCGAAGTGGCGAAAGCCGAGGGCGTAGAGCATGTTGTCTTGCTTTCAGGGCGGGGTGAAGACGGGGCTGAAAGAGCGGAGCAAGTTCTTATCAACAGTGGCCTTGAATGGAATGTGGTTCGCGCTTCTTGGTTTGCACAAAACTTTAGCGAAAGCTTTATGGCTGATGGCATCTTGAACGGCCACTTAATATTACCTGCTGGAAACACACCAGAGCCCTTCATTGACACGGATGACATTGCAGAAGTAGCGGTGGCCACTCTGGTTGACCCAAGCAAGCGCAACCGCCTGTATGAGGTAACTGGTCCTGAGTTACTGACCTTTCAGGACTGCGTTGATGAGATTTCCAAACAGCTCAACAAAGAAATTAAATTTACCTCGGTCAGTATCGATGACTACCTAAACATTCTCAAGGAGCAAAATGTACCGGAAGATTACCAGTGGCTCCTTAATGAGCTCTTTACCGTTGTCTTTGACGGGCGTAACTCAAACCTTGCGCATGGTGTCGAGGAAGCGACTGGCACCAAACCGACAAAGTTCTCAGACTATGTCACCAAAACCATTGAAGGAGGTTACTGGGGATAGCGCATTCAGGACGGGAGATTCAACCATCACCATTGGGCAGCCCGAGTTTACATCGGGCTGCCCGCCGTTCCCTAGATAAAACGGTAAACAGTGTTATCCGGTTTTCTTAGAATAAGATGGTGACACTCCATACTTACTCTTATATGCACGGCTGAACGCGGCTTCAGATTGATAGCCAACATCGAGTGCAATATTGAGAATATGCTCATTGCCATGCAACAAGCGCTCTCGCGCTAACGATAAGCGCCAATGTGTAATGTACTTCTTAGGCGTCTGACCCACGATTTTCTTAAAATAATCAATGAAGCTGGTACGAGACATACCAGATAACTCAGCTAAAGACTCAATATCGATATGCGCAGAGGGGTCTCCATGTATTTTTTTCATCGCACGAGAAAGACGCTTATCTGTATGTGCCAGTAGCCAAGTCTGATGCTCATCAGAGAGTTCATTCACCCAAGCACGAATACATTGAAGGATTAATACATCCGCCAACTTAGAGACAATAAGTCCTGCGCCATAATCCTCATTTTCAGTTTCTCTGTGTATCGATTGGACCACACTTTCGATGGTTTGGTGCGCTGGGGATTGTGACGGCACCAAAATATAATCCGGCATTGATTGAATGATGGATGTCGTCACCTCGTTATCAAACAATACCGTGCCGCACAGAGTCGTCGTCAACGCACCTTCACCAGCCGTAGTTAAACGCTCATAGTGTTCGGTGATTTTTTCGATATCATTGTCAAACAGGTCATTGGCTGGTGTGTTATTGACGTCAACGATATCATGACCGGTACCTCGTGGTAGTAAAATAAAGTCACCAGGCCCCAGTTTTACGCGTGTCCCATACGCTGAAACTAACGCTTCGCCCTCTAGCACCAAGTGAAACATTGTACTAGAGGGAATAGCAGGGATCTTCACCCCCCAAGGTTGCTTCAACGTCGAGTAAGTATAAAAAACGCTACTCATTTTCAGTTGACTGAGCGGAGAGCTGACTTCCTCATCCTGGCGCCTGTTTTGCTCAAACTTCGCCATGGCTTGTGTTCTTCTATCGTCCATCAATATGTACTTCCTGCAAACGTTCAGCGACTTTCTGTCAATTAAATCATCGCCCAATTTGGTCTAATAAACAACGTTCACTGCCTGCCGCAGTTTTGTGGCTCTAGTCAGTAAATCCAATGATGTCATAAAATCTAGAAGGAGATTGCACCATGATTGCATCTATGTTTGAACGTATTGTTTTAGGGATAGCTGGGGTGACCGCCTTTACTATCGGCGGGTTTATTGCATTAGAGCCACATACTTTTTACTTAAGCTATGGTATTGCGCTCGCGGATGACCCAAACCTACTCAGTGAACTACGAGGACCGGGGACAAATCTCGCTGTATTGGGCGCAGTAATGCTAGCTGGCCTCTTCTATCATCCCTTAACTAAGACCTCCATCATTGCTGCAAAAATCGTTTTCTTCGCTTTTCCTGTGGGTAGAGTAATAGGAATACTTACCGATGGTATGCCGTCTGAGGCGATTTTGGCCGCGCTAGCGGTAGAAATTGCGATTGCGGTTTTACTCTTCGTCGCTTTTAGAAAAACGAAAGCGTTCACATAACGTGTTTTGCTCGCTCAATATCAACCCTGTTCAAATTTTTAGTGACTCATCGAAAGGACCCATATCATGAACTTTAATAAAGTGCTCATCGTGTACGACTCGGGATTTGGCTCAACCGAAGACATTGCGCGCGCAATGGCAACTGAGCTTTCTCGATTAGGTCTGCAGGTTGAGTGCCAAAATGCTGAAAATGCGCGTGCACCTCTAGATGGTGAAGCGGTGATAGTGGGAAGTCCCATCCGTTATGACAAGTGGTTGCCCACCGTTAGACAGTACGTGACTCGCCATCAAACGATACTCTCACAGATTCCTGTTGCGTATTTTTATACTTGTCTTTCTCTTGTGCAAGGCACATCAAATCCAATAGATGACAAACAAGTCTACGATGACGCACTTCTTAGTGTGAACACCCAAGTTAAACCGATTATGGTTGCAGGTTTTCCTGGTACATTAAAGCTAAAGGTAATGCCTTGGTACTTTCGTTTTCCCCTCAAGTGGATCGCGAAAAGCAACGGCGTGAGTGAAGGGGACTACAGAGATTGGGCAATGATAAAACGCTGGACTCACCACTTTGTCCATACGTTAGCCGCTCCGTAACATGACATACTCTAGGTGCTGTAGGTATATGTTATCGACAATAACACCAATAGCATCAACCGCGGCTTGCTGAGGGCAGTACACAAACCGTGATTGATGCATTGTTTCTATGTCTTCAAGCTGGTGTTTTAACTGACAAAGATAACCCGATTAAACTTGAAACTTTTTAGAGTGGTTACTGAGTTCCTCTGCCGACTGAGCGACACTAGAACTGGTCTGCATTAGTTGATTTGTACTTGCTGCCGTTTCAATAGAGCTCTCGCTAATCTCTTCGATTCGTTTAGCGATATCACCGGTTACCTGAGACTGTTCTTCCGTTGCGGTGGCAATCTGATCCATCATTTCATCGATTTGCGTCACTGCGTCATTAATTTGTTCAAATGTTTTGCTGGTGTTCAATGAGCGCTGACTCACTTCCTCAACTTGCAATACATTTTTCTCCATTCCTGAGATAGACTTGTTCGCAGCTTGCTGGAGCGTCATAACCATTGTTTGAATATCCGTTGCAGAGTCCTGGGCTTTTTGAGCCAAAACACGGACTTCATCAGCGACGACTGCAAACCCCCGCCCTTGCTCTCCAGCTCTCGCCGCTTCAATCGCAGCGTTAAGAGCCAATAGGTTTGTCTGTTCACTGATGCTATGGATGACGGGGATTGAAGGGACTAGTCTATCAAAACTCTCCTCTCGCAGGTAATCGAATAAGTTTTGTTTATAGATCTTACAAGGCACTGAAACTTGGATTGGGGCATTTCCGATTCAGGAATGGCAGCGGACCAATGATTCCGCTGCCGCTCTAGTGTGATTCCTCAATCAAATATTGTTCGGCATAAGACTTTATCAATCTTCGACACATCAGCCAGCGACTTCGTGCGGTTTAGCTAACAAAGCTTGTGTATTCCCAAAATATCTTCTTCGAACCTTAGTGTTCTTGTACAAACGTTTAAAGGTCGCGGATATTCTTGATTGCATCGCTTCGAGTAACCAAGTTGGATTTCTTGCTGCAGAGCTATCAAGGCAGTAATGAAGTGCCTTCAGCACACCAAGTGTCACTGAGTGAATAAACTCGTGTTCCTTTGGATACCGTTCGGGCCAGAGCTCAGTTCTTTCCCGAAGTAAGCAATACACATCCTCGTACAGCAAGTTGATATCATCGTGTGACAATGAGATAAAGTTTTCATTTTGCATAAGGTCGCAGCAAAGACTTGTGCAATGAACAGCAAGTGATGAATAGCCCATACTATCTTTCCCCCATAGAACGCTTTAGTAACTGCTCAAATGCACTGCCATCCTGGCGCGTCAGATTTGGCACATAACGGCTATAGACTTCAAACAGCATCTTGGTGGTCGTATGGCCCATCTGACGTGCTATCCATTCTGGCGCCTCCCCCGCTGCGAGCCATAATGTTGCTGCGGTATGACGCGTCTCGTATGGGCGACGGTACTCAATACCCATCGCGTTCAACGCTGGTTTCCAGATCCTCTCTCGTACATTGCGTTTATCTAATTGGTTACCCGCTGAGTTAGTGAAAACAAATTCTCGATGCCCAGTTACGTTACGTTGTGACGTCAGCGCGTCGAATACAATCGACGACATTTGAATATCACGATGCGAACCGGTGGTTTTAGTGGTGTCCATCCTCCCATGGACGTAGGTTTCTCTAACTGAGATGGTTCTGCGCTCAAAATCGACGTATTGCCATTTAAGACCATCTATCTCCGAGGTTCTTAACCCGGTAAAAAATCGCACTTTAAAATAGTTAGCAAACTCGGGTTTCACCACGGATAGGAATTGATTGACCTCGTCGAGGCTGAACGGATTGACGTCACGTTTCTCGACCCTAAGCTGCTTAATATTTTCAAATGGTGCTTTAAACTCGTAGCGGTCGGCGGCCTCGTTCAAGATCATGCGAAGCGGGGTCATGATGTGATTGATAAAATCCGAAGATAGTCTTTTGCCATTGGCCTTGGGTTTAACCAAAGAAGCCCGAAATTTTAGAATGTCGGGCCGTGTGATTTGATCAACGCCCTGCTCTCCGAATTGCGGAATGAGGTAAGACCCGAGATATATTCGCATACTGTCTTTGTAGCTCTCCTTCCAACGCACTTCGTTTTCTTCAAACCATTCGGCGGCAAAGTCATCGAAGCGGATGGTTGAAATACCTTGAAGCTCATTCACTGCCACATCATACTTACCGAGCATTTCCGTCTTTTGACGCTTTGCGACAACATCTTGTTTCGCAAATTGCGCCGCTTTGGGTGAGCCGGGAAAACATTCTGAATAGACAAAGCACCCCAAGCGAATATCAGCTTCAATTTGCTTCAGTAATTTTTGTAACTTGCGGCGATTAGCTTGTGTATCGGAAAGTGTTGTCTGCTCTCGGCAACGTACTTTCTGATAGCGAAAATCGACAAATAACTTACCTCTGCGTACATTAATACTACCCATTACACACTCTCCCACCCGCCATTGGGATATAGGCAACATTTCTGCATGCTGAACGATACAAATCGACTTCAATCTCTTCCCAAATGTATAAAATTTTTCTACCATTGAACGGTCGGATGTAGTGCTTACCTTCGATGAAAACAGAGTCTCGCAATGTCGAATTGATATAGTTGGCGCTAAATTTGATGCGACTTGCGAGTTCTCTACTTGTTAATAGTGTTTGGTCCATATGACCACCTCCTTGTTTCTTATCAAGATACATTATTCAATATAACGCATTGACGTCCCCTGTCAAGATACAAACGGTGTGCAGTTGTGACCATTCGCTACAAGTTAAAAGAACTCATTGAAATCAAAGAAAAAAGAGAAGGCAAAAAAATTTCTCAAGCATCTATCGCGAGAGAAATAGGCGTTCAAAGATCGGCGATAAATAAAATAGTCAACGATAGTGAGTATGTCACTACTACCAACACACTCGATCTACTTTGCAAATACTTTGATTGCAAGATTCAAGATCTTATTGAGTACGTGCCTGACTAATCGATTTGTTTATGGCTTTTACTGAATTAGATAGAGGCACCTAGTATTTCGTAATACTAGGTGCCTAACTTCGTTTTCTCAGTAGCTAATGAAAAGCATGTACCTTGCTTCAATCTACCAAAAAATACCGCTAACTTTTAATTTGGAAAGTCACATCGGTCGACCAAGGCTCACTATTGTTCACAACTAAGTTTGACTCTTTACTTCTCAAGTCTTGCTGTTGAGGGCTTAAGTCTGAATGAAAACTGTATTTCACTGTATCAAATCTCGAAGTCGTATCTGATATACGCCAGTAACCTACCCCCTGATCAAACTTGAAGACGAGTTCTCTACCAGACTCTAGTTTAAGTGTTAGCAATCTTCGATGGGCAATAGAACTGCGTTTTTCGTGACATTTCACACTAGGTTTCAGACCTAACTTCAATTCACCCCAAATTTCATAAGCCTCGATAAACTCTCCCTTATCTTGCCAATCATGATGAAGATAGTGGCCTACTGTTTGTTTTTCGTGATAGAGCGTATTAATCGTGACTGTTCTGATACTATCACTCTGCTGATAAGTTCGGGTAAGCCAACTCATATGCCTGAATGATATCGGGGTTGTATACACCTGAAGTCAAGAACTGGGTTAAAGACTCACCCATAATTACCATCGTATCAAAGGCTGGTTTAGTTCGAATGAGTTTTTCTATATAAGAACCTTGGTAGAAGCGAGCTCGCTCGTAGAACGCATATTGTTCGTTTGAAATAAACGCGCCTTTGATGCCACCAGAAAGGTCTGAAGCCGTTTTACTCAAGCCTTCCACCACATCATCTTTTACTTGCTCTGTTGACTCGACCAACTTATCCCAAGACTCGAGTGGTTCACGAATTGAGCTCTCAGCTTTTTCACATAAGGTACCCACCGTTTGCTTACCCACATAGGAATATTCCTTTATGGCTTCCTTTGTGTGGTCAAGTGCTTCTTCTGGGTTGTCATATATTTCTTTGGCTTCTTGGGACAGTTTTCGACCCAAGGACTCAGCTTCTTCTGCGAGAGGCCGTACACGGCCTTTTGCTGCCGCTTTGACCTTATTAAACTTTCCTGACCATTTGTCAAACATTTAGGCGCGCCTGTTCGGCTGGGATAAAAGGCAATGATAACTCGCCAGAGACATGTGGGAATCAATTTAAATGTTACAAACGTCTTTTTTGCGTAACCGTTCAGCCTCAACTGAGAGTATGTTCATGGCTGCAACCGCCAAATGTTTTTTACCCGTTCCGGTGTTACCGGCCATGACAAGTCGTTGAGTCCGTCAACGCAAGCGATAAGGATATCTTTTACCCCACGATTTTGAAGCTCAGTCAGCACATTAAGCCAGAACTGGCTCCTACCGTTTCAGAGAGCCACATACCGAGCAGCTCTTTGCCCTTCCATGTTTACGCCTTACGCAAGGTGGACCGCTTTGTTGATGACTTGCTTGTCTTGACGCATCTTAACCACGATAGAATCGAGATAGTCGATAAGGTAAAGCTCGTCGAGAGGTCGAGACTGCCATTCAATCACTTGCTCAAGCACCGTGTCGATGACTGTTGATATAAGTGTTGGCGAAACATCAACATCATACATTTCCTTGCACGTTGCGATCTTCGTTATTCTCCCTCGCCATGAGATAAACCACCAGCAACCTCAAAAAACTCACAAACGCACGTGTTCTTCTTGGCATGCTCGGCAGCATCTCTTTTTCTTTGAACCTGTCACTGTAGAATCGTGTTTGCTTGACATGGATCGACACATAGCCAGGGGCGATATAAGCCAAAAATTTTCCCTCATCCGATACCCTTGTTTCTGCTCTTTGTTCAAAGTCACGCCGAAACTCTTCTAGATTAGCCGGTAAGACGACAGACAATGAATTTGGCGGCAACATCACTTTCTCGGTCACTGCATTTATCCAAAAGTCTAGGTGACTGAGATAAGGCTTTAGTTGATCTCGGTTGGCAAGTGGTACATTGGCCATATACCATTTGACCTTGATTTCAAATGGCTCAAAATCCATCACTTTCATAAAACGAAGCAACGTCAGCGCGGAATTTTTATCGTAAGTACGAATTAACGAATCTTTCGCGCCAATGAAGTTTTCGATGCAAGGACGTAAAAGCGACAGTTTAATCTGTTGTTCTAACTGCGCTTCTCTAGTCATAAAGCGTTTTATTAAGCCCCTAACAATACTGAGGTTGGGTTTGTTTAAGCGCACATAGTTAAGATAGGGTTGAGGTTTATGCTTCGAATTACGCAGTACCCACCTAGTTACCGATGCTTCTACGTCTAACACTGAATTAACAGCATCGATGTCGATATGAAGGTCGTTTGCTATGTTTAGTGGCTGATGCCGCTCCGCTGTTCGGCTCAAGATTCGCCAATACATGTCTAGGCCCAATCCTCCCAGTGATTGTTTACTTACCCTCTTGTCCAACGTGTTAACATCAAATGATTCGCTTGCAAGTTTTACGTCGATTTCCATCGGCATAGTTGCCGAAACCCTCTGAGCAATCGATGGCTTGCTGTTAATCCGTCCAAGGTTGTCGGTGGCGATGCGCTGCCCCCACACGAGCCTGAGCGCTGATAATTCTGCTTTGTGGTTAGCAAATAAATTGCGACGCAAAAAGTCCGCCAGATGAAAATATGAAGAGGTTGTCGTTGCTGGTGAGGAATGCCCTAACATCGCCCCTACCGCCCAAAACCCCTTTCTACTGAACGAAGTAATTCCGAGTCGCTTCATTAACAAATTTCGACGTGCTTCGTTAAAGTACTCGTGGTTCAAAAAAGGATACGCTACAGTATCAGTTAGCTTTGGAGCATAAAAATGCATCAAATTCCAATTGCAAAAAGAGTGACGACAGTGGTGAAAACGAAGTGTCTGGTCGCCAGTGACACCCTGTATTACTTGGGTCAGTAAACTAAAAGCTTCATTTAGTTCGCTGCCATCGATATAGTGAAAAACTGATGTGCTTTTACTAATATATTTGCTCTTTGCCGTATCAATAAATTGATACAATTCCTCGAGCAGATGTTTGGGCACTAGAGCATCCAGGGGTAAGTTTCTTGAGCTGTCTGTTGATTTCAGCTCACGATACTTGTTTGGCCTAACATGCAATGTATCAAAGGCATCGTGATAGCGATGGAAGTCTTTAAACTGTAGCCCCTTTATCTCGTTACGTCTTAGGCCCACATAGAAACCAAATAGAAAGAATAGTTTAGCCAACACTGCTTTAGGATGAGTCGTTTTCCTCAGAGCGTCGAGTACCTTATCGGCTTCGCTATGCGTGATCACGTTGGCATCCACGTTATGTTGCGCCGCAGGCACATCAATATCGGATAGGCACAAGTTTGGTACTAGCCCGCTTTCAATCAAAAACTCAGCAAAATACACAACGTAAGCTTTCTTATTAACCGATGCGATTCGTTCAACCACGAGATTCAACTTTTCAGCCCAATCAATATCGTTCATCGCACTGGGGTCACAACCATTGAACTCTGCGATAAATGGCTCTGAAACGTAAGTGATATAAGATTTAATCGTATCTAACCGCAAGGCTTGCTTGTGCTTCCCTCCATGCCGCAACAACTGATAGAGCCAAGATACAATTAACCAAGCCCATGGCATTTTTTTTGCCGATTGTGGTTCTTCTAACTTTGGACGAATTTCTTCTAACAGTTGATGCCGAATCTTAGAGCTCACTTTGCGGTTCTCTTTTATTAGTCGCTTAGTATAACGATTCACTCTAGTGAGCTGTTTTTTAGTCGTCTGCTCTAAAATTTCTACATTGTCAGTGTTACGTCGCAGCGAATAGCAAGTGTTACTAAACGCACTCTCCCAACTGCGAGTTTGCCGTACTGTGGTTGAAGGCATCGATGTATGGAGAGCCTTATGGGAAATCCGCTGATCGTTAAGCATCCTAAATAACACATGTTCGGGTAGTAATGTGGAATCGACTTTCCTTGACGACAAGCCATATTCAATCGCACTTCTACTCAACACATATTCGAGCTTAAGCATCTGTCGAAGCTCAATGAAACTAATGCTCAACGAGGGTGAAATGATTTCCTTACTATAAAGGTATTGGTTTATCGCTGTGGCAATGTTGATTTTGACGTTTTGTTGGCATTCATACCAGCGATGCAACAGCAGCTCCGACTTAGTAGAGAGCCAGTAACGTTTTTTACCGTAGGGAAAGAACCAATGTCTATTGATCGCTAGCAGTACGTCTTGTGAAGCAAGTAACGTTTGAACTGCTTTTTGGTGGTCTACCGCCTCTTTCAAACACATCCACAATGCAACAAAACCCGCATTCTGAGAAGGTTCGTGCAAATATTCCTGTAGCGCACGAGGTGATTCTATTAGTTGGTAAATTTGCGACGCCAAACGTGAGTTTAAAAAGGTGTCTGGAGTTAACTGGGGGACTTCCTGTTGGAGGTAGGTACTGCTTCCAAGTTCGGGCGAGCGTATACCAGTTTCCTTCTCAATAATTACTAATAACAAGTTCAGTAATTTCTGGTATACCGGCTCTAACTCAACACTTTTGACGAATAATTCTTGTATGGTGTTAATTGATGCGCCCGTGATTTGATTACCCACTTGGAGAGCTAACTTAATAGTAAAATTATAAACTTTCTTAATGGCTTTGTTCTGCTTAGCCTCTGACAAATCGCAGATTGAGTGAGCTTGAAGGTAATGAGTGATTTCTTGTTTCGCTTGCGGTTCGAACAACAGCCAAAGGCCGTCACTTGGAATACTATGTCCTTTCGTCATCGCCGTTTCCTCGTTAAAACTGATGGAAACTCAATCCATCCATGATCGTTTAACATGTCATCAAGGATTGGCTGTAACGTCACAATAGCCTCGGACATGGCAAATGAAGAGAACAGCTCCAAAGGATTCTCTCCCGCGACCCAATGGCCAAGCTGAAATTTAATAAGCTCTTGATGAAGCCCCAAATGTTGTAAATGAAGACGAAGATAATGCCGACCAAAATTCATTGGCAAATCAGGAAGGTGGTTGCTAAGTAACTGAACTGATTTTGGAAAGGCATTGGTGGCCTTGAGTTGCTGCTCGTCATTAAGCTCAAAAAACAAAAACAGCCCGTCATTGCCCTTCGAGTTCTTCGCGTTAATAAACCAATCCAGTTTATGATTCTTTGACTTTAGGTTTAGGAATTGACTGTTATCGACTTGCCATTTGTACTGACTAGAGTGGTTAGGAGACGCCATAGTCAATAACCTAGCCATATATTGGACATGACTTTGGTAATGTTCCAGTTGTTTGCCCAGTATTTGAGCACACGCAATGACTCGCATGTGCGCAAATGTCGTTACACTGTCCTTGTCGGATATGCACAGAGCACCGTAACGAGCCAAATGTAAGCTGAATGTCGGTAAGGGGTTTCCCACTGCTCGGTAGCCAGTGGCTGACAACAACATATAGAGGGTATAGAGCGTATAATCGTTGTGATATTTGATGGTGGAATAGAGATCGCTGGCGGCATCAAACGCGTTTACCGTTTGCAGTGGCTTTTTTAAAACACTAGCTAGTTTAACTAAGGCGGTTCGCTTTGGGGTGAATTGAGAGCCTATCCCGATTTCATCTTCATCGATAATGCTCTCATTCAGGTCCAACTCTATTTGTGAATCGACAGCATCGTAAGAGGCGAAAATTTCCCGATATAGCTGACTTATCTTACGGTTGACCATTTCGTTGGGGTACCAAGCATAATGTCTGGGTGCTCGAGTGTAATAACTTGGCTTTCCGGTAAGGCACTCCAACAATACAGGATCGGTTTCTTCTTTCGCAACAACATAGTTAATAAGATGATGGCTGATCCTTTTTAAACTGATTTGGCAGTGGTGCTTTTTGTTTAAGTTATGAAGAAGCTGCTCAGACGCTTTGATAATAAGCGGTTTTCGAAAGCCCGCCAATGTTTCAATTCCGTGTTTTGCGCCAATTTGTCCAATAAATTTACTTAACCATTCTGGCAAGTGAATATGAAGCACCGATCCTGCAGACAATAAGTGTTCATTTGACCTTTGCGCACCTAGTGTACTTGTCAATCCGTGGTGAGCCTTAAAATACCACCGCCCTTTGCTTTCATAAAAACCTTCACCATCAGCGTTTGACGACTCGAGAACTCTTAGCACATTGATATCTTCAACGGAGCGACCTAGTGCCAAGCTTAAAAGAATTACTAACCTTACATGTCTTTTGCTGATGCCATTCAACTTTCCTTGTCTTTGTGACATGAGTTCATCGAGTAAGTAGTTTAGTTCGTACTGTTGAAGCACATTTCTGCTAGTTAACGTCAAGTTATGTGACTTTTTGGTTTCTCGTTGAACAATCCGCTGTTGTAGTCTTTCTTTATTGCTGTCTCGAATGACTGCTTTATTTGGCATCTCATGCTCAGGCTTGAGCTTCTCGGAGGACTGAGTTTTTATGAATGAGATCGGTGGAAAGTCTTCATCTAAACTAATACCACTGAGTCTATCTCGTTCGGATAACGATGGCTTTACCAGCTTAACCGTGTATAAACTATCTGTACCGTACACTCGTTCATAGTTACTACGCTGATAAGCCGCGCGCATACTTGATTGTGTTTTTCTACGTCGGCGAGTTCGACTGGTCCAATCTAGTCGATAAAAGTGGATTAGCTCACGAACATAACCAAGCATTCGTCGCGCCTTAGCGTGCTTCTCTGACTGCAACAAATCCTTTTTAAAACTCACGAGTTGTTCTGCAACGACCGATACATTTGCACCAACGAGTCGGTGATGTTCAAACAATTGATCCGTATAGACGAGGCGAAATGCACGAAATACATTTTCTTCTTTACCAAGGTTTTTTATCGCTACCTCATGGGAAAAATAATGGTCTAGAAACATCAACAATGAATGTGTTGCTTTTGCATTTATAAGCTCAGAAAAGGTGTACAGTAGTGCAAATACAGGACGTTGGCCCATTGAACCGTATGGTGCTTTGTCTGCTATGAAGTCTGGAAAAACTTCCGTATTTACCTCCATAAAATCCGCAAACAACTGCGTGTCTTCATCACCTTTTACATCAAAAGTTTTTCTAAAGAGTGAGGGATAACTTTGGTTTGCAAAGTCGAGCGTGTGCAACACCTGTTGTAAACCATGAAAATTTTCAGGGCACTCAATAATATTTAAAATTCCCACCCAAGAATCGAGTGATTCTTTCGCCATTCCGGGACAAAGCCGAGCCAAAATCTCACTGGTTATGTCATCCATTTATCAGTCCTCAAATATCATTTTTTGACGCTGATAAATAGGCCGCAAGAGACTCTGTCGAAGTGATTTGAGGATACAAAGAACGCCACTCTTTTGACTGCAAAATACTGCGTTTCCCTTCGTCTTTGTTGAACCATTTTTTGAGCAGGAACATGATTTTTTTTGTATCACTGACGAAGCATTTGTCTAGTAAATTATCGGTCAGATCAAACTGAATAACACGAAGGCGAATTGTTTCGCTTGGCTTCTTTTTTAGAATCAAAACGGGCAATTTATAATCAGGAGAAATGAGTTTTTGAGCGACCGCTGTACGCAAATTATCGACTGTAAAACTGCCAACCAAGAACCGAAAATGGCGTCGATATGGATACGCAATCACCGGTGATTGAAGTGTCGAAAAATTGAATAAATACTCACCATTGAAATTCACCTTAGGCTGAGTTCTTAGCAGTGCCATCGGATTCGCTTCGCCGTAAAGTCGCTCTAGAATGTCGTCAGGAACCAGATCCTTCAGCGCGATTTTCTTGAACTCTACATTGTCAAAAAGTGTCGACTCAAAGCTCTTCAATTCCTTCATTTGGACTTTTCCTGTATAATTTAACAGCAATATAGATACTGTATAATTTACAGACGGTGGTGACCATCTGGTGACCAAATTTTGTGATAACGGCGTTCTTTTTGTTTTATCTAAAATCTTAAATCATTGTTATTATGAGTTTTTATTGAAAACAAAAATTATCAAATCCATTTTTAATGTCTTGACATGGTAGGGGTCGGCGATTCGAGTTCGCCCGGACCCACCACTCCTTAAAGTCTCACTACAACCAAAGTGAGCAGAACGAAAATTTGGGTCCGTAGCTCAGTTGGTTAGAGTACTACCTTGACATGGTAGGGGTCGGCGATTCGAGTTCGCCCGGACCCACCAAATTTTACAAAAACGCCCGCTTAATGCGGGCGTTTTTGTATCTGAATATTCTATTAATTATCAAATCTTTCCCTGGCCTAAATATAGCCACGAAGTTTATTCTATACGTTCCATCGCTTAGTTAACACATATCGCGTACTTCGCCCTCCCCCCGATTTTTCTAAACACCCAAGCTCAACTAGTGCAGCTAGGTGACGAGTCGCGGTAGGCTTACTAACTTTGGCAACGTTGTGATATTGAGATGTATTAATCCCTTCCGCAAAGTCACCATCAAGCATTCTATTCAATACTTTAACTTGCTCTGTTGTTAATTGTGTTTGCTCGACACGACGCCAAAAGTTGGTTTTAAATACCGTTTGTTCAATCTCTTTTAAAGCTTCATCAAAGGTTTGATTTAGGGTGTTAAAAAACCATACAAGCCAAGCCGTAATATCAACATCACCCTTTTGAGTTTCTTCTAAGATCTCATAGTAACTTTTGCGCTTTGCCAAAATACCTACCGACATCGCATAGAAACGAACCGATTGTTGCTCAGCTTGTGCTAACGCCAAGTCCGTGAGCAAACGAGTGATTCGGCCATTGCCATCATCTAACGGATGTAAAGTCACGAACCATAGATGTGTGATTGCTGCTCGAAGTAATGGGTCAATCGTTGCGTCTTGCTTTGATGCATTAAACCACTCTACGAACTGTGCGAGCTCAGTCTCTAGTATCTCACGTCCGGGCGCTTCAAAGTGAACAACAGGTCGATCAATTCGCCCAGATACCACCTGCATAGATGCAGATCCCCTTAATTGTCCGCCAACCACCGGGTTAAACATAGTGTAACCTTCAGGAAAAAGTCGTTCGTGCCAGTGTAAGATTCGTTTTAATGTAAGCGGGGCATCAAGGTTGTTAACAGCATCAAGCATGATCTCCGCCAAACCATCGGTTTGCTCTGTCGTAGGGAAAGGATGCTTTTCCGTCAGACCGAGTTTATTGGCCAACGAAGAACGAACAGAAAACGCGTTAAGCTTTTCACCTTCAATCGCGCTGGAGTGAATAATGTTTGCTAGCAAGGTATCAAGCATATTCTCTTTCTGATCTTGAGACTGCGTCGTCATTGTGCCAAGTAATATGCCTTGATTTAGGCGCGTCTGCCTAAGTAACGGCTCTACGACTGCTCTATCCCAGTTAAATTGAGGCCAGTTAGGTTGCTGCCAGATCCACATATCTATACCTTGATTCGAAAGTTAGCATTAATCAAATCAAATTATGATTCGAATAAACAAATCATTCAAATCATATTTCGATTTGAATAATCGTAATAATCGAATCATTAGATAGTAATACTAAGTCCTACTACTTAAGGCCACTGCTGTTGAGGTTATTACTTCTGGCGAGCTTGGTTAGACATCATGGCGGATAGACAACAACGTCCAAAATACTCACAAACGCCCTAGTATTTCGTGGCATGCTGGGCAACATCGTCTTTGCGCTTTGGCGTCAAAATAGGGTTTACTGAATACGGTCCGAGACATAGCAACGACTTCACCTATACTTGTAATAATAAATAAAATAATAAGTCGCGCCTATGAACCGAATACTGATCGCTTTGATCCTTGTCTGCTCGTCATTTCCTGCATTTAGTAATAACACCGCCTTGGTTGAGCTAGATTACACCTCAATGTCGATGGGACTGTTTGGTGGTTTAGCCATGTTTCTCTACGGGATGGAGAAAATGGCTGATGCACTGAAACGGGCGGCAGGCAGCCGTATGAAGCAAGTGCTCGGCACTTTAACCACCAATAGGGTTAGCTCTGTGATAACGGGCGCTGGCCTGACCGCGGTTATTCAGTCTTCTTCAGTCACTACTGTACTGCTAGTTGGTTTCGTCAGCGCTGGCTTAATGTCGTTAAATCAAGCAGTTGGCGTTATCATGGGAGCGAACATAGGCACAACCATCACCGCTCAAATCATCGCCTTCAAAGTGACAAAAGCGGCCATGGCCATGATAGCGATCGGCTTTGTGATCGAAATGACATCAAAACAGCAGCAGAACAAGAACTACGGTAACATCATCTTTGGTTTGGGATTGCTTTTCTTGGGCATGAACTTGATGAGTGAAGCCATGTCTCCACTGCGGGTTTTCCAGCCTTTTATCGACTTTATGGCTAAAATGGACAATCCGGTTTTTGCTATCTTACTTGCCGCTTCATTTACTGCTTTGGTCCAGTCTTCATCGGCAACAACGGGGATTGTGATTATGCTCGCTAGCCAAGGCTTTATCAGCTTAGAATCTGGGATTGCGATGTCGATGGGAGCCAACATTGGCACCTGTGTCACCGCATTGCTAGCGGCGATTGGCAAAAGCACTGAAGCCAAACAAACCTCGGCGATTCATCTGTTGTTCAACCTTGTAGGCGTGATCATTTGGCTGCCGTTGATTGCTGTGTTGGCCAATGTTTCTGCCTCTATTTCACCAAGTTATCCAGATTTAGTCGGTATGGAGCGCTTAGCTGTGGAGTCTCCCCGCCAAATCGCTAATGCGAACACCCTGTTTAATGTCGCCAACACTCTTATCATGCTGCCTTTCAGTACGTTTTTTGTGCTCTCGGTCAAGCGTCTAATCCCACACAAAACCAGCAATAAAGAAAAACAAAAAATTGCGCCCAAATATATAAAAAGCGAATACCTAGCAACGCCAGATATTGCGTTAGAGCAGGCACATTTGGAGATTGCACGTGTCGGTCGGCGCGTTTCTAATATGGTCAACCAACTACCTCCACTGGCAGCCAATTATACTAACGACCGCGACAAGCAGAGTGCCAGGCAAACACTACGTGAAATAGAAAAGGTGGAAGACGAAGTGGATATGCTTCATGGGCAGATTCTTTCTTACCTAGGACGGCTGCGCCAATCGCCCCTCTCTTCAAATGAGAGCAGACAACAAATCAAGCTTGTGAGCATAACCGACCAACTGGAGAGTATCGCTGATTTAGTGGTCAATGCTATGTTGCCACTCTGCTACAAAACCTTAGACGGGAGTATTAGTGCAAGTCCGGAGATGCGAAAAACGTTAGACCTTACCCAATCTCGCGTCAACCGTGCGTTGCTTGATAGTGTCAATGCCATTCGCCGAGGCGATAATCAACTGGCTGAAAATGTCCTCAATGCCAAACGAGAGATCAATGCCCTGCTCGACTCAATTTTGCAGCTTCAAGCCGAGCGGTTAGCTCAAGCGACGGAGAAACGATTAGATATCTTTCGAATTCAAATGGAGTGGGTAGAATCGTTGAAGCGGATTTACACCTTGAGTAAACGCATCGCCAAATTACAACTGCGTAATTCGGCTGATTAGCGTTTCGCCAGTAACTCGTTTATTTGCCAATGAGCAAGACCAAATACTGAGCTTAGTGTTTTAATAGTTACGCCTGCTCGGATGACTTGCTCAATAGACTCTTTGCGTGCTTTAGTCCAAGGTATTGATTTGCTTGGGTTAGCTCTTAAACGATGCGCCAAATCCTGATCGCCCGAAATATAACGTTTCATAGCACACTCTCGATAACTATTAGGAGGGGGTGCAATCCCTTGCTGGATGAACGAGGTGATTATGGCGTCTTCGCTCTTCATGTACAAAATATGATCTATCGAAATTTCGGATAGGTGTTCGCAGTGTGAGGGCCTAAACGAGTAAGCCCAGCAAGTCGCTGGGCTTAGTTTGTTAGAAATGATAGGCAACTGTCGCGCCTAGCATCCATTGATTGGCGTCATCAACGATGGGTGAATCGGCAATTTTCTTACCCAATCGTTGGAAGGAAGTCGTTTGGGTTAGTTCCCACTGCTCGCTCAGTGGAAGAATTAACTTGTACCCAACATGGTATGAAAAATCACCGCTGCCTTTGTAAGCTTTCCGTTTTGCTGTCGCTTCTTTTTTCTTAACTCCAAAGTAATAGTCAACGTAGTCTTCGTTTAGATAACTTAAACCTGTAAACGGAACAAAGTCCATTGTCCCTAGTGACATCGGATGGAAGTAACGAATGGAAGCGTTGTAACCTTTGTAAGCGCCAGAAACATCGTGTTGGAAATAGGTTGATAGCGTGCCCTGAGCGGTTTTGAAGTCAGCATTGAGGCCCAAGTCAACGCTCATCTTACGCTTACTCATCCCTTTTAGATAATCTGAACTGTCTTTATCAAACGCCAAACCCGAGCTCGAAAGATATGCACTCATGTTGACCCTGTCGCTGTCGTTGCCAAGGAAACGGTAGTTGATACCACTTACCGCGACGTTAAAGTCCTCACCTTGGTAGCCAACATTAAGCAGCGGGCCGACATTGTCTTTTTGATCCTTAACAAGATCACTGCTCCCCGCCACTCCAGCTTCAACAATCCAACTGTTTTGTTTGGTATAGATGTTACCGTTGAGGATATATGTGTCACTGGCTGAAGACGCGGCAGATGCGGTTGCCAATGCTAGCGAACATAATGTGAATGTAAGTTTTTTCATGTTTTGTCTCTCTGTTCATTTGTTGTGAACAGTGTACAAAACAGCAATCAGTGACAATATCGAGCTTATGTCTCTACTTTGTCTTACTTTCGTCAAGTGGTATCACTAAAGTAAATTTGGCGCCGCCAAGTTCGCTGTTGCCAACCGACACTTCACCTTTATGGCGCGCGACTATCATCTTGACAATCGCTAAGCCTAAACCAAAACCACTACTCTGCTTATTACGGGCACTATCTGCGCTATAGAAAGGATCAAAAATTGTTGGCCAATGCTTTGGATCAACACCGATTCCATCATCGTCAAAGCTAATAACCACCTGTTGCTGGTTCTGATAAGCTGAGACAACAACATGCGTACTTGCGTAACGGACAGCATTGCTCAGTAGATTGGCTAACGCTCGCTTAAGCAGTGCTTTATCGGCACTAAAAGCCAAATCGGGCGTACAATTTAACTCGATGTTTTTTTCTGACTCTGGGCAACGCTCGATTAGGTGTTGGCAAAGTGGCTCAAAGTAGATGATTTCCGCTTCAATTTGGGTTGTTGGCCGTTCTACCTTGGCAAAATAGAGCAGGTCTTCAACCATCTGCTCCATCTCTTCAGTATCCTCGATGATACTTGCCAATTTGTCCTGCTGCGCATCAGTCAATGGCTCATCACGCAACATTTCTGCTTGCCATTGAATACGGAATATCGGTGTACGCAAATCGTGGGCGACTGCATTGGTTAAAAATCGGTTGCTGGTAACAAGATTCGAGATCTTGTCAGCCATATAGTTGAAACTTTGATTGAGGGAGCCTACTCGATGTCGACTCGCAGTAGATGCGCGTACTGTAAAATCGCCTTGGGCGAACCTGAGTGTTGCATCTTCAAGTTTACGCGCGCGGCGACTGAGGAACCATATGAGTCCGAGCGAATAGATAGAAAAGCCGCCAAGCAGAAATAGCCAGAAAATATTGTCATCAAACGTAATCGCTTTGCGTAACGAAGACGACTCATCCGGTGAGATCCGATAGTAAACATCCCTGTTTTCTAGTCGAAACCAAAATGCCCTGTCGCTGTCAAAAAAGGTCTGTTTATCTGGACTGCTAAACGCAGCGAGCACCGGCGGGGGAAGTTGGTCGATAGAAAATGGTTCCATTGTGCTGGCAGTTCGATCGACATAATCTTGAATAACTTTTAATGTTTCTTGCTCACCGTGAGTGGCATGGATCGTCAGCCATAAACGGTTTAGCGCCTCACCCTCTCGGTCTTCTAGGACAAAATCATAGTCGGTACTTAACCTGTAGATCACGACCTCGTAAGCAGAGAGCGTCAAGATAAACAGTAACAATAGTCCAAGGAAGGATTCAATATAGATGCGGCGCATGTTACTTTAGCCTTGTAGATTTAATGCCAACTATCGGGTACAAACAAATACCCTTTTCCTCTTACAGTCAGGATTCGCTTCGGTGTCGCTGAGGTGTCGCCAAGTTTCTTACGTAAACTGACAATCTTGTTGTCAACAGTTCTATCAAGCCCGTCGTACTCTATTCCGCGCAGTGTTTTGGTCAACACATCGCGAGACAACACTTCATCTGGCGCATTGGCTAAAGCCCAAAGTAGATCAAATTCACTGTCAGACATAGTCACCTCTTGGCCATGTAAGCGGCAAACTTTCCGCGCGCCATTCAACTCAAGTGCATCAAATTTGCGCAGATTCCCACTTTGCTGCTCGACTTCGCAATGTCCACTTACCCGACGCAGTAACATCCGCATCCGAGCCAACAGTACCCTCGGTTTGATAGGCTTATTGACGAAGTCATCTGCTCCGATCTCTAACGCGGCAACATGGTCGAAATCGTCATCACTTGCTGTAAGCATCAATACCTTACCTGAGTAATCTGGCCTGATCTGTCTACAAATTGTCAGGCCGTCGATGTCTGGAAGCATTAAGTCCAAAATAACAATGTCTGGTTGGTACACGGTGATATAGGGAATCGCTTGTTGGCCGGAAGGAAATGTCGTGACGGTAAATTCTAACGAGGTAAAGTAATCGGCCAACATCTGGCTCAGTTTTAGATCATCTTCAACGATGACAAGCGAAAAGTGGTTTGGTTGTTGTGAATGTTGCATTGTGTTGTTCACTTATTGTTGTTTTTACAGCGGTAAAACAGAGTGCTCACCAGCATGAATTGCAAGCTTAACGATTGCTGCCTGATCATATCTGTACTTGGCTCTCAATTCTGATACCATTCGCGCTCAAAATCATTAGTGAGTATGTCATGAACCGCAAAAAAAAGATCAACAGCATCTTAAAAGCTAAACTCAAGAAGAAGAACGCCAAGCTCAATAAAAGCAACAAGCCGCGTTACATCTCTAAAGCTGAACGCGCCAAAATGGAACAAGAGACCGCCGCTGAGCAAACAAATGAGCAACCGGCCGAAGAGCAAGCGCCAACGTCAGCGTCTGAGCAATAAGTTTTCGTCTATCGCGACAAAACGGTCACAGGCATCAATCAGTGTTTGCGCGGTGAGTCCAGGGACCGCGTAAACATCGACTTTGGTTGCAAATCGTTGTTGAACTCTCTCGACCAGCAACTCAAAGTCTCCATCACCTGAAAGCAAGATTACACGGTCAACGTTGGCCGCAGCCTCAAACACATCCAATGTGATACCTACATCCCAATCCCCTTTGGCACTACCATCTTGTCTTTGAATAAACGGTTTGAGCTTGACGTCAAAGCCGATCCCTCGAAGGATGTGGTGAAACTGCCGCTGTTTTGCATCATGAGATGCTATCGCATAGGCGTTTGCCTCTACTACCTCTACGCCCGTCGTCGCCACATACCAAAATTGGTTGTAGTCAAAGTGAGCCTGGTATTTATCTCGAGTGGTGTAATAGATGTTTTGAACATCAACGAATATGGCGACTTTTTCCATTATTGATTACCTAATACCAAACAGCATAAATATCTGGTCATTCTTGCTGGTTAAAATCGCTGATAGCGTCGTTATAGCTATGTTTTCAAGGAATGGTGTAGGTAGGTCAACTAGCTAGCTGCAATCTATGCCTTGCTCTCAGCAATTTTTCCTGCGCAATTATCCGATCACCTATTTATCCCGTTTGGTATAAATAGCGATGGCGAAACTTTAACAGAACGTTGTCGAAATTACAGTAAAACAAAGGCCTGAACTCACTATTCGTGGGTTCAGACCTTAACGCTGTTGACAGAAATAAGCGTTTTAACATTCAGTGTTTGACTGATTAAACCATTTCAGTTTGTCATGCAATTTGGTCACCTCACCAACAACAATCAAAGCGGGACTGATTGCTTGCTCGGCCATCGAGGGTAAATCTTTTAGCAAGCCGGTAAACACACGTTGTTCAGACCGGGTCCCATTTTCGATGATCGCACAGGAGACCGTTGCAGCAAGCCCCGCAGCTAACAACTTTTGGCTAATATAGGCGCTTTGCTTCAACCCCATATAGAAAACCAAAGTATTGTTTGATTGCGCTAACGAGTGCCATTCAATTTCACGTCCATCTTTTTGTACGTGGCCCGTAATGAACTGAACGCTTTGAGCGTGATCTCGGTGGGTCAATGGAATACCGGCATAAGCAGTTGCACCGGCGGCCGCGGTAATACCTGGAATCACCTCATACTTAATACCGAAACTTGCCAGCTCTTCGAGCTCTTCCCCACCCCGACCGAAGATAAACGAATCTCCGCCTTTTAGCCGCACCACTCGTTTCCCTTGTTGAGCTTTTTCGAGCAAGATTCTATTGATTTGATCTTGTGGTACGCAGTGAAAATCGAGTTGCTTACCGACATAAATCATTTCTACATTGGCATCGGCCAACGCCAGTATCTCTTCAGACACCAAGCGGTCATAGACCACCACTTGCGCTGCTTGAATAGCTTTCAAGCCTTTTATCGTAAGTAAATCAGGATCGCCCGGCCCGGCACCAACAAGGGATACAAAACCATTGTTGCTAAATTCGTCATGCGTAGTCATATCAATGCCTATCGAACAATTGAAAGATAAAAAGTCTCACTTTATACCAGCCGTCAGTATTACTTTTGAACGTTAAACCATTGCCAATGAGACCAAACCCCACCTTGTCCAAAGTGGGGCCATACTCGGTTATTTTGCTACAGCAGACTGAGCGTTGATCTCTTGTTCAACGTTGATAGAAGGCGCTGTTTTCGCATGGGTCAGATAAAGTGGAATGCACGTCATAACTAAACCACCAACGATGTTACCTAGGATGGTCGGGATCAGATTAAAGTTGAGCCAAGTTGCGATACCAAAATCGGCGCCCAGTAACATGCCTAATGGGAACAGGAACATATTGACGACCGTATGCTCAAACACAAGCGCGAAGAAGATAAAGATTGGGAACCACATCATCATCACACGACCAGCCACCGTGCGAGCCGTCATATTGCCGATAACACCAAGACACACCATTAAGTTACAGAAAATACCGCGTACAAAACAGGTTATCCAACCATCCATACCCATTGCCTCAAAACCTGCGCTACGAGCTGTTGATGCACCAATAAAGGTTTTCGCGACACCATTAAGTTCTTGGGTAAAGTTACCTGTTAATGAAATTGCAACTAAGTAAGCAACCAACAAGGAACCAATCAGGTTGCCCAAACCAACTAAGCCCCAGCAGCGAAAAATGCGGTTCCAAGTGATTCCCGGACGACCTTCAAACTTGGCTAAAGGTGCTAGACCAAACACCCCTGTGACTAGGTCATAGCCCATTACAGATAAGATGACAAAACCCACAGGGAAGACAAGCGCGCCAACCAACCCAATGCCTGTTTGGGTAATTGCAGTAATGGCCACCACAACCGCCAGCGAAAGAATAACACCCGCCATAGTACCGCGTAGGAGTAGATCGCGACTGCTGGTGTTGGTTTTCGCTTCACCAATGTTAATCATGGTTTGCACGAATTCTGCGGGTTTAAAATCATTAGACATGAATGTGTCCTTATTCAAAAAGTGAAAGTTAAAAGTTGAAACTGAATAGTGAAAGGCTCGCGATTTGTCGCTATGGTTCGAACAACGCAATGGCAAGCCTTTAAGCTATTAAATCTCTAACGCACAACTAAGCCGCAACTTCTACTTTGCCTTTGATTACTCGTGCTTGGTATGACTTCACGCTTTTTGTTGCGTTTTCCATACAAGCGCCAGTGACAAGATTAAAGCGTTGCTTTTTGAGCGGGCTCGCCACCCATAACTGCTCGTCGTGCTCAACAATCAAACCACGTGATAAAACGTTCGACTGAAAGAACGGGTCCATGTTATCGATCGCAAACACTTCTTCTGTTGCGCGTGGGCGAAAAATCGCCACTTGTTGACCGTTAAGCAGTGCGACGACACCAGTACCAGGGATAATGTCTTCGATGTTACAAACTTTTGTATATGCCATGATGATGCCCTTACTTAAACAAGTTCGACATGAAGGATATCGCCCTTCACTTCTGGGTGTTTTTCAGTGAATGTTGCGGGGCGGTGCTGTGCACGCTCAGAAACGAATACCAGGTTTTCATCACGCTCATCTGAGTTGATGAAGTGGGCAAATCGTTTTAACTGCGTTTCATCACTGATCGTGTCAGCCCACTCACAGCGGTATTCGGCAACCAGTTTAGCCACGTCGGCTTCAAGCTGATGGTTAATGCCAAGCTTGTCTTCAATGATCACTTCGCGCAGATAATCTATGCCCCCGTCTAGGTTCTCGAACCATACTGAGGTACGTTGCAGAGGCGCAGCGGTGCGAATGTAAAACATCATAAATCGGTCGATATACTTAATCAGTGTTTGCGGATCTAGATCGCTCGCCATCAGCGTCGCATGACGTGGCTTCATACCACCGTTGCCACACACATACATGTTCCACCCTGCATCGGTTGCGATAATGCCCAGGTCTTTCCCTTGCGCCTCGGCACATTCGCGCGTACAACCAGAGACACCAAACTTCATCTTGTGTGGCGTTCGAATCCCTTTATAGCGGTTCTCGATCATGACACCGAGGCCGACTGAATCTTGCACACCATAGCGACACCAAGTTGAGCCGACACATGTTTTCGCCATGCGCAGTGCTTTGGCATACGCTTGGCCGGTTTCGTAACCCGCTTCAATCAGCTTGTGCCAGATGGCTGGAAGATCATCTTTCTGCGCGCCAAATAGACCAATACGTTGTGCACCGGTAATCTTGGTGTACAGATTGTACTCCGCCGCGACTTGCGCCAACGCTGCGAGCGCTTGTGGCGTCACCTCACCACCCGCCATGCGTGGAATGACCGAGTAAGTACCGTCTTTTTGCATATTGCCGAGGAAGTTATCGTTGGTGTCATGCAGTTTAACCAACGACGGTTTGAGGATGTGGTCACCCCAACAAGAGGCCAGAATAGAACCGGCTAGTGGCTTACACACTTCACAGCCATAGCCACTACCATGCTTCTCTAGTAGTTCTTCAAATGATTTGATTTCGCCAATACGTACTAAGTGGAACAGCTCTTGACGAGAATAGGCAAAATGTTCACAAACGTCGGCTTTGACTTCAACCCCAGCTTTGGCAAGCTCAGCATTGAGTACCGACGTAACCAGTGGAATACAGCCGCCACAACCCGTTCCAGCGCCAGTGGCCGCTTTAATATCACCAATGGTGTGACTGCCCTCGGCTACCGCTTGGGCAATTTTGCCTTTTGTCACATCAAAACATGAACAAATCACCGCAGTATCTGGTAACGAATCTGCACCCAAGTCAGGCTTTTCAGCGCCGGCGTGTGCTGGCAGAATGAGTGCGTCTGGATGCTCTGGTAAGTCGATTTCATTGAGCATCAGTTGCAGCAAATCACCATAATCGGAAGTGTCGCCGACCATAACCGCGCCAAGGAGCTTTTTGTTGTCTTCAGAAACAATCAGGCGCTTGTACACTTCTTGTTCTTCGTTGTGGTAAACGTAGCTTTTACACCCTGGTGTGCGACCATTGGCATCACCGATTGACCCCACCTTGACACCTAGTAGCTTTAGTTTTGCCGACATATCCGCGCCTTCAAACTTACTCTCGTTACCGACTAGGTGGTCAACGGCAACCGTCGCCATCTTGTAGCCAGGTGCGACCAAGCCATAGAAGGTTTCATTCCAAGAAGCGCATTCACCAATCGCGTAGATATTGTCATCGGAAGTCTGACAAAAGTCGTTTATCGCGATCCCGCCACGTGGCGCTATCTCAAGCTTCATCTCACGCGCTAGCTTGTCTTGAGGGCGGATACCTGCTGAGAAAACGATAAAATCGGTTTCGAGTTCAGTACCATCTGCAAAACGCATCACGTTTCGCGCTGTTTTACCTTCAGGTGCAATTTCAAGGGTGTTCTTGTCAGTATGGACTTTTACCCCCATGCTCTCGATTTTTTTGCGTAGCTGGTTACCACCGGCCTGATCAAGTTGCTCTGCCATTAATTTTGGTGCGAACTCAATTACGTGTGTCTCTACACCCAACGCTTTCAGAGCGCCCGCAGCTTCAAGACCAAGCAAGCCACCACCAATCACTACCCCGATTTTGCTTTTCTTGGCGCACGCTTCGATCGCTTTTAGATCTTCGATGGTGCGATAAACAAAACAGTCTTTACTTTCACGCCCCTTAATTGGTGGGACAAATGGGAATGAGCCAGTCGCCATGATCAATTTGTCGTACTGGATTTCACGGCCTGCGCTTGAATGAACAATACGTTTTTCTCGATTGACGTTGATGGCACGCTCGCCAATCAAGATGTTAACGCCATGCTTGTCATAGAAGCCAGCTTTGACCAGCGATAGCTCATCTGCGGTGTGGTGAGAAAAGTAAGAAGAGAGGTGAACGCGGTCATAGGCGACGCGTGGTTCTTCACAGAAAACCGTGATTTCATATTGAGAAGAGTCCATCTTCTCAACGAGGTCTTCGATAAAACGGTGTCCAACCATACCGTTTCCGACAACGACCAGCTTCAGCTTGCTCATAATACTTCCTAAGAGTTAGGTTCTTTATCTGAGCGCATTGTTGTTTGTGAAAGAAAATTTATACATGATGTAAATCAATTACAGTTTTAAACTACTCTAAAGGGGTAGGGCCAAGCAATTGATTAAAATGAATGTTTTTTTCCTACAAATAGAAATAACTTCCGTCAATTTGTTACATATGACGAAATAAGAATGTAAACGACTAAAGTCGAAGGTTTAATCAGCAACAATTTCTTGTTTTTAATACACATTTGGACATATTTTCATTCACATTATCGACACAAGGCACGAAGTAGAAGAGATTTACAACTATTTTGCTCATCAATATGTGAGGTTGATTCAATTATCTCCTTGATTCCGCGTAAAAAAAGCATAATATGAATCAATATTCAAGTTTGCACATATATGCTTTAATCTAATAAAGGCGACACGGATGGAGCTCGACATTTTCAATCCTTCACGTCAGTTGCGCCGAGCCGTACTTTTTTGGCTGAGCGCGCTTTTAGGTTGCCTGTCAGTTGCGTTAACTCTTTACAATCTCGTGTTTAACCAACTCGACAACATTAATTTGCTTATCGCCCTCTTCGGTTTGTTCTCTGCATATATTGCTCACACTGCTTTTCGCGGCAGCACACCTAAACTCACCGTTACCCTCTATGTTTACAGTTTGATCACCGCTACCTGTCTTACCACAGCGATTCTTCCTATCGAATTTGGGGTGATGATCTGGACTTGCCTATTTCCTGTGGTCTTTTATCTTTTGTTGGGACGTCGTTTTGGTTTTCTTGCCACCTTGTTTGGTTTTTGCCTACAAGTGGTGATCATCACCAACAAGGTTTCCGCCACAGAGCTTTTTCACTACTCGCCATTGGTAAGCAACTTTACTCTAACTTTTATCGCCGTTTGGATTACCGCGCACGTTATCGAAGTCAAACGTCGTATCTCTGAGTCTTCGCTCGGTCAGTTGGCCTCTCGAGATGCACTAACTGGGGTCTATAACCGTCACGCCTTGATGCACAATTTCGAAAGCTATCGCTCTGAAAGCCGTAAGCTGCCGCTCTCTTTGTTAGTGCTTGACCTTGATTACTTCAAGGCAGTAAATGATCAGCACGGCCACGATGTGGGTGATAAAGTGCTGGTTCAAGCGGCCGCCTTAATTGATGCGCTCAGCGATGAGCATTTGGTGTATCGCATCGGCGGGGAAGAGTTTTGTGTCGCGCTGCATAACTGTACGGTTGAGCGCGCAAAAGAAAAAGCCGAACAGATTCGCTACGCGATTGAACACAATAACTTCAATGACAGTGACGAGCCGATCTCGTTGACCACCAGCATCGGCGTCTACCAATGTGACCACTATGCCAACTTAGAGTCAGTGCTAAAAGAAGCGGATAAAGAGCTCTATCGCGCTAAACAAAATGGCCGCAACCAAGTGATGGTATGCAGCCCTTCATCGGTTGGTGTTTCCTAATCTACGCGTCGTCTTCAAAAACAACGTTGTAGTTTTCAGTGTAAGTACAGTGAGGCTGGCGACTACAAGTAAAGAAACGTCGACCTTTATGCTCCCCTTGCGATGCAATCTTAATCGTCATTGGACTGCCGCATCGCTTACAAAAACGCACTTCTTTGTCTGGCTCAATTAAATCAATATGAGCCGCCAGTAAGCGGCGCAAGCGCCCTACCTGATAGCTATGTTTAATGTTAGTGCCGATAAGAGGAATGCCAGCCGATTTGCACACATGCATTAGTAGCTTCTGACGCTCGATTTTGCCTTTGTCCAACTCTTTGCCATTGTCCAACTCAATCGCCACTCGCACCTCTAAGCTGCGCGGATCACAGACAACAAAATCGAAATAGCTTTTGGCAATGCGGCTATTCGCGACAAACCACTGCTTCTTATCCGTTGCAACGGGCGCAAGCACATTAGACATATTCACTTTACTCATAACCACGCCATGCTGGCCAACTGCGGTGATCAATGCGTTGTAAAATGCAGACTCATGGGCGTTCAGCAATGGCCCTTTGCGCTTGTAGTGGTTGTCTTTCAACTCATCTTGTTTCAGAAAGCGCTTTTGCACAATGACAAAAAAGATGACAAGAATCGCGACAACAATGAATACACTTTCCATCAGGATAAAACTGCCCTTAAATGAATCACATAGGTTAATTATTCGAGTTTATACCCAGACGGCAAGTTTGCGTTAATGTTTTTGAGAGACTGAAGGGGGTAAGTCGAGAGTGATAACTGTGCGCAGTTCAGGTTGCAGCTGTTTGAAGCTTTCTCCCCAATACTTATCCACGAGTTCATCGATGAGGCCATCTTGTTTGGCCCGAAGTAATGCTTGCTCTAGTTGTGGTTGATATTTTGCGGTCTGAGGAGATAGGTAAAATTTCAAGTCTCGGTTATAGACCAGCATCAGGCGTTTTTCTATCGATAAATGAGGGTTTTGCGCCGCTTCTAAGCCGATTTCGTTCAACCCTCGAGGAAAATAGTTGATAGGTCCTGTCTGGGTCAACTTCCAGTAGAGAGAGCGCCATTCACCGTCAGCTTGATAGACTGGCAGTGAGTTAAACTGCCAAACATCCACATCAAACCAGCTAATTCCAAGCCCCGCAACCAGCTTAGAGGCTCTTAACTCTTCCAATGTGTTGATGTTATCAAACTTTTGTTGCAAACCAGGGGGAATGAGCAGCAACCGCTTGCCAATCAGGCCATTGGTCAGAGGGACATCAACAGAAGTAAAGTGGGCGTCTCGCTCTGGGGTCGCTAACAGCCAGGTTAGGCTCAGCATATCCGCTTCAACCATCCTAACCACCCGCTTTTGCGGAATATGGTCGCTGGGCACAACGATGTTCACCTGGTGACCATCACGTGTCAGCGCTTGATATATCAACTCGTGGAAAAATTGATGGCCGTTGTCGACTTGAGAGGCGAGCGTGAGTGTTAATGACTCTTTGGCAAAGCTGGTGGCCGCAACAAAGCTATTGACCGTCGCAAACAAAAACATCAAAGCCCAACACTTCATTCGCTGCCCTTAAACTCACTATGGATGTCTGACTGTTAACACACCTTTTCCAGCGCCCAACATTAATGACTAATTAGTTAATAATGTAGGAGAGCTTTACCCAAACGTCCAGTTTCATCGACTAACGCTTTGTCTCTAAACTGATTTTCGATAGGTTCGCTCCGGGCGGCCTACACTGCCGTAGTTGAGATCCGCTTCCAGTTCACCACTACTGATCAAGTGCTCTAGGTAGCGCCTTGCTGTGGTTCGGCTGGCACCAATTTTCTCTCCAGCTTCGTCAGCGGTTAAGCTCTCATTGTCGACAAACAGCGCCCGAATTTTTTCAAGTGTGACACCATCAATGCCTTTTGGTAATCGGTTTTTGGTGCTCTCTGCGTCATTATGGCTTCTGAGCATTTTGTCGACCAAAGATTGGTCCAAATCGAGAGTTTGACCCAATTGCTGCTTTTGCGCACTGTACTTTTTGAGCGCAGCTTCTAGGCGCGGGAAAACCACAGGTTTTAGCAGATAATCGACCACCCCACCGCGCATCGCCTGTTGTAGAGTATCAACATCACGTGCCGCTGTGATTAAGATAACGTCACAACTTAAGCTCTTCGCTCGCAGGGCGTTGAGTAACTCCAATCCGGTACCGTCGGGAAGATACACATCCAATAACAGCAAATCTGGTTCAAACACATCTAACTGCATTTCAGCTTCTAACTTGCTGGTGGCAATGCCAATAACCTCAAAGCCGCCAATTTGGTCTAGATAGCGCTGGTGTAGCTGCGCAATGGCCAAATCGTCCTCAATGATCATCACACGAGTTAGCTGGTTCATGCTTGCTCTTCCTTTGGTAAATACACTGTCATCCTCGCTCCATAAGGCTTATTGTTGACCATTTCGAGTTCTCCATGATAGCGAAGTGCTAACTCATTGGTCAGATACAGCCCAACCCCACGTGTGGTCGAGCCCTTACTTGAAACACCACGTCGAACTAACGCCTCAATGCTCAGTTCTTCCGGCAGTCCACAGCCTTGATCGCTCACCTCCAGAATGACCTCGTTGCCAAAATCACTGATCGACACTTCAACAACACGTCTTTCAGGAGCAATCACGCGATTTTGAGTAATGGCATCGCGCACTGCATCAAAGGCGTTGTCGATCAAATTACCCAAAATGGTCACTAGGTCTTCTGGGTTGATCTGTTTTGGTAGCGGAAGCAAACGCGATCCTTGCTCTACGACTAGCTCAATCCCAAGCTCACGAGCTCGCTCTGTTTTTCCGAGCAGCATGCCCGCGATCAAAGGTTCTTTGATGGTCTCTCGCAGAAACTCTATCAGGGCCTGATAATGCGCAGTTTCCTGGCCTATCAAGTGCTGAACCGCTTCTAACTCGCCCATTTGTACCATTCCGCTTATAGTATTGAGCTTATTGCGATGCTCATGGGTTTGAGAACGAAGCATTTCCGCATACTCTTTAGTTTTGGCTAGCTGCTCATTGAGCTCGGTTAAGTCATCCCGCAACCGAAAACTGGACACAGCGCCCACCACTTTGCCCTCAACGATGATAGGGCTGCGATTAGCGATAAGGCGTTTTCCGTTGAGATATAAGTTGATATCGTGGTCGGTGCGAGCCGTTTGTAACACCGTATGCAGATCACTGTCTGGTAGGACTTCGCTCAGCGGCTTGTCGATGCATTGCTCTTTGACTAAACCCAAAATCCTGCAGGCACTCTTATTGAGAGAGCGTAACCTACCTTGATCGTCAATGGTTAAAATACCCTCTTTCAAGGTTTCTAGGGTGACATCCAACTCAACGTACAACCGCCCTATTTGCTCAGGTTCAAAGCCCAAAATAGCACGCTGAAAACGACGTGACGCATAGCTGGAAATCACCGCGTTGGCGATAACCACAAGCAGCGCCATCAATAATAGATAAATAAGAAAAGGCTCGATTCTGTCTTGTAGGCGGTCAATCAAATACCCAACCGACACTACCCCGATAATCTCACCTTGCTGATTGAATACCGCTGATTTTCCGCGAACGGAATAACCCAGTGAACCTTTGGCAAAAGAGATGTACGCTTCACCATCAACCAGTGCGCGTTCGTTGTCGCCGCCTTTCATCGGGTGGCCAAGTCGTTCATCGAGCGGGTGTACAAGCCGGATGCCTTGCTGATCACCCACAACGATAAATGCTGCACCAATCAAGGTGGTCAAGTCTCGAAAACGTTGTTGGCCTTGTTGATCGACGCCATTTTCTATCATCTGTACCACATACGGCGACTTTGCTAGAAATGAGGCGACGCCCAAGGCTTTATGACCCATCTCATCCTCTTGGGCATGCTTAATATAGATAAAGCCGGCTGCGACCAAAATCAACAGTTCGATCAGCCCAGATAAGGTCATAATAATCAGCATTCTTTTGCGAAAGCTGATGTGGCTCCACGTCATAACATCTCCTTATGTATGGCGAGAGGATAACATTCAGATAACATCACTCCGAGCAGTGACACAGTGAAGTGTGAAGCCCACAAACAATAAACTTTGTCTTTGGTTATTAAAACAACAACCCACAATAAGCAAACGTTTTCCTTTCGAGCTATTTACAAAAACAACGCTAATTAACCCAACCAATCTTGACTTAGATCAAAGGATTTCGTGTTTGTTTATTACGCTGAACATTCATTTTGATTGTATAATTATTGAGCACAAACAGCCCGGGTTACGATACGCCAATCGCAGGCTTCACAACACAATAACATCATGGTCTGCCTACACACTGTCAGAGGGAACGACAATGAAACGCGACGTTTTTGGCATTTGCTTGTCTAGGAATATGCTGTCAAACAACTTATCCAGTACTTTTACCCACGTCAGGGCTTATGAGAAGTCGGAACAAGGCGAAGACGTGACTGTAATGCACGCCTTTCCTCAGATGTCAGGGCAAGAAGTATTGCGCAACATGCACGATACCGGACGCTTACTTTGGCGAGCTGAATTTGTCTGTATGGACAACAAATAGTTTTACCGGCTTTGTTCTAATCTACTCTTGATTAGAGCTTGCCGATGACGCAAAAAATCCAACCATTGCTGAGTCTCTCTCGAAGACTCCAATTCCACTGCGCTTTGCGCGCTCTTAACCGCTTGCGGCAATTGGCCTAGTTTGTAATGGATGTTCGCTTTTGCCAGCATCACCTTGGCAGAGGCGTCTGGAATCTTTTCGAGAGATTCTAATGCCTGTGGATATTGTTTACTCTGTATCTGCAATTGGGCTACCTGCCAATAGTATTTTGGGTCTTGGCTCGCGATCTTTAACCACACCTGCTCTGCCTTCTGCCACTCTTTCGCCCACTGCCAATAGTTCGCTTGTTGAATCAAACTGTGCACCGATGTGTCCGATTGTTCGAGCTCAGCCATCTGCTTGGCGGCAAGCTCAGGTAGCCCCCGCTTTGCATACAGCTGTGCGAGCAATCGTAAGTCACTTGGATCCAACTTAACATGATTGAGTTTTGCCAAAGACAGTGTATTTAGAGCGCTGCCGATATTCCCCTGTTTCAAATACACCGAGCTAAGTTGTCGCCACCACATTGGCTGATGTGGCTGCAACTCAATCAGTTGGCTCAAAGAGGTGATCGCCGATTGCCAGTGCTGCAAAGCAACCTCTGCACCCAGTTTTAACTGCAGCGCGCTCGCAGGATTCTCTGGCTGCTCTCTAAGCGCATGTTGCGCGGCTTTTATTGCGGCTTGCCACTGCTGCTGGTGATAATGAGCCTGAGCGATGCGTTGCCAAAGCTGCTGCTTGTACTTTGGATTCACCTCGCTCTCTACCAGCGGGTAATAGTAATCAAGGCTGGTTGGATATTGCGCTTCGAGCAGATAGAGGTCTGCAAGCATCCGCTGAACCTCTCGTGTTTGGCTTTGTGGTAACGCTTGAGTAGCGAGTGACTGCTCCAACGAGGCGATTGCCTGTTGATTGCGACCTTGTTGCCAATACAAAACCCCAAGCCATCTCGCCAACTGCGCCTGATCGCTACTGCGTGACACCGTCACTGACTCAAGATATGCCAGGGCTTGCTCATGCTGTTGGCGTTGGTTCATACGCTCGACTTGGTTAAGCGCGTTGGCTAGGTAAGCGCTGATCCCCTCGGCACTTGCTCCAGCGCTAAATAGAAGACAGATAATCGCAATGTAGAATGGTTTCATTGATTGAGTTCAAACGCCAGCTTAACCGTCTGCCCCCTTTGAATCATGGCTTTACCATCGACGATGGTCTGCGGATAGCGCCAACGCTTAAGTGCTCTTATCGCGCTGCGATCAAAAATACGCGTTGGTTTGGCTTGTAGCACTTCTATGTCAATCGGATGTCCTTGCTCATCGATGTTAAAACGCAGCGTCACATAACCTTCGATACCTCGCTGCACCGCCTTGGCGGGATAATCAGGATCAACTCGATAGACGGGCTGCAAATCCACTTCTTCTAGCTCAAAATCAAGTGATGGCGCCATCACTTGAATCGTATCGATGCCAACATTGAGCAAGGGACTGATTTCAACCTGCATTGACGGCGAGTCAAACTCAGGAAAATCGACGGCGCTGCTAAGCGTTAACTGAGGCTCTGGTTGGTGGAGTGGCGGTTTAGGTACGCTTCGCTGTTGGCGCAGGGGTTGTGGTTCTTGCTCCTCGACAAGAATGTTCAATACGACACCTTGTTGCTCTGGCGGCGTTATTGAACGACTGCCGGTCACTTTGGCCATCAGTGCGAAAATCATCAATGTCAGCACAAAAGCCATTGGCGTAAACCACAGCAAACGGACCATTATTGCCTCTCTGCTCCCAATGCGATCTTTTCAACTCCAGCGGTTTTGGCGGCGTTCATCACCCTCACCACAGTGCCGTTAAAGGCGAACTCATCGGCTTGGATCATCAGTCCCGCATCTGGTTTATCTAACCGCAATACCTTAAGTGCAGACTCAACCGCTTCTATATCGATAAGACGATTATCGATGTAGATGTCATTGTCGGCGGTCACTGCAATAAAAATACTGGCTTGTTTCTGCTGCTGTGCTTGACTGGCTTGAGGCTGATTCACTTCTACCCCAGACTGTGCAACAAATGCGCTGGTGACAATAAAGAAGATCAGCATGATAAACACGATATCAAGCATAGGCGTAAGATCGATATGCGCTTCTTCCTGTGACTCAAGGCGTCGTCCTAGTCTCATACTTCACTCCTAAACTGGGTCGCCAGTACTCTCACCCGTGTCCGTGCATGTTTTGCCAGACGAGCATGGATAAACAAGCCTATCAATGCCGCCACCATACCAACCATGGTCGGAATGGTGGCCATTGAAATACCCTCAGCCATGAGTTTGGGATCGCTGGTACTGTATTTGGCCATTGCATCAAACACATTGATCATACCGGTTACGGTGCCTAATAAGCCAAGCATTGGGCACAAGGTCACCAATGCTTTGATAAGGCGCAGATTGCTGCTGGCACTAAGCTGTAACTGTGCCAACCAGCCATCTAGAATACGCTGCGCATACCATGAGGTTTTGTCGCTGCGCTGGTGCCAAATGGTTTGCCAATTCGCTGATGTTTTGGGCAGCTCAACATGCAAACAATAGAGACGCTCTAACGCCAATGCCAGTAACAGCATCACCACCACAAACAGGCCCCATAACACCACACCACCTCGATGCATGAAAGCAAGCAAGTGAGCACTCCAATCGAAGCTCTGCGCCATCTGGTTTAATAGTGTGATGATATCGTCCATTACGCCACCGACGCCATGCCACTTGCAGGTGTGGCTAACTCGCTTTCCGCCTGCTTGGCGACTAACGCGACCCCTTGTTTTTCCAATATCGACTTAATGGCTTCAACTTGGCTGCTCAACAAATTGTGCGCCAGCAACAGCGGCATAGCCGCCACCAGTCCGAGTACCGTGGTCACCAATGCCATCGAAATACCGCCAGCCATCACTTTAGGGTCGCCATTTCCGTACTGGGTGATGATCTGGAACGTCTCAATCATACCGATAACGGTACCCAATAAACCGAGCATGGGTGCCAGCGCTGCAAGTAGCTTTAGCATAGAGAGCCCTTTGTCGAGATGCGCTTGCTCGTCTAATACGGTTTCCAATAATCGTAGCTCCAGTGCTTCAACGCTCCGATTGTGATTGTTTTGGTACACGGCCAACACCCGACCTAATGGGTTGTTGTGAATAGCCGAAGGTGACTTCAACTGCTGGTTGATTTTTCGGCGTATTGCAACTAAATGAATCCCGCGTACCACCGCAATGATAAGCCCCACCAACAATAGTGCGATGATCACCTGAGCGACGGGGCCGCCTTGTTGAATTCTGTCGAGCAGCGTTAAAGACGTTGCTCTCTGTTGAAGCAGCTCACCACGTGTAGGATCAATCAGTAGTGGCAACGAGCTTCCTAGTAAAAGAGGCTCGACACTCGCCAAGGTCGGAGCCGTAGGCGGCTGGTTGGTGTAGTAACGCGCGGTTTTCGGCTTCGCTTGCCATTGAAGAAAGCCCTGCTCGCCAATAAGCGCAAACGCTCCAAGCTTAACTGCTCTGTTCTCATGTGCTAGACCTTGAGCGTCAATTTCGGTCACCACAGTCGCACGGATTTCGCCGCTGGCTTTAATATGGGCCAAATAAGCACGCCAAAGTTTATCGACTTGCTCTATGGAAGGAAGCTGGCGTGATTCAGCAATGATAGAAATTGCCGTGGCGTTTGGCTGTGGGACACTCGACTGTTGCTGGGCTGACTGCAACGTGTTCGCATGCTGGCGCACCAAGGCAAATACCTCACTGAGAGTGCCAGTTTCTGTTTTGAGCGCCAACTCAAGGTCGGCTAAGGTTTGTTCATTGCCGCGAAATCTCTCACTCAATGATTGAATCTGCGTTTCCAGCTCTGCTTTCTGCTGCTGAAGCTCGCTGTTTAGTGCTTTTAGCTCTTCTACCGTGTGGGTAAAGCGCTGCTCTCGCTGCTGATTGTGGTGCTGCTGTTTTATCGCCTCGCTGTTAGCCGCAGAGACAAGATCATCGGCACGCAAACTACCAGTAAGTACTAAGCTCGACAAACAAAACAACATTGACCATGCCATTGCTCCGAATCTCATTGTGTCGCCTCCCTCTGTTTCAGCGACACAGGCAAGGTGAGCAATTGCGGCGTTGCCTGCTGCGCCGCCACTTGGTATGCCTTATCAATTTCTTGATATAAGCGCGGCTCTACCGCTACCCAAGCTTTCTTGCTTCTATCCCAAGACCAATAATCACTCTGGCTGTTGGTTCGCGCTAATAGGGATAACCTGCCGACTTGAAGCACCTCGACCTGACGACGGACACCATCGACATCAATACTCTGCTCAAATTGACCAAGCTTAAGCCCATATTCCAGCTCAATCTGATACGCTTCAAAAATACGACGAAACTTTTCAGCATCGCTAATATCAGCACGAGTCATCATGGCTTCGAGCTTGTCGATACGCGCCTCACGCACCGCTGAGTTAAACGGGATATCGCTCTCGACCCATAGCTTTAGCGCTTGTAGCATGTGATACATCAAAGGAACCAAACCTTGCTTAGTCTGGCTTACTTGTCGCCGCTGCTGATTCAAGCTCTCTTGCTCAACTTGTTGATTTGCTATCAACGCAGACAGATGGTCACGATATAACGCTAAGTCGTTGATTTGCTGGCGTAGACTCTCTATTTCCGCTTGTAGCTCAAGCGCTTGCTCTGCTTTGCTATCAATACGCTGCTGACTCGCAGCGCCGGCGCTGTGGGTCCGCTGTTGAATTTTCTGCGCACTCTCTAAGCCATCTGCTGTCACTAGGCTGCTCCAGACAGCCAGTGAGGCAATCAAACTTAAGTTAATCAATTTCATAACGTTAGGTTACCGACGCGATGTCAGCCATGAGATAAAGTCATTATTAGTGACGACATAGTATCGCGTCTTGCTAAAACTTCAATTGCTTGTCAGAGATTGATAGGCCAACAGCATGGCAAATCAATTGTGTTTATGGGTACCAAACGCCCAAATTGCGCCAAACAAGCTTTTGAGTTTGACTTTAAATGCGCGCCAGTGAGTGGCAGGCGTTCTTGGCGCGGTATCGACCAAATGTTGATAAGCCTTGGCACAGAGAACGACCTCACCGCCGTGAGCAATCAATAATACTTTTGGTGCCAACTCGTATACTCGCTGCACGGAAGCTCGATATTGATTCGGGTAAAACACCGGGAAAGGTGCGATCAGCTTTTGCTTTACTTGCACCATCAGGTCGGCCACATAAAGTAAGTCTTGCTCGCGGTGATAAAGGGATAAATCCCTATCGGTGTGACCTGGGGTTTCCAATACCGTCCAATCCGAAAAGCCAGGAATGGTCTCGCCATCACATAAGGTCACATCTGGGGCTAACTTACGCGGATACCACAAGTTGCGTTTGGGTTTACCTTTGCGCCTTGCCACCCAACGCGCTAGAGCAATATCAGTCAGATGCATGAGCACACCATCAGCGCCATGGTACCAAGGATTGTCACGCTGCGCCGAGACCAAGTGGCAGCCAGTAAGTTGACGCAGCTTGTGTGCAGCACCTGCATGATCTGGATGCATGTGCGTAACCACAACACAACTGAGGCTAGAAAAAGGACGACCTAACTCATGAGTAACATAGTGTCTCAGCAGTGGAATATCGGCTCGTGAAGCGCCATCGAGCAACAGCAGCTTATCAGGATAAACCGCTAAATAGAGGGTTTGAATGTAACCATCAAGGGTATGGATTTTCATGACGCCGACCAATTTAACAACATTGCAACATCACACCATAGCAACAATGGCAATTTACGAAAGAGCATTCACTCTAATTCATGACATCGGCAGCAAAGTCGTGGTAATCAGAAAGCAAAAACGCACGACCTGTGGCCGTGCGTTCGCTGACAATAACACTTCTGACACCAACGATTAGGCTTTGACACTCGCAAGACCGGTTTTCAGTGCAACCTGTTCAACGACTTTGTTCACTTCAGTCGCGATACTTTCTAATGTCGTGATCTCTTCTTCGGTAAACGGGTGCTGCAAGATCGACTCTGCGCCATTTTTCCCTACGACAGTGGGTAGACTCAACACCACATTGTCTAACCCGTATTCGCCATTCAACAAGGTAGCGACTGGAAGTACCGAACGTTCATTGATCATGATCGCTTGGATAATGCGGAAAACGCTAGCAGATATGCCATGAGTCGTGTTTTGTTTGCGCTTAAAGATTTCATACCCGGCTTGCTTCACCGATTCCAACAATTGGTCGGCACAAATCCGCTCTATATGGTGCGTATCGCAATAGTAGTCGGCGGATTGACCCGCGATCGAAATAAGACTTTTCGGAGTGAAACAGTGGCTACCGTGCTCGCCAAGAACGTAACCAAACACGTTTTTAGGGTCCAGGTTGACTCGGTTGGCAACAATACTCATCAAGCGTGCTGTATCAATAACACAGCCACTGCTGATCACTCGAGAACGCGGAAAGTTTGTGTTAATCGCAATAAAGTGGGCAACCAGATCACAAGGGTTACTGACGATGATTAAGGTTGCATTGGGTGCGACACGCTCCACTTGTTTCGCAATATCAACACCAATGCGGCTGTTGATTTCGGCCAAATCAATGCGCGTTTGTCCCTGTTTGATTTGGGCACCGGCAGTAATAACAACAATATCCGCACCAATGAGAGAGAAGTAATCGTCGGTTGGGACAATATGAGTGTTTTTCGAAAACGTCAGCGCAGCGGTATGTCTAAAGTCAAACACTTCGCCTTCTGCGCGCTCTAGATTATTATCCAACAGCACTAATTCGCTGACACTGCCAAGTGTTAATAGGTAATTACATACACCAACGCCAACGGAACCTGCTCCAATTACACCGATCTTCATTATTCATCCCTGTAAAACTGAGTATCTAGCCACGGATTGTACTAACAATCGTGTCACTAGTTCCAATTTAATTTCACCCTAGAAATAAATAATAGTCGATTTCTCTACTCAGCATTGGTCATTCAGTGCTTAACGTTAAACAAACACCCATCCGTGCGATGCAACTAAAATCCAAGCGGCTCTGCGTTAATTGTTCAATTTATTCAACGCCTATGATTGTTATTATAGATATCAGTTGATAGTGTCAGATCTCATGGTCGCTGGCGACGAAATTTTCAGCGCAAAATCAGCGGCCTACTCGTAAGAATCTGAAAGGTAGAGAAGCATGATTATCGTTGGACATCGCGGGGTTGCAGGAGAATATCCAGAAAACACGCGAGCGAGTATATTAGCCGCTATTGACCTTGGCCTAGAGTGGGTGGAGGTCGATATTCAACCAACCCGAGATCATCAGTTAGTGGTTTGTCACGATCACACCATCGACAGATGCAGTACTGGTCGTGGGCGCATTGATGAGATGACGCTAGAAGCGCTGAAACAGCATGACTTCGGTAGTTGGTTTAGTTCTCGCTTTGCCGATGAAAAAATTCTTTGCCTAAACGAGCTGCTTGCTATCGCCAAGCAACATAACATCAAGCTCAATTTAGAGATCAAAGTTGACCGTCACGATCCCCATTATGTATGCCAACTATTAGCCCAGGCGCTGGAACAAGCGGACTACCCAAAGCAACAACTCGTTCTGTCGAGCTTTAGCCATGAGGTGATGCGCGAACTGTTTACATATCTCCCCGACTATTCGCGTGCTGTATTGTGCGAGCGCGTCTCACAGCGGGTGATCGCACTATTGGCTGAAGTGGAGGCATCGCACTGCAATGTTAATTACCGCTGGGTAAGCAAGCGTAAAGTGGATCAACTCAAGCGCTTGGGTTATCAAGTTTGGGCCTACACAGTCAACAATCCACGCTCGCTTAAGCACCTTCAAAACTTAGACGGGATTTTTAGTGATCACCCACAACGCTTTCTATAACTAAACCCTCACTACTCTGCACAGTGTTATACATGACCACTGTATAACACTGTATAAAGCCAAGTGACTTATCTCACAAAATCTCATCTTTCTAATCATACTCCCTAATATACACAGTCAAAATAAAAAACTTATTAAACAGTAACTTAAATTACCTCCCATCTATTCTGCCTCTTCATGCTCGCACAAAAATTATTCAAAACTGCTTGAATAATTTTCGCCCACAAACTACTGTATACACATACAGCATGTACAAAGGAACAGTGATCATGATTCAGGCTCAGACTCCCATTAGTACTTTCTCAAAATACAATGTCCTAGCCCAACCTACTCAGCCAATGAATATCAACCAGGATGTTCTGAGTCGATTAGCGGGTCTATCGAGTCAAAAGCAGTGGATCCTATTTACCGCTCAGTGCCCGCGCCCTGATTATCAGCAGTTTGCGGCTTGTCATATTAGCTGTACTAAAATCATCCAAATGAAATCATCTCAGACCCAGTCAGAGTTTGAGATTGTCAGTAAAGCCATTCGTTCAGGCAATGCCAGTGCTGTGATTGCCTCTACGCAAATTCCATTGGTTGAACAAGGCTTATTGCAAGATTTGGCGACTCAATGTCAATGTGAAGTGTTCTTTGTTGAGGGCGGAGTTAACCAGTATCATTAATAAGCTCAACATTTATACGCTGTCTTTGTCCCCTCTTATGAGGGGCTTTTTGTCTTTAACTTTCAAAACAGCGCGCCCTTAGCATCTGAATAGCAAAAATAAAGCAAACGTTTGCTTTTTCACTAGCGACGAAAAATAGTTCTGGTATTATGCGGGGCAAATGGATTGTCGAATCGTGACGATCCCTCATGTTGCTTAAAGATAGGAATGTCTAAATGAGTCTCGCAGATCAAGTACTCGCCGTAAACGACGATCTTCCCATTCGTACAGATAAACCCGTTCATAGCGGAAAAGTTCGCTCTGTCTATTGGCTAACCGAACAAGACAGTAAGCGCCTTATCAAAGAAAAAGGCTATGATGTGGCGGAAGACGCACCTCTCGCTATCATGGTCATCAGCGATCGTATCTCTGCTTTTGATTGCATCTGGCACGCAGAAGGCGGGCTTAAAGGCGTCCCTGGCAAAGGGGCTGCGCTCAACGCCATTTCTAATCATTGGTTTAGCTTATTTAAACAACAGGGGTTAGCCGATAGTCATATTTTAGACATCCCTCACCCATTCGTTTGGATTGTACAAAAAGCAAAGCCAATCATGATTGAAGCGATCTGTCGTCAATACATTACTGGTTCAATGTGGCGTGCGTATGCCAGTGGAGAACGTGATTTCTGTGGAATCCAGCTTCCTGAAGGACTTGAAAAAGATAAGCCTCTCCCTGAACTGCTTATGACGCCATCAACTAAGGGCATTCTTCGCGGTATTCCAGGTGTACCGGAGGCGGACGACGTTAACATTACTCGCAAAAACATTGAAGATAACTTCGCCGCGTTCAATTTCTCTAAGGCAGAAGATATTGCTCAATATGAGAAGCTATTGCGCGAAGGTTTTGTTGTCATTAGCAATGCGTTGGCAGAAATTGAGCAGATTTTCGTCGACACTAAATTTGAATTTGGTTACGTAACTGATTCAAAAGGCAATGAAAAGCTGATTTACATGGATGAAGTGGGCACACCTGATTCTTCTCGAATTTGGGATGAAAACGAATACAATGCTGGCAATATTGTTGAGAACTCAAAGGAAGGCTTCCGCCAATTCTTGCTTAACTACTTCCCAGATCCAGGCATCTTACTTAACAAGGAACGCATGGATGAGCGCGAAGCGCTGGCGCGAGACAACGCCCTACCTGTCGATGCTTTAATGGATATCTCTCGCACCTACCTCGGTATCGCTGAAAAAATTACCGGACGTAAAATCACATTGAGTGCCAACCCCAAGCAAGAAATCATTGATATTCTTGCTCAGGATTACGGTTTGATCGATTAAAGCCGCCAAAAAGCCTCAACTCAGTTGAGGCTTTTTAGTTTACTTATCTTTACCTTTACCGCCTTTATCACCACCACCTTTGTTACCGCCACCTCGGTTACTACTGCCGCTGCCTTTGTTGCTATTGCCACCTTTATTGTTTGACTTAGATTGACTGCCGACTTCGCTGTTCGAACGCATTTGTTGTTTTTGCGTTTTTAGCTCTCCAGTTCCGTTACCAGGGTTAGAGTATTTCGCGTGAGCATTAAGCTCCTCTTGAGTCACGAATCCATCTTTGTCTTTGTCAAATGAGGCAAATGCACTCAAGCCGCTTCGATTCCCATCCTCGTCGTTCTCTGTTCCCTCTTGTCCCTCTTCCTGTTCTGAATCTGGCTCAGAAGAGCCAAGGCGAAACTGATTGAACTCCTCCTGCGATACCAACCCATCACCATCGCTGTCCATTTCCTCTACCGTCGGGGCAACCTTAGTGCGATTGTTGACATCCTCTTCTTCCTCTGCTGCCACTAGATTAAAAGAGACCGTTGCCAGCATTGCGATTAATACGCTCGTTAACTTGTCCATAATTTACTCCACATCAACCATCACCTCTAAGTTTAGGCGAACACAGATAAACTGGGTAGCTCGAGGGTTTATGACTACCATTTCACCTTGCTACACGTTATAAATAACTCTTGTATCTAGAGTTCTGTTGTTATGGATTATATCGCCCTTTCTCGCATTAGCTTAAAGCACTTAACCGTACTCCACGTATTGCTCAGCACTCACAGCGTCACTGCTGCCTCAGAAATACTGTGCGTGACCCCATCGAGCGTGAGCAAAACCCTCGCGCAGCTCCGCAGTCAACTCGACGATGAGCTGTTTTATCGCGATGCCAATGGATTGCTGCCCACACAATTTGCACTCAATATTGGCCCAGAAGTGCATCAGATTTTATCCAGTATGAATGGCATTCTTCACCAGGGCGCCTTTCGACCAGAATTGTTCAAAGGATCTATTTCGCTGTCGATGCGAGAAAGCACCTTCGAGTTGTTTGCAAACAAAGTGGCTGAGATCACCCAACAATTAACCCAAGCGCGTTCAATTACTGTGCACGCCAAAGACGCGCTCAGTTTCGATGCACTGCATCGTGGACAAGTGGATTTTATGTTATTGCCTCATGACATAAGCCAACCACCGACTCGAAGCCAGCAATTGATGTGGCAGCAGATTCTGGCAGACGAAATGGTCTGTTTAATGAAACCAGATCACCCTCTAGTAGGCAATGAAATGACCATTGATGCCTATTTGGCGTGCAACCATATCGGGATTCTGGATAAGGATCTCGCTGAGCCTTACTTCGAACAAAATCTCACGCAGCGCCATGGTTCCAGAAATATAGCGTTATCTGTTTCCGATTTTGGCAGCGCTGCTACACTCTGCCATCACACCGAATTACTGTTGACCTGCTCAAAGATGTGGGCACAACAAGCCAAGCAAGCACAAGGGTTGGTGAGTCAACCTCTACCGTTCGAGTACGGCCAAGTTGCTTACAGTTTGGTCTGGAACCCTGCTAGCTTAAACGATCCTGCTTTGCGTTGGGTTCATCAGCAGCTCACTCAGGTATAAACCGTTGGCAGTAAAATGGGGTTCCCAATTCGATGGATGAGCCTTTGGTGAAATTGCTCGATTTGTTGTTGACTGCATGCTGGCCAGTTTAGTGCCTCTCCCACGACGCCGTGGTGTTGAAACGCATTTAAACGTACGCTGACCGACTCGGGAAGCTGTTTTATCAAACCAATCACAGCCTCCACTTCCAGTTCGAGATCACTAACTCCAGGAATGTGTAACAATCTAAGCTCATGCAACTTGCCCATCTTAGCCAATAGATGCACTGACTGAAGCACACGATGGTTACTTCGGCCCACTAGCCATTGATGGGTATCTTGCTGCCACGATTTCAAATCTACCATTGCGCCGTCTAATACAGGCGCTAGTTTTCGCCACCCCTGCTCACTAAGTTCGCCATTGCTATCGATAAAACAGGTCAAATGGCTGAGTTTGGGCTCTGCTTTTATTTGGCTAAACAACTCAAGCACAAATGGCAGCTGCAGCGTTGCCTCGCCGCCCGATATGGTCACGCCACTAATGAAAGGGCTTTGTTTGGCAACCAAGCTCAGCATTTCAGTGACGGTGTAACTCGATACTTTGGGACTAGATTGATGCTGACAGACTTCGATACACAGATCGCAATCGGTACAAGCAGACGCATCCCAATGCACTCGCTGCTGACTATCGACACTCAGTGCTTGGCTTGGGCATCTAGTGACACAATCTCCACAATGATTGCAATGGTTGATGGTATGTGGATTGTGACAATTGAGGCAGCGAAAGTTACAGCCTTGCAGAAAAATGACCAAACGGTTTCCAGGGCCATCGACACAGGAAAAGTTTAGGATTCGACTGACTTTCGCTACTTTGGTCATCCTACACCCTATTGCTCGAATCTCGGGGTCGTTTCCAAGCTAACGACTCGAGGCCGACGTTGCAAAATCTCGGTATTGTTCGCCGCTTCCGCACCAAGAAACGTGGTGTTGGTTCTTGACCCTTGCTGTTCAAACTTAGCGATATCAGACAGCTTAACCATGTACCCTGTGACGCGCATCAGGTCATTAGAACTCACGTTTGCCGTGAACTCTCGATAACCCATACTCAGTGCCCCTTTACACAGATTAAACATGGCCTCTGGATTAGCTTTAACGGTTTCATCTATGGTCAAAATATCACTGATACCCGAGGTGTAGTATTGGTGATGTGCCGCCGTTGCTTGAATATAACTCACGGGATCTGGCTCATGGCCGTAAGGAATACGAACGCCTGGTGTCACCCCCTTATCCAAACTGATCCCGCCTTGTGCGTGCAGTAGCGCCTTGCTGTTCAGTCCATATTTAACTGGCAGTGCCTCGACCAATGCTGCGAGTTTGCGCGAAATGTCATGAGCCAGCGTATTCGCTTGCTGATCATACCCATAACGTTTATCAATCCCAGCTTGCTCTAGCAGAATATCAACCGCCTCTGCCATTCCATAAATACCAAACATGGGTGCGAAGCGTTTCTCGTTGATCAACCCTTCGGCGGCCAGGAAACCTTGGAAAAAGTTGGATTGCTCGTGTAAATAGCTTGCGCGTGCATCCATCAATTCGGTCATCAATCGGCTATATTGAGGCAACAAGTGATCAATGAAATGGTCACTATCGTGAGCCTGCAGCGCCACTTGTTTTAGATTCATTCTCACTAAGGTATTGGATCCACCAGCAAGGGGAAGTGAGTTATAGCAACTCACGATACCAAACTGCTTGTCACCATACGCCGCAGCATGCATCGGATAATTTGCGATGTGCGGTTTACTGCAGTGACAAATATTGGTGGTTGCTTGGCGCAGCAGATCATCGGGCGACACAC